>JBKKCB010000137.1:0-8938 GCA_046713545.1 Hyphomicrobiaceae bacterium | reverse complement strand
GTTAGAGAGTCCTGGTGCGGTCGAGAGGACTCGAACCTCCACGCCTTGCGGCGCCAACCCCTCAAGCTGGTGCGTCTACCAATTCCGCCACGACCGCGAGCCGACCGGAAAGCCGGCGTCTCTCTAGCAGACCGGGCCTGGGCAAACAAGCCAAACGGACGAGGACATGGGCGCGCAATCCGGGCATGCGCGCCGTGGTGGGCGGCGGGGTCCCGGAAGCGCGCCGGAAGCGCTATGATGGCAAGGGTTTGCCGTTCGTGGCGGCCCGGCTTAAGGACCAGCAAGGCCGCGCATGCGCAGTTTGCGATCATCGGCAGCAGAGGCGCCCGTCGACTGGCTCGTGACGGACGGGCCGGTGGACTACGACGCGGCGGTGAAGGCCATGCAAGAGCGCACCGAGGCCATTGCGGCGGGGCTCGCGCCGGAGCTCGTGTGGCTGCTGGAGCATCCGCCGCTCTATACGGCGGGCACCAGCGCGCGGCGCGAAGACCTCCTCATGCCGGACCGGTTTCCCGTGCATCGGAGCGGGCGCGGCGGGCAGTTCACCTATCACGGGCCGGGCCAGCGCATCGTCTACGTGATGCTGGATGTCGGCAAGCGAACCGGCGACGTGCGGGCGTTCGTGTCGGCGCTGGAGGGGTGGACGATCGACACGCTGGCGGCTTTCGGCGTCCCGGCCGGCACGCACGCCGGCCAGGTCGGCGTGTGGGTGGATCGCCCGGACAAGGGCGCGGGGCGCAGAGAGAAGATTGCCGCGATCGGGCTCAGGCTGCGCCGCTGGATCAGCCAGCACGGGCTGTCGATCAACGTCGATCCGGACCTGGCGCACTTCGACGGCATCGTGCCGTGCGGCGTGCGCGAGCACGGCGTGACGAGCCTCGCGGGTCTGGGATGCGCGGCACGGTTCGATGACGTGGACCGGGTGCTGCGCGAGAAGTTCGAGGCGAGGTTCGGAGCGACGCGGTCGGTTGCGGCGATGGCCGTGGCGGTGGCGCACGGCGCGTAACGTTTGCAGCTTTCAGGCGTTGGCAGAACCCCGTGTCCTGAGCGTGGATGGCCGCCTGCGCGGCCATGACGTTGAGACTGGGGCGCGGGCATCTGCATGACGCCGCGTCGCCGGTCACGCGAAGCGGAAGACGGCCGCAGCGACGGCGCAGGTCCAGCGGCCGCCTTCGTCGCCTTCGGCATAGGCCGTGATGGACGTGCTGCCGATGATGAGGCTGCTCGTTTCATAGACGCGCTTGCGCTCGTTCCAGGCGGCGTCGGGATCGAAGTCGATGCCGAGCGTGGAGGCCAGCATGGAGGCCGCCAGGTCCTCGGCGTAGTCGCCGCTCTGCTCGCGCGTCATGCCGTAGCCGTGGTGCTCGGAAATGTAGCCGTACATCGAGGGATCCGACGGGCGCGCCAGGCCGATGCTGGAATGCACGCGGCGGCCTGGCTCGTTGGTTTCCGTGCGGGCCAAGACGGAGAACGTGATCTCGCCCGGTTGCAGCGTGGCGGCGCCGCTCTGCCGGTCCATCTCCGTGCAGTTGGGCGGCAGGATGGATGAGATGCTGACCAGGTTCTGCTGCTCGATGTCGGCATCGCGCAGCGCCAGTTCGAAGGCGGTCAAGCGCTCGCGGTGAACGCCGATACCGTGGGTCAGAAAGAAGCTTTTGGGGACGAGTTGCATCGGCGGGGACATCCTTGCTGTGGCACGGGGCAGAAACGCCCGTCGACGCATCGGGTTCAGGATAACAGCCTGTTGCGATCGTTGCATGAACCAGAGCGGGGTCGCTTCGGATTGGATCACTTCGCCTCATCAGAGGCGCCCTCCCGATTTCACGCCTCATATGACAGTCGTATTGCTTCCATATGAGGCGATCGCGCTCTGCGGTGTTCTCGACTTTCCTTGAATCGCTCGAACACCCTAGATTCCCCCATGCTTCTAATCGTTCCGGGAATGGCGTCGCACGCGAGTTGCGATCCCGGAGCAGCCGGTCTATTCCTAGATTGGAATTATTCTAAGATAGGAATGGCCATGATCCCCGGTTTCGGCAGTCGACGCCGCTTCTCCGATCTTTCCGAGGCCGAAGTCCTGGCCCTCGCCATCTCGTCTGAAGAAGACGACGGACGCATCTACGCCACCTACGCCGAACGCCTGCGGGCCGACTTTCCGGCCACCGCGGCCATCTTCGATGGCATGGCTGCCGAGGAGAACGAGCATCGCCGCCGTCTCATTGCCGCGTATGAGTCCCGGTTCGGCCGGGTGATCCCCGTCATCCGGCGCGAGCACGTCGCCGGCTACTATTCGCGCCGCCCGGTCTGGCTTGTGGAGAACCTCGGCCTCGATCGCATCCGCCAGGAAGCGGCGCGGATGGAGGACGAGGCTGCCGCGTTCTATGTCGAGGCCGCGCAGGCCAGCACCGATCCCGGCACGCGCCGGCTTCTCGGCGATCTCGCCGCCGCAGAGCGCCAGCACCAGAAGCGCGCCGAAAATCTCGAAGCCATCAACCTCCCGGAGGATGTGCGGCAGGATGAACGCGGCAAGGCGCGCCGCCAGTTCGTGCTGACGTGGGTGCAGCCGGGTCTCGCGGGGCTGATGGACGGGTCCGTCTCGACCTTGGCGCCGATCTTTGCGACCGCGTTCGCCACGCAGAATACCTGGACCACATTTCTGGTGGGGCTCGCCGCGTCGGTCGGTGCCGGGATCTCCATGGGATTCACCGAGGCTGCGCACGATGACGGCGTCATCTCGGGGCGAGGTTCACCGGTGAAACGCGGGTTGGCTTCAGGAGTCATGACAGCGATCGGCGGATTGGGACACGCGCTCCCCTATCTCATCCCGCATTTCTGGACTGCCACCACCATCGCCGGCATCGTCGTGTTCATCGAATTGTGGGCAATCGCGTGGATTCAAAACCGATACATGGAGACGCCGTTCCTGCGCGCCGCCTTCCAGGTCGTGCTCGGGGGCGCGCTGGTGCTCGCGGCTGGGATTCTGATTGGCGGAAGCTGAAGGTCCATGGCGAAACCGCATCCGTACGATTAATCTCAGGCCATGTCGCAACGCCCTCGCATCTACCTCGCCGGCCCCGAAGTGTTTCTGCCCGATGCCCTTGCCGTGGGACAGGCGAAGGTAGCGTTGTGCCGGACGCACGGGTGCGAGGGCGCCTTTCCGCTCGACGCCATCCTCGATCTCGCGGGGCTCGCAAAGCACGAGCAGGCTGCCCGCATCTCGGCGGCCAACGAGGCGCTGATGCGCACGTGCGATGCGCTGGTCGCCAACCTGACGCCGTTCCGCGGCGTGTCGATGGACAGCGGCACGGCGTTCGAGGTGGGATTCATGCGCGCGCTCGGGCGGCCCGTGCTGGGCTACAGCAATATCGCGGGGGCCTATAAGGCGCGGGCGGATGCCTATAGGGCGCTGCGGATCGGCCTGCCGGATGCGGACGGGCCCGATGTGGATGTGGAGGACTTCGGCCTCGCGGAGAACCTGATGATCGCCGCGGCGATCGTGCAGTCGGGCGGGACCGTGGTGGCGCGGGCCGTGACTGCCGGTCAGGAAATGCGCGATCTGACGGGTTTTGAGGCATGCCTGGTGCAGGTGCAGCGCGTGCTGGGGGCTTGAAAACGGCGTCCGACGACTGCAACTGCTGGTTCCCTGAGACGCATGGCACGCCGGTCATGGCGGCCCGGTCCTTGCACGGCTTCCTCTCCGGTCTGGCTTGCCTCGAGGGTCGGAACCGGCAATCATTTGAGTCTCGCGTTGTATGACCGCCGGAAACCGCCGCTGCATCCGCCAATGACACTGCTCGCCGTCCGCCATGTCACGACCTACCGCTACCGGCGGCCGGTGCCGTTCGGCGAGCACCGTCTGATGTTCCGGCCGCGCGACAGCTATGACCAGAAGCTGCTGGAAGCGCGGGTCAGCATCGCGCCGGAGCCGGCCAACGTGCGCTGGCTGCACGACGTGTTCGGCAACTGCGTGACGGTGGTGGACTTCGACGCGCCAGGCGACGAGCTGCGCTTCGAAAGCAACATCTGGCTCGACCATGCGCCGTCGAACACGCCCGACTTCTGCATCGAGGATGCCGCGGCGACGTTTCCGTTCGCCTACCCCAAGGACGAGATGCCGGATCTGGCACCGCTGATGACGCCGCAGTATCCCGATGCTTCCGTGCACCGCTGGGCGCAGCGCTTCGTGCGCCAGGGGCAGCCGACCGACACGGGCGCGCTGCTGATGACGCTGACCAACGCGTGCCGCGAGAGCTTCAGCTACGAGCGGCGCACCGCCAAGGGCACGCGGCATCCCGCCATGACGCTGAAGCTCGGGCGCGGGAGCTGCCGCGACTTCGCGCTGCTGATGATCGAGGCGGTGCGGTCGCTGGGTTTGGCGGCGCGGTTCGTGTCGGGCTACATCTATGTGCCGGCCCGCGACGGACCGCGGCATCTGGGCGGCGGGTCGACGCACGCGTGGTGCCAAGTGTATCTGCCGGGCGCGGGCTGGGTAGAGTTCGATCCCACCAACGCCATCGTCGGCAATCGCGATCTCATCCGCGTGGCGGTGTCGCGCGATCCGAGCCAGGCCATTCCGCTGTCGGGCAGCTACCGCGGCGCGGCCGACGATTTCCTCGACATGACGGTGGAGGTGCGCGTGCGGGCGGAAGGCGCGGAGGAAGCGCTGACCGGCGGCATCGCGGCGGAACTCTAGTGTCCCGATTCCGAAGTTCGCAGGAGCTCTCGGCTGGATCGGAGAGCGAGCTTCGGAATCAAAAGGGACGCTAGAATCATAAACTTGCTAGTGTGATTAAGATCGAGAAATTCGCTCAGAGGCGGCCGGTAGATACGGCGAATTTTCTCGATCATCACACTAGCGCTCAGCGGGACGTTCGCTAAGGTTGGGCGCGCCGTCGCCCGGCATAAAGTTTGCTTAACCTGGTTCGCGATGCCGGCTTGGCTTGTCCGGCTTCATTGGGGACGTTGGATGCAGATCCGCACCGGCTACGAGATCGCCTACGAATGCCCGCAAGCCACGCCGATGATCCTGATGCTGACGGTTCATCCCTCGCGCCAGCATGATCTCGCGACAGCGCATCGCATCGCCTTCGATCCGCCGGTGACGGCGCGCGACTACAGCGACATGTTCGGAAATGTCTGCACGCGCATCGTTGCGCCGCCGGGGCGGATCACGATCAGTGCGGACTTCATCGTTAATGATCACGGGACGGCTGATCAGGTGGTGATCGGCGCTGATCAGGTGCCTGTTCAGGACCTGCCCGCCGAGGCGCTCACCTATCTGCTGGGCAGCCGGTATTGCGACACCGACCATCTGTCGAATACGGCGTGGTCGCTGTTCGGGCAGGGACCGGCCGGGTGGGCCCGCGTGCAGGCGATCTGCGACTATGTGCACGACAGACTGACGTTCGGCTATCAGCACGCGTCGGTGACGCGCACCGCGTGGGACGGATTCAACGAGCAGCGCGGCGTCTGCCGGGACTTCGCGCATCTCGCCATAACCCTATGCCGCTGCATGAATATTCCAGCGCGCTATTGCACCGGGTATCTGGGCGATATCGGCGTTCCGGCGATGCCCGAGCCGATGGATTTCAGCGCCTGGTTCGAGGTTTATCTGGATGGCGGCTGGTACACGTTCGATGCGCGCCACAACAAGCCGCGCATCGGGCGCATTCTGGTGGCGCGCGGGCGCGACGCCACGGACGTGGCCCTGTCGACGGCCTTCGGCACGGCACGGCTGGCGCAATTCAAGATCGTCACCGACGAGATAACGGCCTAGTTTGCACTGCGAAGAGCGTGAAATATTCCCCAAGCAAGGCCTGCGCGTCACAATCCTTCCGTAAACAACGCGTCTATCAGGCCCCCGCGGGGGCTTTCCGCGTGACGAGGGAGGAAGACTATGTGGCGCAGGTTGTGTCTGTTCGCGCTGTCAGCACTATGCGTATTGGGTCTGGCTGCCGGCGATGCGTCGGCGCAACGCCGCGACAGAGACAGGGACCGGGATCGTGACAGGGATCGCGGTCAATGGGAACTGCTGGGAACACAGGCGGTCGGTTTCCGCGTGGACCGCGACGTCATTAACGTCGGCCGCCGCGAAGGCCGTTTCACGCGCATCGCGCTCGAGGCGCGCGACAACGACATTTTCATTAGGGACCTCAAGGTCATATTTCTGAACAACGAGGTGCAGGACATTCCTGTGCGCGCGCAGCTTCGGCGCGATGAACGCACGCGGCCGCTCGATCTGATCGGGGGCGAACGCGGCATCCGGCAGATTCAGATCGTGTATCGGACCCGTCCGGGGTTCGGTGGACACGCGCTCCTCAGAGTTTACGGCGAGAAGGATCGCGGAGGCGGCCCGGGACCTGGACCAGGCGCGGGTCCTGGCCCCGGCCCGATCGCAGACCGCTGGGACGAGCTGGGCTGCAAGAAGGTCGGCTTCATTCGCGACCGCGACGTGATCCCCGTCGGACGCCAGGAGGGCCGCTTCCGTGCCATTCGCCTGCGCGTTGCCGACAACAAGGTGCATATGATGGACCTCAAGGTCGTCTATACGAACGGTGGGCCGGACGACATTCCGGTGCGCGAGGAGATCGCCGCGGGCGGACAAACCCGGCCATTGGACTTGAAGGGCGAGCGCCGGTCGATTCGACAGATCGAGATGGTGTATCGCTCGCGGCCGAGCCTGCGCGGGCGAGCGACCGTCTGTGTTGACGGTCTGCACTAACCGGCCGGCTGAAGGAAACTTGAAGGCCCGCCACGACCTGGCGGGCCTTCGCGTCATCGCCAGCCATAGTTGAAGCTGAGCGAGATCCTGTCCTTGCGAGACCGGTTGAGCGGGACCTCGTGGCGCAGCCAGCTTTCCCAAAGCAGGACCGTGCCGGGCTTGGGTTCGACGGTCACGAAGGTGCGGTTTTCCAGTCGCGCCGCCGCCTTGCGCGGCGGAGCAGCCATCATGAGGCCGAGGCGCGGGTCCTCGAACTTGATCGCATCGGCATCGGGCGGGACCGACACGTAGTAGGTGCCGCTGATGACGGAATGCGGATGTATGTGGGCCGCGTGCGTGCCTCCAGGCGCCAGGATGTTGATCCAGATGCTGTCGAGGGCCAGTTTGCGTCCTTGCAGATCGAGGTCTATCTCACGCGCGAATGCTGTGACGTGACGATCAAGGTGAGTCTGCAGCTCGGCGACTTCCGGAGATCGCCAAACTAGGTCATTGAGGGACGCATAGGAGGTGTAACCCGCGTAACCGTGCGCGCGGCACCAAGCCTGTCCGGCCCGATCCGCAGCGGCGATTGCGCGGCTTGCGCGCTCGATATCGCCAACCAGGCGTTGTCCGGTGCGGCCGGAGATGCGGACCTCGTAAAGACGGGTGGCAAACAGAAGCGATGTTTTGGGCATGGGCTACGGCCGTAGCCGGACCCAAGCCGCAAGTCAAAGCCAAGCGTGGACTATGCTTGCCGCGCCCGTTATGCGCTCAGCGACGTGCGCGTTTTCTCATACCAGGGCCGCAGGACATCGAGCGCCCGCCGGCAGCCATCCAGATCGTGACCGTTGACGATCGCGAGCCGGAAGCCGCCCGGCGGCATCGCGTGCCAGCCGGGGTCCCAGTCCTCGTGAAAGCTGACCTGCAGGCTCGTTACACCCGATTGCCGGCGCGCGAGCGTTTGCAGATCCGATGGTGGATGGCGGTAGCGAAATCCGTGCGGACCGAAAAGCGGCACGCTGTATCCGTCGCGACGATCGGCATCGGGAAACTCCCAGCGCCCGGCTGCATATAGGTCAATCGCGGCGCGGACCCACGCATCGCCGCCGTACAGATCCGGCCATTGGTCGGAGAAACGCAAATGCACTTCGATGATTTTCGCACCGATGGTCTCGATGTTAACGAGACCGGAGAAACGGGCGAGGTGGTTGTGGAGCCAGTTTGCGCAGTAGGCCTCGATCTCAGGACGCGCTTCCGCCAGGACCAGCCACCTGTCGAAGGTGCCACCCGTTCCGCTCACGCCGATGGCATGGCGCCACCACTGCGCGCGTCCCTGAACGAGCGCCACATCGGTGCTCACGTGCTCGCCGTCGAGCAGCGGCATCCACATATGTCCCGGCGCCTGGTACGCCCGATAATCGTCCGGGCCGCAGAGCACCCGGCTGTCCGTGCCCATGCCGCGCAAGTTCATCAGCGGCTTGGAGAAGACGGGAAATGCGGGAGGCGGCAGGCCGTGCGGACCTGCTGACAGCCGTTGCGATAGTGCAACCGCCAGCTTGTCGTAGACCCAGCGCTCGCGCGGGTACCAAGCCCAGGCATCCCCGTCATCGGTCGGAATGCGAACGTTTTCAGGACAGGGAATGTGCTCGAAATATTGCACCCGCCAAGGGTCGTGCTCGGCGATGGGCATGGGGACTTTGCAAAATCTCGAGAGGAAACTCGCAGAAGCTGAGGCTTGTCAGGTCCCGCCGGGCGTGTCCCAGCCGACCGTGTCCTTGTCGAGAAACTTGTTGGGCTTCAGAAAAACGGACAGGACCAGACAGCCATTGGGGGAATGCGCATCATGTCTGTTGCCGGCAGGACGCCAGACGAAATTGCCGGCTGTGGCAATGCCCTCGTCATCTTCAAGCGTGCCCTCCAGAACCCACGTCTGCTCGATCGCCACATGCTCGTGATAGGGCAGCTTGGTGCCGGGAGCGAAGCGGAACAGTGCGGTTATCAGGCCGGTATCCTTGTCTTCGACCAGCACCTTCATGGTGACGCCCGGAAAGCGCGTTTCCTGCCAGGGAAGCTCGGCCACGTTGAGGTAGCGGGACGCCAGGGGCCCAAGTTTTTCATCGCCCTTGAGGAACGGTGTTTGCGCAACCATGTCGGCCTCCCTTGCCTTGGCTGACGGGCGCGGGCCCGACGCCACACAAGATTTTCACTGGGCCATTGAGATGTCAAACGGCGCGTCGG
>JBKKCB010000136.1:0-5123 GCA_046713545.1 Hyphomicrobiaceae bacterium | reverse complement strand
GATCGCCGTGGACCATGCCGAGCGCGGTGGTGTTGACGAGCACGCCGGCGTCGCGCGACAGGCGCTCGCGGTCCGTCCACGCATGCGGCGTGACGCGGGGGCCGAAGTGGCGCGCCAGATCCTCGGCGCGGGCCGGTGTGCGGTTGAACAGCCGGATCTCCTCGACGCCAGCCGTGAGAAAGCCGTGGATCAGCGCGCGGGCGGCACCGCCGGCGCCGAGAATGCTGACGGGCGCATCGACGGCCTGCCAATCCGGAATGCTCTGGGACAGGTGCGTCATGAAGCCGTAAGCGTCGGTGTTGGCGGCGTGCAAGACGCCGTCCTCGAGCCACAGCGTGTTGGCGGCACCGATGGCGACGGCGGCGGCGTCCTTATGCGCGGCGGCGGCGAGGGCCGCGTGCTTGTGCGGCAGCGTGACGTTGCAGCCGGCGAACCCGCGATCGGCAAGCGAGGACAGGAACGCGGTCACGTCCTCGGACTTCACGGCCTCGCGCGTGTAGGTGCCTTCGATGCCGTACCTGGCCAGCCAGTGGCCGTGGATCAGCGGCGATCGCGAATGCTGGATGGGCCAGCCGATGACACAGGCCCTCAACATCAGGGTCCTCCCGAAATTGCGCAGAGCAAAGGTTGATGGCAGGCGCGCTTCATGACGGGATGACCTTGCGCGTCCGCAATTCCGCGAGCAAGGGCAGCAGTGGCAGGCCGAGAATGGTGAAGTAATCGCCTTCGATGCGCTCGAACAGCTGCACGCCCAGGCCTTCGAGCTGATAGGCGCCGACAGACTCGCAGATCACAGTGCCGGCCAGCGTCAGGTAGGTCTCCAGAAACAGCGGGCTGAAGGCGTGCATGGTCAGCGAAGCGGTGTCGACCTGCGCCCAAACGACCTCGCCGCCCTGGGCCAGCACGACGGCGGCATGCAGCTGATGCGTGCGCCCGCGCAATTTCTGCAGATGCCCGCGCGCGCCGGCGAGATCCGCGGGCTTTTCGAAAATCTCGTCGCCAAGCGCCAGCACCTGGTCGGCACCGATGACGAGCGCGTCAGGCCGTTGCCGGCTGATGGTCTCGGCCTTGGTCCGGGCCAGAACCTCGGCGACGTCGGCCGGCTCGATGCCGCTGTCGTCGGCCTGCAACGTCTCGCGGATGGCGCGTTCGTCGACATCGGCGGGCGCCACGTCGAAGGTCAGGCCGGCAGCGTCCAGCATCTGCCGGCGCGAACGGCTGCCGGAGGCCAGCACGAGACGGGTGCCCTTGGCCTCAGCCACCGTTGCTCTCCCCGTTGTCGGGCTCGGGGGCCTCGCGATTGTGCAGCAGCTTGATGATGGTGGCGGCGGTCTCTTCGATGGAGCGGCGGGTGACGTCGATGACGGGCCAGCCGTGGCGCGCGCACAGGCGCCGCGAATAGGCGATCTCGTTGGCGATCTGGTTGCGATCGACGTAGTCGTCGAGATTGCGGTCGGCCAGCAGGCGCACGCGGTTGCGGCGGATCTCGGCGATGCGCTCGGGACTGGCAATGAGACCGACGATGAAAGCCTTGTGCGGCTCCATCAGCGCGGCGGGCGGATCGATGCCCGGCACCAGCGGCACGTTGGCCGTCTTGTAGCCGCGCTGCGCCAGATAGATGCTGGTCGGCGTTTTCGACGTGCGCGAGATGCCGAGAACGATGATGTCGGCCTCGTTGAGGTCGCCGGGGAGATGGCCGTCGTCATGGGCCATGGAGAAGTTCAACGCATCGATGCGGCGGAAATAATCGGCATCGAGCACGTGCTGGCCGGCGACGATCGGCGTCTGCGGCGCGCCGAGGTAGGACTCGAACACCTTCATGATGGGCTCGAGCACGTGCAGCGACGGAACGCCGAGGTCGCGACAGCGGGTCTCGAGCTGCGAGGTGAGATCGCGATTGACGATGGTATAGAGCACGATGCCGGGCGCCGACTCGATCTCCTGCAGCACGCGGGCGAGTTGCCGCTGCGTGCGCACGAGGGGATGCACGTGCTCGATGGCGCGGATCTGGCCATACTGCACGGCCGCGGCCTTGGCCATGATGGTGAGCGTTTCGCCCGTCGCGTCGGAGACGAGATGCAGGTGGAAATAGCTCGGCGAGCCGTGGGCCATCTGTTGATAAGATCCCGAGTTATCCAGACCCGCGCCGGCGACCGGCCGGCAAGGCCATACTGGTGTCCGCCTCTCCACAAAGATCTCCACAGGCAGACCCGCCGGGAGAGCGTTTTGCAGGGCGTGGCGCGCGCGGCATCGCCGGTGCTGGTTGTGGGTGCTTCGTCAGGCCGTTGTCAACAGGACATTCTTCGGACCCGCCCCGCCTGAAAATAACTAACCGTTTGTGCCGCTGGAGAAATCCGAGCCTTGTGGTTCCGAGGCCGACCGCATACACGGACTAGAGTTGTTTCGGATGGAGCTCGAGCGAAGCCTGAACGAAGGCTGGGTAAGCGAGAATTACCGCAATCCACGGCGCTAAGAGTCTTAACAGTAACTAATAGAAATCTTCATTTGAATTGAAGAGCGCATGACCGAGAGGCCCGCATCCGAGGTGAACCAGTCAGCAAAACGACGGCTGCTCGAGGTGTTTGCGGGGCATGCGCTGACGCCGCCTCCGATGTGGCTGATGCGGCAGGCGGGGCGCTACCTGCCCGAGTACCGGGCGGTGCGCGAGACGGCGGGCGGGTTTCTCAACCTGTGCTACACGCCAAAGCTTGCGGCGGAGGTGACGCTGCAGCCGATCCGGCGCTTTGGCTTCGACGCGGCGATCCTGTTCGCCGACATCCTGGTGGTGCCTGATGCGCTGGGGCAGGGCGTGCGCTTCGTCGAGGGCGAGGGGCCGCGGCTCGATCCGGTGCGCAGCGCGGGCGATCTGGCGCGGCTCGATGCGGGGAGGACGGCCGAGAAATTCGCGATCGTGGCCGAGACGGTGGCGCGCGTGCGCCAGGACCTGCCGGCGGAGACGGCGCTGATCGGCTTCTGCGGCAGTCCGTGGACGGTGGCGACGTACATGGTGGGCGGGCGCGGCTCGCCCGACCAGGCGGATGCGCGGCTGTGGGCCTATCGCGATGCGGCGGGTTTCGCCCGATTGATCGAGCTTCTGGTCGAGGTGTCCGTGACTTACCTCGATGCGCAGATCCGTGCGGGCGCCGATTGTGTACAGCTTTTCGACAGCTGGGCCGGGAGTCTGCCCGAAACAGAATTCGACCGCTGGGTGACGGCGCCGACTCGGACTATGGTCGCGGCGCTCAAACAGAAACATCCGGGGGTGCCGGTGATCGGTTTTCCGCGTGGCGCAGGCAGCAAGGCTCAGCCCTACATCGCCGAGACGGGCGTCGACGGCATCGGCTGCGACACGGCCATGCCGCTGGCGCTGATGCGCGATGGGTTGGCGCCGCACGCGGTGGTGCAGGGCAATCTCGATCCGCTGCTGCTGGTGTCGGGCGGGGCGGCGATGGCGGCGCGCGTGGCCGAGATCAAGCAGGCGCTGGCGGGGCGGCGGCATATCTTCAACCTCGGCCACGGCATCGTGCCGCAAACGCCGCCGGCGCATGTGGCGGAGTTGGTGAAGCTGGTGCGCGGGTGATCTGGCGAGCGACAATGTGGGTTGGATCCCCCTCCCCCTCGTGGGGAGGGGTTAGGGGTGGGGGGAATCCCATCGCCTATTGGCTTGCTGCGAGAAGAAGACCCGGCCTTTACCGCTCTGCCATCCCCCCCACCCTGTCCCTCCCCCACATCGTGCCTAAGGCACGCCTTCGGCGTGACGGGGGAGGGGACGACTATTCTCAGTCAGTGCTTGTGTAATGGATCTGTGGCTGAAGGCGTTGCACATCATTGCCGTCATCTCATGGATGGCGGGGCTGCTGTATCTGCCGCGGCTGTTCGTCTATCACGCCGAGGCGGAGGCGGGGTCCAAGCAGGCCGAGACATTCGCGGTGATGGAGCGGCGCCTGCTGCGCGCCATCATGAACCCGGCGATGATCGTGGTGTGGATCACGGGACCGCTGCTGGCCTGGCGCATGGGCATGCTCAAGGACGGCTGGCTGCATGCCAAGTTTGTGCTGGTGATCGGGCTGACGGTGTACCACCACATGCTGGGGCTGTGGTGCAAGCAGTTCGCCGCCGGCACGATGACGCGAGACGCGAAGTTCTTCCGTATCGTCAACGAAGTGCCGACCCTGCTGATGATCGGCATCGTGGTGCTGGTGGTGGTGAAGCCGTGGTGACCACACTGATGATGGATGCGGTTAAAGAAGCGGATCGACGATGACAATGGGGCGAAGTCGCTGGATCTTAGTGGGCATCGCCCTTATGCCACTCGCGATTGCTTGCGTCGCCCTGGCGCGCGCTCCGTCACCGTCTCTATTTCAGATAGATCTAAATCGGGATGTCTGTCTCTCCCAGCGCTACGATCAGTCCGAACTCAATGACGTATCAGGCGAACTGGTCGCAAGTCCATTTCTGGAAAAGAACGCGGCATCCGTCGATGGCGGCGAGGCGTGGCTAACGCGCATCAAGGAGTTGATGGGGGAGCATAACTCAGCTCATCGCGACGGAAAGGTCTTGTTTATGGCCAATCCCGTGAAGCGCATGGGAAGCGGGCCTTCCTACAAGGCGCTGGCGAACGGCGTAGCGTGCAAGGACATGGATACAAAAAATGCCGTAACAGAAACTTCTGGTTCTTCAGACCGGTTCCGTCACAGCTGGCCGCCGACATAGTGTTCAGAAATACAATTCGCGAGCACGCCGAACTCCGCAAGTGCCCTTTCTCGCGGTGAGTGTAAACAATGAGAGTTCATCTTCCAAAAAAGTGAGCCGTCAGAAGACGTGTTGTTAGACAGGTGCGGCTCGCGTTCTCCTCAGCCTAGTCAACATGATCCGCCGTCTCGTGGGAAGCAGAGCGTGTGGCCGCTATCCGCGCGGGACGGCGATGAGGGCGATGGGTGTTTTCTCCGATAAGGCGGCGACTTCGCTCGTGGTCAAGGCGAGGGCCTGATCGAGATTTTCGACGCCGGAGAGATCGACGACGTGGCGCTCGAAGAGGAGGAACAGGCCTGGCACGGCGGTGCGGGCGGTCTGCTTCCACACGAGCGTCAGCATGTCCTTCGCCATTGACGGCGTGGTAGTGC
>JBKKCB010000135.1:0-4402 GCA_046713545.1 Hyphomicrobiaceae bacterium | reverse complement strand
GCGCCGCCGCAGGTGGATCCCGGGACGAACCCTGAGCCAACTGCTTGCGGCAGGGGCACCGGCGGCGGCCATTCTTCGTGCCGGATACGGGATCAATCCCAAAGACGTGCCGAAAATCGACCTGATCGTGTCGGCGGGCGGCGAGACGCTGGTCCCCAACGCCGCGGTGGCCCGCCTGACAGGCGCCACCAACATCTTCTGCGGCACGCTGCGGCGGCTGCCTCCTGAAACCTTCTCGCTGGTCGTGTCGTCCTACGCCCAACACGCCGACGTTCCCCGGCACATCGTCGCGCTGAAGCCGAGCGGCATCGATCCCGACAAACTCGGCCGGAAACGGTCTGCCGACGGGTCCGTCCGCCACATGCCACCCCGGCTTGCCGGCGCGCTCATCGGCGGGGATTCCGGACACTTTCGCTACCAGGCGCAGGATTGGCAGGAGCTCATGGCCTTCATGCGCAACAGCTATGCCACCCATGACACACGCTGGGTGGTGTCGACCTCGCGTCGCAGCCCGGTATCGGTGGCCGACGATCTCGCGGCGCTGGCGGCGGAGGCTGACAGCCCGATCATGGAGTACATCGACTTTCGCACGGCAGGTCCGGGCACGCTGCCGCGCGTCTTTGCCCGGGCCGAAGCCATCCTCTGCACCGAAGATTCGAGCACGATGATTTCGGAAGCGGTCTGCGCCTGCCTGCCGGTGGTCGGCGTCGCCCCCCGGCACCACAGCTTCAAAGACGAAGAACGCGCCTATCGCGCCTTCATGCGCGACAGCGGCTGGTGCCGGTCGCTCCTGCTGACGGAGCTTACGCCCGAGCGATTTGTGACGGAACTTGCCAGTGTGCGGCCGCTGCAGGAAAACCATCTCGACCGGCTGGCCGCCACCCTGCGCGAACGCCTGCCGCAACTCCTGACCTGAAGAGCATCAGGAGTCCGCCTCCAGAATGGCCGCGCGCGCACCCGATTGGACAGCGGCAAGAGCCGTAACGTCGTCGAGGGCAACCGCCCAGACGTTGCAGGGCGCGGGTAGACGCATCTCGCCCGGCCTCGAAATCGACTTCGGACCAAAAGCGATGACGACGCGGTCCTCTTCGACCCAGAACATGATGTCGCCGCGTGTGGCCGTGGCTGTTGCTCCACTCTCCCGCCCGGTTTCGATCGGCGCCTCGAAGTGGATGCTCCCGCCCCAGGTTTCGGCCGTGGAATAGATCGGCAAGGCCTGCCAGATCAAATCGGCGGTCGGGGTATCGCACAGGCGGGCCCGCAGGGCGATCGGCCCCACGCGGATCAGAATTTCACGCCTTGCGGATGGCCCTTTGCGCCGGGGCTCGCGCCGTTGCGGGGAAAGAGCGGCAGTCGACGGCCGCACGGTGTTGGTTGGGGACACGCCTCGCACAGACCGCCTCGCGCGCACGGTCTCGACGCTCCATCCGCATCACGCCGGCGGCGGACCGAAAACGAGGACCGCATTCAGGCCGCCGAACGCGAACGAGTTCGACATGGCGTAATTGACCTTCATGTCACGGCCCTTGTTGGGAACGTAGTCGAGGTCGCATCCGTCGCCTGGCTCGTCGAGGCCGATGGTGGGTGGAACCCATCCCTCTCCGATGGCCTTGATGCAAGCGACGGCTTCAATGCCGCCGCCCGCACCCAGGGGATGGCCGTGCATCGATTTCGTCGATGAAACCGCCAGCTTGTAGGCGTGCGGGCCGAACACTTCCTTGATGGCGTTCGTCTCGTTCAAATCGTTGATAGTCGTCGCGGTGCCATGAGCATTGAGATAGTTGATGGCTTCCGGCGCCAGCTTGGCATCGTCCAGGGCCAGACGCATGGCCTCTCGCGGGCCTTCGATGTCCGGGTTGACCATGTCCTTGCTGTCGGAGGTCATCCCGTGCCCGACGAGCTCGGCGAGAATAGTGGCGCCTCGCGCTTTGGCATGCTCGTACGATTCCAAGACAAGGATGCCTGCGCCCTCTCCAAGGACGGTGCCGTTGCGCTTTTTTGCGAACGGGAAGCATCCCTCGGGGGACAGCACGTGCATGGCCTGCCAGGCCCGCATGGTGCCGAAATTGATGACGCTCTCGGACGCACCGGCTATGGCGATGTCGACAACGTTGTTGCGAATGTAATCGCACGCGAGGGCAATCGCGTGCGCCGCCGTCGAGCAGGCACTGCAGGTGGCGAACGTCGGCCCCTTGATGCCGTACTCGATCCCGACGTGGGCCGATGCCGACGATCCAATGATCCGCAGTAGAGTCAAAGGATGTGTCGCACGCTTGTTGTGAATAAAAAGGTCGCGATACGCCGTCTCGAACGTCACCAGGCCGCCGGCGCCGGAGCCGATGATGCAGGCGGTGCGATACGGGTTCGCTCCCGGCATTTCGATCCCGGACTGCTTGACGGCCTCGTCGGCGGCCGCAGCGGCGAACCAGGAGTAGCGGTCGGCGTGCAGAATAAGCTTGTCACGCTTGAAGTGCTTCAACCGTTCCTTGTGGTTGAAATCCTTGATCTGCGCCGCAATCAGGACTTTGAGGTCCTCGAGCGGGAAGCCGCCAAGCGCGCTCACCCCACTCTTGCCTTCTTTCATGCCCGCCCAGAACTCGGGCACAGTCGTACCGATGGACGTCACCGCGCCAAGGCCAGTGACCACCACGCGCGGTTTCGCCGTTTGTTGTGCTGCCAAACTCTATAATCCTCAACTCACGACCACTGCAGCCTTCGGCAGCGGTCGCGCCTATTTCAGGCCTTGGCCGCTGCTGCGGTCCCAGAGCCATCCATCAGCGCCTTGACGCGGTCCACGACCGATCCGACCGTCTTGAAGTCAGCCGCTTCTTCATTCGCGTTGTACGGAATCTCGATCCCGAACGTGTCCTCGATGTCGAACACGATCATCGCCAAATCGAGCGATTCGATCTTGAGGTCCGTCAGCGCGGTCTGGAGCGAGATATCGTCCCTCGGCTCCTTCATATGCTTTTTCAAGATGTCGATGACCTTGCTAGCTACATCATCCATTAGAACTCTCCCACCCCGTGAGTTGCAGACGCACAGGGCCATCCACTACGCGCGCTCCTAGTAGAACACGGTTGGCCATTGAGCAAGCTTCGGCGTCACATAACCGTAAACACCATTCAAGTCTAGATAACTGCTGTCGCATGACGGATCTGTTACAAGCATAACAGATCCTATACCCCATACTGGCGCCGGGCTTGAAAAGCGTGTTCAATGCCTAAGACGCGCCGATCAAGAGTCGGGTTCATCCGGCCACCGTTCATGCGGCAACGAAGGGCAGAATTTGCCCGAAAATGGGCCGGAAAGCGTCGGTTCCGGCAATATCGAGGCCAATGGGGGAGGAGCGATCGATGGCCAGCATCGGTTCGCAATTTCGGGGCGACAAGGAACCCGCGGCCAGTGGGGCCTTTCCGTGGCTCACACGCTATCCGCCCGGGGTCAACTGGCATCAGCCCTTTACGCCGGCACCGGTCCAGGACCTCCTCGACCGTACGGCCAAGACGCATTCCCGGCGCACCTGCACCAATTTCCTGGGTAAAACCCTCACTTACGGCACGATTGCCGCAATGGTCGACAAAACGGCCGCCGGCCTGCAGAAGCTCGGCGTGGGCAAGGGCTCAAAGGTCGGCTTATTTCTTCCAAACAGCCCGACATTCATTATCTACTACTACGCAATACTCAAAGCCGGCGGCACGGTCGTTAACTTTAATCCTCTGTATACTCTGGAAGAACTGACGTTCCAGATCGAGGACAGCAACACCGACCTGATGGTGACGCTGGATCTCAAGATCCTGTTCGACAAGATCGAAGCCCTGCTTGTAATGGGCACGCTCGCGCGAGCGATTGTCGCGTCGTTTCCAGCCCTTCTGCCCAGCCCGAAGTCGGTCCTTTTCAAGCTGTTCAAGAGCCGGGACCTGGCAGGCCTCAAGGCCTCGCCGGCCGCCTCGCGGATCATTCTGGACGCGGATGTCCTGGCCGAGGCCGGGAGCCTGCAGAAGGTGGCCATCGACCCGGTGAACGATATCGCCGTGTTGCAATATACCGGGGGCACGACCGGCACGCCCAAGGGGGCGATGCTGACGCATGCCAACGTGTACATCAACGTCATGCAGGTCGTGCCGTGGGCGCCCGAACTCGTCGAGGCTCAGGAGCGTGTCCTGGGCGTCCTGCCCTTCTTCCATGTGTTCGCCATGACCGTGGTGATGAACTTCGGCATCGCCAAGGGTTGCGAAATCATCATCATGCCGCGCTTCGTTCTCGATGATGCGCTCAAGCTGATCGACAAGGCGAAGCCAACGGTCATGCCGGGGGTTCCAACGCTGTTCAACGCCATCATGAACCATCCGAAACTGAAGAGCTTCGATCTGTCGTCGCTGAAATTCTGCCTGTCGGGAGG
>JBKKCB010000134.1:0-9418 GCA_046713545.1 Hyphomicrobiaceae bacterium | reverse complement strand
CCCTGTGTGTCGGCGATGTGCTTGAATGGGTGTGGGCGGGAGATCGTAAGACCCCCGGTCGATCGAGACCGTGAGCCGGCAAGATCCCCGCCCATCTGCATGTGAACCTGAACAGTTGCACGAGGCTGCGTCAACAGACCTCGCATCACAGGGACAGGCCCATGACCCTAGCACCAGCCCGGATCGGAATCGATGTCTCCAAGGCATGGCTCGATACCTTCAACACCACGACCGGCAATGCCCACCGCATCGCCAACCAACGCCAAGAGATCGAGGCCTTTCTCCAGGCCCTGCCGCCGGGATCGACCGTCGTGTTCGAGGCCACCGCGCCCTATGACGCGGCCCTGCGACAGGCCCTGTCCAGAACGCAGTTGGTCGCCATCCGCGCCAATCCGGGCCGGGTCCGGGATTTTGCCCGCGCCGCCGGCCGTCTCGCCAAGACCGACCAGATCGATGCGCGCACGCTGGCGGCCGTGCCGCCGGCCGTCGCAGCACCCGTCGAGATCGCCTTCGATCCCGAGCGCGAGGCCCTTGTCGCCCTGCACCGCCGGCGCGATCAGCTCGTCGACGTGCGCGCCATCGAGCGCGGACGCAGCGCCGACGTAGCCGATGCCTGCGAACGCGGCAGTCTGGAGCGGCATATCGCATGGCTCGATGGCGAGATCGCCCGCATCGAGGCAGAGACGCAGATCCTCATCAAGCGCTCCGGTCTCGCCAGCAAGGCCGCCCTGCTGCGGTCCTTGCGCGGCGTCGGCGACGTCACGGTCACCACGCTCCTCGCCCTCCTGCCGGAGCTCGGATGCCGCTCGGCCAAGGCCATTGCCGCGCTCGCCGGCCTGGCCCCGATCAACAACGACAGCGGAACCTTGCGCGGGCAACGTCATGTCGCCGGCGGCCGACGCCGGGTCCGCAAGGCGCTCTATATGGCCGCCCTCGCCGCCATCCGATGCGTGCCGCGCTTCAAAGCCTGCTATCGCGGCATCAAGGCCAGGTCCGGGCACGCCAAGGTCGCCGTCATCGCCGTCGCGCGCAAGCTCCTCGTCACCCTCAACGCCATGATCAAGAACAACGAGCCCTTCAGAGCATGAACGACAACGGAATACAGTTGCCGGCTCGCTGCGCAGGCTTCGCATGCGCGGCGTCCGGGAACGCCGGGGAGAGGTGGTTTGATCTAAGCCGGAAAGACGCTAGGGCTCAATTTACACCAGGACCGGCTGCCGCGCCTGCTCGCCGACGCCGAAGATGCGCCGATAGCGCTCGATCTCGTCGGGCGGGCCGACCGCCTTCTCCGGATTGTCCGAGAGCTTCACGGCGGGCTGGTCATTGGCGGCAATCACCTTGCAGACGATCGAGAAGGGGTCGAGGCCGCCATCAGGTGCGAAGCCGCGGAAATCGTTGGTCAGCAGCGTGCCCCAGCCGAAGCCGAGCCGGATACGGCCGCTGAAATGGCGGTGGATCTTCTCGATGAGTTCGACATCGAGGCCGTCGGAGAAAATCGCCAGCTTGCGCATCGGGTCCTGGCCCCGACGGCGCCACCAGTCGATCACGATCTCGCCGCCGGCTATGGGATCGCCCGAGTCGATCCGCACGCCGGTCCAATGCGTCATCCAGTCGGGCGCGCGATCGAGGAACCCCGAAGTGCCGTAGGTGTCCGGCAGAATGACCCGCAGATTGCCCTCGTAGTCATCCTGCCAGTCGGCCAGCACGCGATAGGGTGCCTCCGCGAGCTCACGGTCATCGCGTGCGAGGGCGGCATACACCATCGGCAATTCGTGCGCGTTGGTGCCGATGGCTTCCACTTCGCGGCGCAGTGCGATGAGGCAGTTCGAGGTTCCGGAGAATGCCGGCCCCAGGCCTTCGAGCATCGCCTGCACACACCAGTCCTGCCACAGGAAACCATGCCGGCGGCGCGTGCCGAAGTCGGCGATGGTCAGTCCCTTGAGCGCCTTCAGCCGGCGTATCTTCTCCCACACGCGCGTCATCGCACGCGCGTAGAGCACCTGCAGCTCGAACTTGGCCATGTCCTTGGTCACGGCGCGCGAGTGGAGCTCCATGATTACGGCCAGCGCCGGGATCTCCCACATGGTCGTCTCGATCCACGGCCCCTCGAATGTCAGCTCGTATTGATCGCCCTGCCGTTCGAGGTGGTAGGCGGGAAAGCGGAAGTTCTCGAGCCAGTGGATGAAGTCAGGCGAGAACATCTGCCGCTTGCCGTAGAACATGTTGCCGCGCAGCCAGGTGGACTCGCCACGCGACAGCGACAGCGAGCGGATGTGGTCGAGCTGCTCGCGCAGCGCCCCCTCGTCGATCAGCCGGGCGAGCGGGATGGTCTGCGTGCGGTTGATGATCCCGAACGTCACTTTGGCATGGCGGTGACGGCGGAAGATCGTCTGGGCCATCAGCAGTTTGTAGAAATCGGTATCCAGCACCGACCGCACGATCGGATCGATCTTCCACGTGTGGTTGTAGACGCGTGTCGCGATGTCGGTCATGGGTGCGGTCGTGTTGGAGAGATCGGGAAGACTGGCATCGTCGAAGTGTGGAACGTGGGGCCTTGTAAATCAACTCCCTGTCAAACCACAAAAAAAGCCGCCGCGTATGCCCGCGGCGGCCAAAATTGCTCTCGGTGCAGCAGGGCTTAGAAGTCCATTCCGCCCATGCCACCCATTCCGCCCATGCCACCACCGGGCATCGGCGGGCCGCCGGCGTCCTTCTTCGGCGTCTCGGCGATCATCGCTTCCGTGGTGATGAGCAGCCCGGCCACCGAAGCCGCATCCTGGAGTGCGCAGCGCACGACCTTGGCAGGGTCGATCACGCCTTGCGCGACGAGATCCCCATACTCGCCCGTCTGGGCGTTGTAGCCGAAGGCGTACTTGGCGTTCTCCAGCACCTTGCCGACGACGACAGAGCCGTCCTCGCCCGCGTTCTGGACGATCTGGCGTGCCGGCCACTGCAGCGCGCGCCGGACGATGGCGATGCCGACCTTCTGGTCCTCGTTCTCAGCGCGCAATTTCTCGATGCCGGCGATGGCTCTCAGCAGCGCAACGCCGCCGCCCGGAACAATGCCCTCCTCGACGGCCGCGCGCGTGGCATGCAGAGCGTCGTCGACGCGATCCTTGCGCTCCTTAACCTCGGATTCGGTCGCGCCGCCGACCTTGATCACCGCAACACCGCCGGCGAGCTTGGCCAGACGCTCCTGCAGCTTCTCCTTGTCGTAGTCCGACGTCGTTTCCTCGATCTGCGCCTTGATCTGCTTGACGCGGGATTCGATGTCGTTCTTTTTGCCGGCGCCGTCGACGATCGTCGTGTTGTCCTTGTCGATCGACACACGCTTGGCCTTGCCGAGCATGTTGATGCTGACGCTCTCGAGCTTGATGCCGAGGTCTTCGGAGATCACCTGGCCGTTGGTCAGGACGGCGATGTCCTCCAGCATGGCCTTGCGGCGGTCGCCGAAGCCCGGGGCCTTCACGGCCGCGACCTTCAGGCCGCCGCGCAGCTTGTTGACCACGAGCGTGGCCAGCGCTTCGCCCTCGACCTCTTCAGCGATGATGAGGAGGGGCTTGCCGGTCTGCACCACGGCTTCGAGCAGCGGCAGAATCGGCTGCAGGCCGGAGAGCTTCTTCTCGTGGATCAGGATGTAGGGAGAGTCGAGCTCCGTCGTCATCTTGTCGGCGTTGGTGATGAAGTAGGGCGAGATATAGCCGCGATCGAACTGCATGCCCTCGACGACTTCGAGCTCGGTCTCGAGGCCCTTGGCCTCCTCGACCGTGATGACGCCCTCGTTGCCGACCCGTTTCATGGCCTGGGCAATGATGTGGCCGATTTCCTTGTCGCCGTTGGCCGAAATCGTTCCGACCTGAGCGATCTCGTCGTTGGACGTGACCTTCTTGGCCTTGGCTTTCAGCTCTTCGATGACGACGCCGACGGCCTTGTCTATGCCGCGGCGCAGATCCATCGGGTTGGCGCCGGCTGCCACCGACTTGGCGCCTTCTTTGACGATGGCCTGGGCAAGCACGGTTGCGGTCGTCGTTCCGTCACCGGCCACGTCCGAAGTCTTGGACGCGACCTCGCGCAGCATTTGCGCGCCCATGTTCTCGAACTTGTCTTCGAGTTCGATCTCCTTGGCGACCGTCACGCCGTCCTTGGTGATGCGCGGTGCGCCGAAGCTCTTTTCGAGGACGACGTTGCGGCCCTTGGGACCGAGCGTCACTTTCACGGCGTTGGCAAGAATGTCCACGCCGCGCAGCATCCTTTCGCGGGCGTCCTGCGAAAAGCGTACGTCTTTGGCTGCCATCTGGGGCTACTCCCTGGAGTTTGCGATATTTGGAAAATACGTAAGGCGATCAGGCCGCAGCGCGGACGGACACTTTGCCGTCGATCACGCCGAGAACATCGCTCTCCTTCATGATGAGCAGGTCTTCGCCGTTGATCTTCACTTCGGTGCCGGACCACTTGCCGAACAGCACGCGATCGCCCTTCTTGACGTCCAGCGGGATGAGCCGGCCGGCCTCGTCGCGGCCGCCTGGGCCAACGGCGACGATCTCGCCTTGCATCGGCTTTTCCTTGGCCGTGTCCGGAATAATGATGCCGCCGGCGGTCTTCGTATCCTCTTCCGTGCGACGGACCACGACGCGATCGTGCAGAGGGCGAAATTTCATACTCAACCCCTTCATGTATCAACAGTTTTCGATGTCACCTGCGCGTGGAGCTGGCCAACGCCGACAGGTACGCGGCTGCCGGATGGTTCTGTGGAATGGCGCGTCCGGCCCGCGCAGGCGCTTTATGCGAGAGGCGCGTTGGCACTGTCAAGGGGGGAGTGCCAATGCGGGCAACGTGAGTTCGATCGGCAATTCGAATGTCCAAGCGCCAATGCCGGCGTCGGCGATTTGCCCGTGCGCCGGGAATTCTCCAGATCCTTGTGAACCCTTTTCGGTCCCGCTGCGACAGAGCACCAGTGGAGGCTATCCCAGCCCCCCGAAATGCGTGTGATCAACTCGAAAGTATGGCGGAGAGACAAATGTCTGTATCGGTAAAATCAATGGCATTCCGTAAAGCCCTTTTTGCGGCCCTTGCTGCGACCGCAGCTATGGGAGCGACTGTTGGAGTTGCGGAAGCCAAGCACAAAAAGCACTTCGGCATCGTCGTCGACCTTGGCAGCCCATATTATGGTGCTTATTCGGGCTACGGCTATGATTCCCCGTGCCGCTGGCTCAAGAGGAAGGCCATCCACACCGGCAGCTCCTACTGGTGGAGGCGGTACCAATACTGCGTTTACGGGTGATTGAATTTGCCGGGATGGAGAATGTCCGAAGCTCCATGAAACAGTATCCAGCAGGGGGAGGCGGACAAACCCCTCGCAGGAAATGAATGCAAAAACGCCCGGCTCCGAAGGGAGACACGGGCGTTTTTTTGACTGTGGCGAGTTGAGGGGCAGTGGATCGCCGCCCCTTCGGCTCAAATCGAGAAATCGGCGAGTTTCGACCCCTTGGCCAGCTTTGCAGCAAGCCATTTCGGCTGCCGCCCGCGTCCTGTCCAGGTCTCTGCCGGATTATCCTTGTTGCGGTATTTGACCGCGACCTTGCCACCTTTGCCGCGACCGCTGCCGAAAAGTTCGCTCACAGAAAAACCGGCGTTTTCTGCCAGCGAAGCGATCTTGCTTTTCAGATCCGCCCGCTCGCGCTCCTTGGCATTCAGAATGGCCTTCCTCACGCGTGTCTCGAGATCGACGAGCTCCTTGAGAGACATCTTATCGACATTCACACTCGCCATCTATTCATCCCTTCCATTCTCAAAACCGGATTTGTGAAGGCACCCCTATAAACCGTCGAATTACGGATTGCACCAAGAAATTTCATGGCTCAATCAAATATAATCACCGAAAAGCGGCCCAGCATTACCAGAGACGCGGAGCGTGTCGGCGCCGCTGTTAATGAATGGACATTTGGAAGCGCCTGACGCCGCCGGCGCCCGGCACCTCGAGAAGGATGCTTAGGCCACCGGGATATTCGCCTGTTAGCAGTATTGTCGCATGGCTGCTAAGGCGTTGAAATGCAGCGCGAAACCAATTGAATGCGGGTGCGTTTGGCATATCCTTTGTGCAGTCGAGTCGATCGCACACGCGCGCTCAGGAGATCAAGCGCATGAGCCAAGGAGACTTTGCCGCGCAGCTTAAGGGCTTCAGCCTCACGACTGCGGAAATCCTTTATCGAATGCCCGACCATCCCTCCCTGCTTCAAAGCTACATCTGGCAGGAATACGACCTGCATCCATTGTTTCCGAAGCTGAAGGAATTTCTTGATTTCTGGTCGAAGAACCTCGAGGGGCCGCTCTATCGCATCAGGGTGGCGCACAAGGCCCTGATCCATCCGCGTGAGTACGATTTCGTCTCGAGCGAGTTCCGCCTGCACTGACTGACACGCGGCTGACCGACTGGTCAGGCGGTTCACGTTTTTGGCAAACGATCGCTGACGGGTTGCTGTCGTCAAGGGACTGCTCCAGCTTGTCCGTCTGGTGCCGGCCACCAGCCGCCGAGGAGCGAGGATGCCCTATTCCGACTACCGGCCCGAGTTGATGGGCCAAGCGAGCCTTGAGCCGGCGGGCGAGTTCGAGGCGGGGTCGTGGCAATCCTTCGTGCTCGTATACACAGCCGGCACGTTCGGCATCGACGACACCGGCTCGATCAAGATCGGTTTCCGGTTTGCCACCGACTTCGGGCCGGTCCAGTTCGATGATCCCCAAGGCGCCGGCTACACCACAGCGGAGGCCTCGAACGGCGCCGCGCTGGAATTGAAGTGGGAATTCAAGCGCAACATTCGCCCGTGGAGCCGATCGCTGTATGTCGGCGTCATGAAGCACTTCCTGGCGCCGGGCGACACCATCACCATTCGCTTCGGGGACCGCCGTTCCGGATCGCCGGGAATTCGTTTGCAGACATATTGCGAGGCGGCGTTTCAATTCCGCGTTCTCGTCGATGCCATCGCCACCTACGATTATGTGGCGCTTCCGGCCAGTCCGGCCATCGAGATCATCCCCGGCCCAGGCGTGACGTGGCGGGTGGTGTTGCCCACGCTCGTGCGCGCCGGCGAGCGCTTTCGGCTGGCCGTAAAGGCCGACGACAAATGGGGCAATCCGGCGCGGCTGCGTGGCGGCCGGCTGCAACTCCGCCCGTCCGTGCCTGTCCACGGCCTGCCGCCGGTGCTTCGGATTGTCGAGGGCGAGTTTGCGGCCGTGATCGAAGACCTGCGGGTTGAGACACCCACCGATCTGGTCATCGATATTCTCGACGAGGCAGGCCAGCCTCTATGCCGGTCGAACCCGCTGCGCGTATCGCAACCGGCGGCCGCCATCAGGCACTACTGGGGCGACACGCATGGGCAATCGGACGAGACGCTCGGCACAAACTCCGCCCGCGACTATTTTATGTTCGGCCGCGACAAGGCCTTCCTGGATGTCATGGGACACCAGGGCAACGACTTCCAGATCACCGCAGCGTTCTGGCGCGACCTCAACGCGTTGACGGCGGAGTTCGACGCGCCCGGCCGCTTCGTGTGCATTCCGGGCTACGAATGGAGCGCCAATACCGCGGTCGGCGGCGATCGCAATGTGCATTTCCGCCACGAAGGCGAGACCTTGCACCGCTCCTCGCACGCCCAGATCACCGGGCCGCGCGACATCGCCGATGAAGGCAGCGATGCACACACGGCGCAGGATCTGTTTGCCCGGCTGCAAGGCCGCGATTGCGTCGTCGCGGCGCACGTCGGCGGCCGCTACGCCGATATTGTGCAAGCGCACGATCCGCGGCTGGAGACGGCCGTCGAGGTGCATTCCGCCTGGGGCACGTTCGAGTGGCTGCTCTGGGATGCGTTCGAGCAGAATTACCGCGTCGGCATCGTCGCCAACTCGGATGGGCACAAGGGGCGGCCCGGCGCCTGCTATCCGGGCGCGTCGTTCTTCGGCAGCTATGGCGGCTTGACCTGTTTTCTTGCCGCGCGGCTCGATCGTGATGCGATTTTCGAATGCATGCGCCGGCGTCACCACTTCGCCACCACCGGCAATCGCATGCTCCTGGGCGTTGAAGTCCGGACGGCCAGCGACGCGAAGCTGTTCCTGCGCGATCCCGTGGCGGAGCCCGATGCGCCGTCGTCTCCGGTGCGCCGATTGATGATGGGCGACATTGCACAGGTCGCCGATGACACGGTCACGCTCGATGTCGACGTCCATGGCTCGGCGCCGATCGAGCGCGTCGATATTTTCGATGGCCCGCATCTGCTCGAAACGGTGCGGCCCCATGCCGAGACGGATCTGGGCGGACGCATTCGCCTCGTGTACCAGGGCGCCGAATATCGCGGCCGTGCGCGCACCACGGTCTGGGACGGCCAGGTGACGATCCAGGGCAACGAAATCGTGCGCGCCCAGATGTTCAACAACTGGAACCTCGATCGCGGCATTCAGCAGCAAGATGCCGGCCGCATCGTTTGGAAAGCCGTGACCACCGGGAACTATGGCGGCATCGATTTGTGGCTGGCCGATCCCACGCGCGGACGCATCCGATTCGAAACCAGGCATTGTCACGGCTGGCGCAACATCTCCTCTTTATGCATTGCCGAGCATGTGTTTTCCGCCGGCGGACTGGACCGTGCCGTCAAGCTTTCGCGGCTGCCGACGCAGATGAGCGTGACGCAGATGCGGTTCAGCCGCACGTTCGAGCGGCGGACCACCGGTGACACGCGCCTGTTCGTTCGCGTCACGCAGGCGGACGGGCACCGCGCATGGTCGAGCCCCATCTACGTGTTCGGCTAGACTTGGTCTGCGCGGGTGCGATATGCGTCGCGCATAAACACGACTTTCCATGAGAGCATCGGATCATGCCGCGCGCCATCCAGACCTTCGAAGTCAGTTTGAAGGCGTTTATCGTGCGTGAAGGCCGTGCGCTGCTCGTGCGCGAGTCCGACTCCGGTTTTTGGGAGCTGCCCGGCGGCCGCATCGACGTGGGCGAGGAATGGGACGCCCACGACCGCATTCTGGCGCGCGAGATTGCCGAGGAGCTCGGGCTTGAGTTTCGCGTTGAGCTGACCGACCTCGCGGTGACCTGGACCCGGCGGCGGCCGACCGATGGCGTATTCCAGTTCATTGTCGGCCGGATTTGCCGTCATGCCGGCGGCGAGCCGGCTCTCTCCACGGAGCACGACGAGCTGGCCTGGCTCGGCCCCGGCGATCTGTCAGGCCTGACGTTTCCGACCGAGTCGGGCTACGCGGCCGCGCTCGACGCTCTTTGGCAGCGTGTCACCGCCTCGGAGCAAAGAGCCGGTCCCAGAAATAAAGGATGAGCGCATCCGCCACCGCGGCGACGAGGAATGCCGTCGCCAGATAGCGTGCCGTCTGATCGTCCAGGCCAAGCCGCTCTGCCAAAGCGTAAAGG
>JBKKCB010000133.1:0-2462 GCA_046713545.1 Hyphomicrobiaceae bacterium | reverse complement strand
CTTTTCTCCTTTGGGCGCGGCGTGTCGGTTGACTTGCCGGGCCGGCAGCCATGATAGTTCCCCCGCCATGCAATGGGATTCTCGACGCGCCATGATGCGCATTTGCTCGTCCACGGCCCGCCACCTGCGGGTCTTGATGATCTTGGCTGCGGGCCTTGTGAGCCTGTCGTCGGCGGCTGCTGCCCAAACGCAAACCGAGCTTACGACCAAGGCTCGCCAGGCGATCCTGATGGACGCCGATTCGGGCGCCGTGCTGTTTCAGCACAACGCCGATGAGCTGATGGCTCCGGCGAGCATGAGCAAGCTGATGACTCTGGCTGTCGTCTTCAAGGCCCTCAAGACGGGTCAGATCAAGCTCGAGGACGAGTTTCTCATGAGCGTCAACGCCTGGCGGACAGGCGGCGCGCCGTCAGGCACCTCCGCCATGCTCGTGCCCGTGAATACGAAGGAGCCCCTGGACCAGCTCTTGCAGGGCATCATCGTGCAGTCCGGCAACGACGCCTGCATCGCGATCGCGGAAGGCATGGCGGGCAGCGAGGACGCGTTTGCCCGCGTTATGGCTGAAGAGGCGCGCAAGCTGGGCCTGGCGAAATCGACCTTCCGCAACGCGACCGGATTGCATCACCCTGAGCACCTGATGACGGCGCGTGAGCTGGCTCTTCTGGCGCGCCACCTCGCGCGCGACTTTCCGGAATATTATGGCCGGTTCGCGCAGCGCGAATTCATGTATCGCAAGCACCGATTCATCAATCGCAATCCGATTCTGTTTACGGAGCTGGGCGTCGACGGCCTTAAGACCGGATACACCAAAGAGGCCGGTTACGGCATTGCGGCGTCGGCAAAGCAAGGCAATCGCCGCTTGCTTCTCGTCATCAACGGCATGGAACGGCAGGACGAACGCAAGAGCGAGGCCGTGCGGCTCCTCGAATGGGGGTTCAAGAGCTACACCGAATACAAGCTGTTCGATGTGGGCGAGGTGGTCGGTCAGGCGCGCGTCTGGGGCGGCAGCCGCATGTTTCTCCCGCTCGTCGGCAGTGATGGTGTGCAGGTGGTCTTTCCGCGGCTGCCGGTCAATCAGCGCCTGAGGGCCGAGATCATCTATAAGTCGCCCCTGAAGGCTCCCATCGCCAAAGGCGATGTCGTGGCCCAGCTGCGGATCTCGACGCCGTCGCAGGCCGTCAGCGAGGTTCCGCTGGTCGCCGCGGAGGACGTGGCGCCTGCGGGCGTGCTCCGTCGCGGCCTTGACACCCTCGTGCATATGGCGTTCCGCTGGGCGCTATAGCTGGCCGGCATGTGCCGGCCGATGACGCGTGCAGGGTTTATGGCAGCCGGAACGTTCATAACCTTCGAGGGCGGAGAGGGCTCGGGGAAATCGACCCAGGCCCGAAGGCTGGCGGCGCTTGTCCGCGATTCTGGCATCGATGTGATTCTGACGCGCGAACCCGGCGGCACTCCCTTTGCCGAGCAGGTTCGGCACCTGATCTTGTCCGGTACTACCGCCAAACATGGCGCGACTGCGGAAGCGCTCCTGTTTTTCGCCGCGCGCGCCGACCACGTCGAGACACTCATCCGCCCAGCGCTGGCTGGCGGAAAATGGGTGATCTGCGACCGGTTCACCGATTCAACGCGTGTGTACCAGGGCGTCGCCGGTTCGGTCTCAGCGGACGCGATTGAATCGCTGAACCGCATTGCGGCGGGCGGGACGCAGCCCGATCTGACGCTGATCCTCGACATCGATGCCGCCGTGGGTTTGGCACGCGCGACCGAGCGGCGCGAAGCCAGTGGCAAAAGCGCCGCCAGCGCCGACCCTTACGAACAGCGAAGCCTCGAATTTCATGAGCGCTTGCGGCAGGGATATCTGGTCGTCGCTCGGGCCGATCCGGCGCGCTGCCAGATCGTGGATGCGACCGGCACGCCCGACGTGGTCGAACAGCGCGTGCGCGAGGCGGTGCGGGCCCGCTTTGGCCCGCATCTCACCGACACGGCCCGCTGATGGCGCGCGCGCCCGCCGTCATCGAGACAGAGGCTCTCCCGGAGGTCGATCGCCTCGAGGGATTTCCCCACCCGCGCGAAACGCAGGCTGTCTTTGGGCATGCCAGCGCCGAGCGCGCGCTGGTCGACGCATTCGCCGCGGGTCGCATGCATCACGCCTGGCTGTTGACCGGGCGGGCCGGCATCGGCAAGGCAACGCTGGCGTATTGTCTGGCCAGGTTTCTGCTGGCAAGTCCGGGCGAGCGCACGCAGCCCAAGTCCAGTCTCGATATCGAGGCCGGCAGCATCGCCGCCCGCCAAGTCCTTGCCCTGTCTCATCCGGGCCTTCTGGTTCTGCGGCGGCCTTGGGTGACGACGACAAAGCGTTTCGCGACCACGATTCCAATCGACGAGGTCCGCCGTTTGCGCGGCTTCCTCGGTCACACCGCGGCCGAAGGGACTTGGCGTGTCGTGATCGTCGATACGGCCGA
>JBKKCB010000132.1:0-22064 GCA_046713545.1 Hyphomicrobiaceae bacterium | reverse complement strand
TTTTCCTGTACGACCATCTCTACCGGCGCCGCGCGATTCCGGCATCGCGTGCCGTCGATTTGCGGACCGATGCGGCGGGTGGTCCGCTGCGCCCGGAGCTCGCCTCTGGCTTCGCCTACTGGGACTGCTGGGTGGATGATGCGCGCCTCGTCGTTCTCAACGCGCGGGCTGCGGCTGACAAGGGGGCCGAGATCCTGACGCGCTGTCGCGTCGAAGGCGCGCACGCTGAGCGCGTCGAAAGCGCCAGCGCAGAGGGCGGCCAGTGGCGGGTGAGGCTGCAATCGGGTCAGGAGCGCCGTGACGTGGCGGCGCGTGTGCTCGTCAACGCGGCAGGGCCCTGGGTCGAGGCGGTCGAGACCACACTTGTGCAGAATGGCTCGCGGCAACGCCGCGGCGGCATCCGGCTCGTCAAGGGCAGCCACCTTGTCCTGCCGAGGATTGCCGGCGCCAACGATGCGTATCTTCTGCAGAGCCCGGACCGGCGCGTCGTGTTCGCGCTGCCATTCGAGGAGCGGTTCACCATCCTGGGCACGACGGATGTCGCCTACGACGGCGACCCGGCCGCTGTGGGCATCGACGCTCGTGAAACCGAGTACCTTCTGAAACTTGCCCAGGATTTCTTCAAAGCGCCCTTGCGGCGTGAAGATGTCGTCTGGAGCTATTCGGGCGTACGGCCGCTCTACGACGACCAGACGGCCGACCCTTCGGCGGTGACGCGCGACTATCATCTGGAGCTTGCAACAGGGTCCGGCACGCCGCCGCTGCTGACGGTCATGGGCGGCAAGGTCACCAGCTACCGCCGTCTCGCGAGCGAGGCGCTGGAACGGTTGGAACCGCATCTGCCGACCATGGGGCCGGTGTGGACTGCCACTGCGCCGCTGCCGGGCGGTGATATGCCGGGGGCGGATTTCGACGGCTGGCTGGCCGATCTGCAGCGCCGCCTTCCGGCTTTCGACCCGGCGTTTCTGCGACGCCTGGCGCGCCGGCAAGGGACCACGGCACTGGACATCATCGGCGATGCCCGCGACATGGCCGGTATGGGGCAGCACGTCGGCGGCGGCCTGACCGAGCGCGAGATCCTGCACCTCAAAGGCCGCGAATGGGCGCACACGGCCGAAGACGTGCTCTGGCGCCGTACCAAGATCGGATTGCACCTGCCTCCCGGGGAGCGGGAGGCGGTGGGACGGTTCATAGAGAAACTGATGTGAAGCCCACATTGCTGGGGAAATTCGAGGATGGAAAGTATGAGTGGTCCCCGCGTTGCCATCGTCGGTGTCTGGCTGGAAAGCAACCGGCAAGCCCCCGTCGCCAAGGAACACGATTTTCGCAGTCTCTATTGGCTCGAGGGTCCAGCCATCCTGGAGGCCGCACGAGCCGCGCAGCCCTACATTCTCGGCGAGGCGGCGGCGTTCGTGAAAACCATGGATGCCACCGGGCCCTGGCAGCCCGTACCGATCCTGCTGGCGGCGTGTCACCCGCACGGGCCGGTGGAGGGCGCCCTGATGGACCGGATGCTCGCGATCATGCGGGCGGGATTGGAACGTGCCGGGCCACTGGACGCGGTGTATGTGGCCAACCACGGCGGCATGATCGCCACGGATCGCGACGATACCGACGGCGAGATCATCGCGCTCGCCCGGGAGTTTGCGGGACCGCAGGGGCGGGTCGTGGTGACGCTCGACCTGCACGGCAACATCTCCGAGCGCATGGTCGACAGCAGCGATCTCATCGTCGGCTACCGGACCAATCCGCACGTCGACATGACGGAGCGCGGCGAGGAGGCGGCCCTGGGCTTGAGGCTCATTCTGGCGGGTCTGGCTGATCCGCAGCCGGCGTTCATCCGGTTGCCGCTGACGCCCGCGTCCGTGAATCTGCTGACCGCAAGCGGTCCTTACGGCGATATGATCGACTACGGCACCCGCCGCCGGGCCGAGCTTGCCGGCGATATTCTCAATGTCTCGATCTTCGGTGGCTTTGTCTTCTCCGACAGCGACAAGAACGGCGTGGCGATCGTGGTGACCGCCCGCAGCGATGCCGCGCGGGCACAAATGCTGGCGCGCGAGATCGCAGAGCGGGGCTGGGCGCAGCGGGAAAAGTTCAGGAAAGTGCTGATGCCGCTGGTGGAGGCCGTCGATCTGGCGCGGCGGCGCAATCGTCCGGCCGTAATTCTCGCCGACACGGGCGACAATCCGGGTGGTGGCGGCACCGGGCGCACCACTGAGCTGCTCGCAGCCCTGCACCAGGCCGGCGCTGAGAATGCCCTCTACGGCAGCTTCTTCGATCCGCCGCTGGCCGAGGCGGCGCATCAGGCGGGTGTCGGGGCGAAGCTGCGCGCCCGGTTCAACAGCCATGCGGGCCTGCCGTGTGACGCGCCGTTCGAGGCGGATGCCGAGGTCATCGGATTGCATGATGGGACGATTGTCGGGCGGCTGGGCTGGGCACAGGGGCGAACCCTCCGGCTCGGGCCGTCGGCGGCGCTGCGCATCGGCGGGATGATTGTGGTCGTCATCTCCGACCGCATGCAGACTCTGGATCCGATGTTCTTCGAGATGTTCGGACTCGATATCGGAGCGGCGGCGACCGTTGTCGTGAAATCACGCGGGCATTTTCGGGCCGGATTCATTCCGTGGTTTCCGCCTGAGCGTGTCCATGAGGTCGATACCGAGGGGCTCACCTCACCGGTGCTCGAACGCCGGCAATGGCATCGACTGCCGCGGCCGTCCTATCCGCTCGACGAGGCGACGAATTGGACGCCGCCCGCTTGGCCGACGACCTGAATTGTGGGTGCAGGTGCTGCCTGAAAGCAACGTGGGCGTGCAACCAAGTGCGCCATGTGGTCGCTTGTGGCTGATCGTTCGCAACCTGTGCAACCCGCGGAAAGATAACGTCGACGTGCGTCAACCGCATGAAATTTCACGGCATTGAACGTTTGCTGAGTGCCTCTTTGTGGCCCCAAACGATCCCCAGTGGGGTTAACCACAAGTGAAGACGTACGTGCCAATTCGCAAGTGATGCCCGTAGGGGTCGACGGCGGAGGGGTTCGCACCATCTGCCCAAGACGTCGCCACCAATCAGTCGAGCGACACGTTCGGCCACTACGAGGGGAGATCCTGTATGAGAGTATTTTCAGTGGCCGCGCGTGCGGTCGTGTCCGCATGCGCCTTGTGGATTGTTGCAACGTTGAGCATTTCGCCCGCAATCGCCGACGAAAATGCCGCGTGGTTCGGCAAGACCTTCAAAGGCACGAATCTCGGCCAGAGCGCCGGCATCATGAATCTGGGCGCCGGCCGGCACGAGGGCCAGGCGCGCCGCCGCGGCTCCCGCGGGACGCAGGTCGCGAGTCTCGGCACCGACTATGCCGTCGGCGAGGAGGCCCGCGAGGAGCGTTCAGCCAAGCGCAGTAAAAGTGCGCGGCGCACACGCACGGCGAGCCTTGGCAACACCGAGCTGCCCTCCACGCGGTCCGCGCGCAGCGAGCGCAGAACGGCAAAACGGGGCGTGCCCCGCCGCACGCGCGTCGCCAGTCTGGGCGGCGGGTTCAGCGCGGCACCGTCCACCGCTCCCGCCGTCGCCGGTGGCGGCGGCATCCGGTGGGCGGCAAGCTCGGGCTGCCTCAATTCCGGGCTGAGGTCGGTCGTCGCCAGCGTGGCCTCGATGTTTGGAGGAGTCACGGTCAATTCCACCTGCCGCAGCCGGGGCCACAACCGGCGCGTCGGTGGTGCCAGTCAATCTCATCATCTGACCGGCAACGCGGTCGACTTCCGCGTGCGCGGGAATTGGCGCGGCGTATGGGCCTTCCTGAGGGGCTCAGGCGGAGTCGGCGGTATGAAGCACTACGGTGGCGGTCTGTTCCACATCGACACCGGTTCGCGCCGAAGCTGGTAGACCCACAATACCATAGACCTATCTCACCGCCGCTGCACTCACCTGCGGTGGCGGTGAGACAGAGGCCGGGACGCAGATCTTGGCTTCGCTGCGGCTTATGCTAGAGCAGGATCGCTTCGGATTGAACAATGTTGCCCGCTACGAGGCGTCTCGGCCGAAGCGTGAATCCTGCTCTACGCTTTTAGTTTAGAGTGAGATTCACGCCTCTTAGGAAGCATCTCGCTTCCATAAGAGGCGATCTCGCTCTAGGCTGCGGCCAACGCGTGGATACCACGCCCCGTCAAGACTACCGGAGGGTCTGTTGATGCCGTTCTCGCGAACGATGCTCGTTGCCGTTGTGATCGCGGCAGGAGGTCTATTCAGCCAAGCCGTTGGACAGGAGCTCCGGGTCGGGCTTTCGGCCGAGCCTTCCGCCATGGATCCGCACTATCACAATCTGACACCCAACAATTCGCTCCTCAGTCACGTGTTCGAGCGGTTGATCGAGAATGACGAAAAGCAGAATCTCATTCCGGGCCTCGCCGAAAGCTGGAAAGCCATCAACGATACGGCCTGGGAATTCAAGCTGCGCAAGGGGGTGAAGTGGCACGACGGTTCGCCGTTCACTGCCGACGATGTGGTGTTCACATTCAGCCGGGCCGGCAACGTGCCAAACAGCCCGTCTCCGTTCATCGTGGCCAAGGGCAAGACCGTCACGAAGGTTGACGACCATACCGTCCACATCAGCACGGCCGCCGTCTATCCGCTCATGCCGAACGACGTCGCCACGATCATGATTGTTTCCAAGAAGAGCGCGGAGGGTGCCGGCACGCCGGATTTCAATTCCGGCAAGGCGGCCATCGGCACAGGCGCCTTCAAGCTTGCCAAGTTCACTCCCGGCGATCGCATTGAACTGGTGCGCAACGATGAGTATTGGGGCTCCAAGCCCAAGTGGCAGAAGGCCACGTTCCGTCCCATCAAGGCGGGACCTGCGCGCGTTGCCGCCCTTCTCGCGGGGGACGTCGACATGATCGAAGACACGCCGACCGCTGATATCGAACGCTTGAAGAAGGACCCGAAGGTCGAACTCAGTCAGGAAGTGTCCAACCGCATCATCTATTTCTTCGTCGATCACGGACGCGACGTGACGCCGTTCGCCAAAGGCAAGGACGGCGCAGAGATCAAGAACCCCTTGAAGGACAAGCGCGTCCGCAAGGCCATGTCGAAGGCGCTCAACCGTGACGTCATCGTCTCGCGCGTGATGGAGGGCGTGGCAATTCCGGCGAGCCAGTTTCTCCCCGATCATTATTTCGGTGTTTCGAAAAAGCTGACGGTCGAGAAATACGATCCTGAGGGTGCCAAGAAGCTGCTGGCCGAGGCAGGGTTTCCCAACGGGTTCAAGCTGACGCTGCACGGTCCGAACGGGCGCTACATCAACGATGTGAAGATCGCCGAGGCGGTGGCGCAGATGCTGACGCGGGCCGGCATCGAGACGTCGATTGAGATGCTGCCGCCGGGCAACTTCTTCACGCGTGCGTCCCAGGGCGGCCCAGGAGGCGTGCCGGAGTTCAGCTTCATTCTGGTGGGCTGGGGCTCGGGCACAGGCGAGAATTCCGGCGCGCTGAAGCCGCTGGTGACGTCTTTCGACAAGGACAAGGGGCAGGGCGCCTCCAATCGCGGCCGCTACTCCAATCCGCAAGTCGACAAGCTCGTCGAAGACGCCATGAAAACCGTCGACGACGGCAAACGCGCCGACCTGCTGGCGCAGGCCACAGACATCGCCATTGAGGATGTGGCGATCATTCCGTCACACTACCAGGTCAACACCTGGGCGGCGCGAAAGGGCCTCAAGTACAAGGCCCGGTCGGACGAGAATACGCTGGCGATGGGCGTGACGGAGTAGGCGGACGTCGACCACCGTCGACCCTGGTTCGGAGCGTAACGGCATGACCGCCTTCATCATCCGCCGCCTGATGCAGAGCGTGCTGGTGGTGGTGGTGATGTCGCTCATCGTCTTCTGCGGGGTTCACCTCGTTGGTGATCCCGTATATCTCCTCATCAATCCGCAGGCCGACCAGAAGGACATCGAGGCGGCGATCCGGTCGCTGGGCCTCGATCGTCCGATCTGGGAGCAATACCTGTACTTCGTCGGTGGTGCGCTGCGCGGGGATCTCGGCAATTCCTTCATCTTCGGCGAACCGGCGCTCAAGGTTATCGTGCAGCGCATGCCGGCCACGCTGGAGCTTGCCTTTGCCGCCATCATGATGGCCATCGTGCTGGGCATTCCGCTGGGCCTATATGCGGGTCTCCATCCCACGGCGCCGGCGTCGCGGGCGATCATGGCCACGTCCATCCTCGGGTTCTCGCTGCCGACATTCTGGGTCGGACTTATGCTCATCATGGTGTTCGCTGTTATGCTGGGCTGGTTGCCATCGACCGGCCGCGGGGCAACCGCCACGTGGTTCGGCGTCACTTCGAGCCTGTTTACGCTCGACGGATTGAAACACATGCTGCTGCCTGCGCTCAATCTTGCGCTGTTGAAGATCTCGCTCGTCATCCGGCTGACCCGCGCGGGCGCACGCGAGGCCATCCATCAGGACTACATCAAGTTCGCCCGCGCCAAAGGCCTGTCCAATCGCCGGGTGATCGGCGTGCACCTGCTGAAGAACATTTTGATCCCGGTGGTGACCGTACTTGGCCTGGAGTTCGGCAATCTGGTCGCGTTCTCGGTCGTGACCGAAACCATCTTCGCCTGGCCCGGCATGGGCCGATTGCTGATCGGCTCGATCCAGAGCCTCGACCGGCCGGTTATCGTCGCCTACCTGATCATCATCGTGCTCATGTTCGTGGTGATCAATCTCCTGGTCGACATTCTCTATTCGGTGCTGGACCCGCGTGTGCGTCTGGGAGACCAAAGCGCATGACCATCGCCGACGACGTCGCCACGCCCGAGACGCAAACGCCCGAAGCAATCTTGGTCGAGACGCCGTTGCGGCGCTTCCTGAGCGAATTCTTCGAGAACCGTATTGCCACTCTCGCGCTGGCGCTGCTCGGGATCATCGTGCTGCTGGCGATCATCGCGCCGTGGATCGTGCCGCAGAACCCCTACGACCTGGCGCAGGTCGATGTGCTCGATAGCCGTCTGCCGCCGGGTGAGAAGAACGCCGTGACCGGATATACCTACTGGCTGGGCACGGACGGGGCAGGGCGTGACCTTCTCTCGGCCATGCTCTACGGCGTGCGCATCTCGCTGATGGTCGGGGTGTTGTCCGGGATCATCGCGATGATCATCGGCGCTTCCGTCGGTTTGATCGCTGCGTATGCGGGCGGGCGCGTCGAAGGGCTCATCATGCGCGTGGTCGATCTGCAGCTGTCGTTTCCTGCAATCCTGCTGGCGCTGATGCTCATTGCGATTCTGGGCAAGGGCGTCGACAAGATCATCATTGCGCTGGTGACGGTGCAATGGGCCTACTACGCACGCACGGTGCGGGCCAATGCCCTGGTGGAGAGCCGCAAGGAATATGTCGAGGCAGCGCGCTGCCTGGGGCTGAGCCATCGTCGCATTCTGGCGCGTCATATCATGCCGAACTGCCTGCCGCCGCTGATCGTCGTCGCGACGGTGCAGACGGCGCATGCCATTGCGCTGGAGGCAACGCTGTCCTTCCTGGGCGTCGGGCTGCCGCAGACCGAGCCGTCCCTGGGCCTGCTCATCTCCAACGGTTTCGAGTACATGCTCTCGGGCAAATACTGGATCAGTTTCTTTCCGGGCATCGTCCTCCTGGTCACGATCATGACGATCAATCTCGTCGGCGATCAGCTGCGCGATACGCTCAATCCCAGGCTGAAACGATGAAGGCGCCGGCACTGCCGACGCTCGAGGTCGAGAACCTCAAGACCCATTTCTTCACGCGCGGCGGCGTCGTGAAGGCGGTGGACGGCGTGTCGTTCGCGGTGAACGCCGGAGAGATCCTTGGTCTGGTCGGTGAGTCCGGCTGCGGCAAATCGATCACCGGATTCTCCATCCTGGGCCTGGTCGATCCGCCCGGGCGGATCGTCACCGGCAGCCTCAGGTTCAATGGCGAAGAGCTGACAACCGCCAATGAAGAGCGGCTGAGATCGCTGCGCGGCAATCGCATTGCCATGATCTTTCAAGACCCGATGATGACGCTCAATCCGGTCCTGCGCGTCGACACACAGATGATCGAAGCCGTGCGCGCCCATCGCGACGTCAGCAAGTCGGCGGCTTTCGGCATGGCGCGCGATGCGTTGGCCGATGTCGGCATCCCCTCGCCCGAGCGGCGGCTGAAGGCCTATCCGCACGAGTTGTCGGGTGGCATGCGCCAGCGCGTAGCGATCGCGACAGCGTTCATCAACAAACCGGATCTGGTCATCGCCGACGAACCGACAACCGCGCTCGATGTGACGATCCAGGGACAGATCCTGGCCGAAGCCCAGGCGTTGTGCGCGCGAACCGGGACGGCCATGATCTGGATCACTCACGATCTGGCCGTCGTGTCATCGCTGGCCGATCGTATCGCCGTCATGTATGCCGGCCGTATCGTCGAAACCGGCAAGACCGCGGATGTCGTTTCAGCACCTCTGCATCCTTACACGATGGGCCTGATGGGCTCGGTTCCAAGCCAGAACAAGCGCGGCGAGCGCCTGATCCAGATCCCCGGCATGGCACCGTCGCTGCTCAATCGCCCGTCGGGTTGCGCCTTTCGTCCGCGCTGCACGAAGGCCACCCAGGCGTGCCTCGCAGAACCGGACATGACCGAGCCCCTACCGCGCCGCGGCGTACGCTGCTTTCACCCGCTGGTGGTGGGGGTTGACGCATGACGGCGCCGATCGTCGAAGGCAAAGGACTCTCGAAGCGCTTCGTGCGCAGGCCGGATCTGGCGGGCCGTATCGCCGGGAAGCTTGGCGCCGACGTGCGCGAGGAAACCGTGCATGCGGTCGACAACGTGGATCTCTCGGTCGCAAAGGGCGAGGTCGTCGGCCTCGTGGGCGAGTCGGGCTGCGGGAAGTCCACGCTGGGGCGCATGATCGCGGGGCTGCTGGAGCCGACGCAAGGTCAGATCCTGTTCAAGGGACGCGACAGGATGCTGCTGGCGGGCTCGGAGGCCAAGGCAGCGCGGCTGGCCGTGCAGATGATTTTCCAGGACCCTTACGCCTCGCTCAATCCACGCGCGCGGGTGGAAAACATCATTGGCGAGGCGCCGCGATTTCACGGACTCGTGTCAAGCGCCGGGATCAGTGACTACGTTGATCAGATGATGCGTCGCGTCGGCCTCGACCCCGATCTCAAGCGGCGCTATCCGCATCAGTTCTCCGGTGGTCAGCGCAGCCGTGTCGGCATTGCCCGGGCGCTGGCGGTGAAGCCTGAGTTTCTCGTGTGCGATGAGGCGATCGCCGCGCTCGATGTGTCGATCCAGGCGCAAGTCATCAACCTGTTCATGGATCTGCGTCAGGCCTTCGATCTGACGTATCTTTTCATCAGCCATGATCTGGGAGTTGTGCAGCACATCACCGACCGGGTCGTCATCATGTATCTGGGGCGGATCGTCGAAGTGGCGCCTACGGTGGCGCTGTTCGCGAAAGCCGTGCACCCCTATTCGCAGGCCCTCCTCGCCGAAGTGCCGCGTATCAGCACGACCAAGCGGACGTTCCATCCGATCAAAGGCGAAATTCCTTCGCCACTTGCGCCGCCGTCCGGGTGTCACTTTCATCCGCGGTGTCCGCATGCGACCGAGCGCTGCCAGGTCGAAATTCCACCGCTCAAGACTGTCGCACCGGGCCGCGATGCCGCCTGTCATTTCAGCGACATGATGCTGAACCGGTAGCGGCGCAGATCGCGCGTCACGCTCTCGTCCATTTGTCTGCGGATGCTGCCTCGGTGGTGGACGACACAGGGCCGCATTGCTTGTGATCGCGTCCGTGGCTGTTTGCCGCGGCGTCGTACCGGCGCGGCCTGCGGGTTTCAATCCGGCGCAGAGGCAACTATCGTGCGCCAGGGTGGGACTGAGTGGGGACGATATGAACAAGACGCCGATTGAGCAGCTCCGCGATGGCGAGCTGACAAAGATGGTCAGCTGGTACAATCCGAAGCTCCTCGCACGCATCGGCGTACGCACCATCATCTCATCCGTGTTCGGCCAGTACGCAGATCAGCGCCTCATTCAGGCGGCGACCGACCAGGTCTCGGTCGAGGATCTCTACTTGCGCTACGACTACAGCGATCCCTATGCGGATGATGAGCAGCGCCGGCTGCGTATGGATGAAAGCGGCGCGTTCTGGATCGACTACATCGCCGACACCGGCGATGGTTTCGAGCCGACCTACACAATGGCTTATCTCCTGGCGAAAGAGACCTTGACCGTCCCGGCAGCCGGTGACCTCAAGGCCGGTACGATCCTGGTCATGGGCGGAGATCAATGCTATCCGCAGGCGACGCGCGAAGAATACAGGAAGCGCCTGCAGACGCCGTTCGGCTGGGCCTACAACGTGCCGACCGCCGAGCGCAAGCTTTTCGCCATCCCCGGCAATCACGACTGGTACGACGGCCTGGCGGCATTCGACAGCCTGTTCTGCGCAGCGCGAGACAAGCTGTCGGGCCGCAACGGCAATCGCATCGGCGGATGGCAACCGCAACAGCATCGCAGCTATTGGGCGATCAAGCTGCCTTACGACTGGTGGATCTGGGGCGCGGATATCCAGTTCTCGAAATATCTCGATGCGGCTCAGGTGAACTATTTCACAGCCATCGCCAGCAGGATGGGCCCGCAGGACAAGCTCATCCTATGCATGGCCGAGCCGGCCTGGATGATTGCCGACCAGCAGGGCGAAGACGAGGAAGAAAATTTCTTCAAGATCACGGCCATCGCGCGCGCCCGCGGTGTCAGGATCTGTGCTGTCATTGCCGGCGATTGGCATCACTATGCGCGCTACTACACGCCGGACCTGGACGTGCACTTCTTCACGTCGGGCGGTGGCGGCTCGTTTCTGCATCCGACGCACGGCCTCAAGAACGAAGTCACGGTGCGGTGGCCTGAGCGCAGGGATTCCGCAACAGCACCGGCAGATGTGGTTCGTCAGGCGCCGGCGGGCTGGTCCGCCGAGCATTACGACATCGGGCTGAAGGGCAAGCGCGGTTCCAAAAAAGCTGATGCTGCGCCGGTCGCGCAATCGCGCAGGATGCTGCGTCAGCGCGACGCCAAGGTGTACCCGAGCAAGTTCAGAAGTCTGCTTCTCAGTTTCAAGAACCTGTTTTTCCCGATCAGCAATCCGGCCTTCGGCATCGGCATCGGGCTGATCTACTGGATCGTGACGTGGCAATACTATTCCGTCGTCAGTCAGCACGATATCTCGGCCGGCAAGATCGACTACGTCGATGCGGCGTCCTACTTCAGTGTTTTGGCCCGGCTGCCGCTCTATCTCATGCAGGGCATGCTGGTTTCCATTCCCTTTGTGCTCATGCTTGCTGCGCTCTACGCGGCGATCGTGTGGTACGTTGAAGCCGTCGAGCGGCCGGTCTGGCGCAAGTGGACGGTAAAGATTTTTGCAGGCACCGCCCACTTTGTCGCGCATGTCGTGGCGATGTTCTCCATGGGCCTGGCGCTCGTCATGTTCCACAACGCGATTGCACCGTCGGTCGAGGCGCAGGTCGAGAGCCTGTGGCGCACGCGCGGCGAAAGAAATGTGATCGTCCGGGAAGTCTTGCAGGAGGCGCTCGAGCCGTTGTCGCAGGAGCGGATGGAGCAGCGCGAGGCGAGGCGAGAACGCGGGCCGCGCGGCGAGGAACGGGGGCGCCGCAGACCACCGCCGCCGCAGTCGGCCCCCGCGCCCGAGCAGCAACCCGCGGCGACGCAGAAAGTCGAATACTCCGAAGTGCGCCAGATTCTCGGACTGATGCTCTATCCTTTGGAAATGATCCTGATCGGAGGATTTGTCGGCGGGTTCATATGGGGGCTTTATTGGGTGCTGACCGGACTGTTTGGCCGTATGCACGCCGAGGATGCCTTTGCGGCGCTGCGCATCAGGGACTACAAGAATTTTCTGCGCTTCAAGTTCGAACCTCATCAGGTGACCATATACCCCCTTGGAATCGACAAAGTCCTGCGTGCCACACACTGGATGGCGCAGCCCAAGCATAAGGCGCCGCCGCCGCATAACCCGCAGCTTGTGCCGACGGTGCCGATCAAGGTGCACCTTATCGAGAACCCGATCGTCATCACTGCCGCCGCCGGCGTGATACAAGACCCTTCACCCTAGTGCCTGAGACCTGACGCGAAGGAGGCAATCTTGACCTGGCTCGAGAGTGGCGATGGCCGGATGGAGCCGGCAGGTGAGCGGTTGCGCGCTCTTCTGGCACGGGGCGGTATCTTGCGTGTTCCAGGGGCACATAACGCGATGGCCGGATTGCTGGCCAGGGACGCAGGATTTGAAGCGCTCTACGTTTCCGGAGCGGCGGTCACGGCCAGCATGGGTCTGCCCGATCTGGGCATCCTGTCCATCGAGGAACTGTGCCACACGGTCCGATCCATCGCGCGCACATCCCGGCTACCGCTGATCGTCGACGGTGACACGGGCTACGGCGAGGCGCTCAACGCCATGCGGCTCGTGCGTGAGCTCGAGGACGCCGGGGCTGCGGCCGTCCACATCGAGGATCAGGTTCTGCCCAAGAAATGCGGCCACCTGAACGACAAGACGCTCGTGCCGCCCGACCAGATGGCGGCGAAGATCGCTGCGGCGCGGCGCGCGGCCCGGCATCTCGTCATTATTGCGCGCACGGATGCGGCCGCGTCGGAGGGGTTGGAGGGCGCCATTTCCCGCATGAAGCTCTATCTGGACGCCGGTGCAGAGGTCGCTTTTGCTGATGCGCTCCGGTCTGCCGATGAATTCAAGGAATTTGCTGCCGCCGTCAAAGCACCGGTTCTCGCCAACCTGACGGAATTCGGACGCACGCCCGCGCTCACGGCCGCCGAGCTTCAGCAACTCGGATGCCGTATCGTGATCTGGCCGGTAAGCTCACTGAGGATTGCCGCGCATGCGATGGAAAACTTCTATCGCGGGCTGGCGGCCGACGGCACCACCGAACCCCAGCTCGATAGGATGCAGACTCGCGGTCGCCTCTACGAGGTGATCGGCTATCACGACTATGAGGCGCTGGACGCGTCCATCGTCAAAAGCCTGCTGCCCAAGCTCGACGAAGCGTAAAGTGCACGCGGCGCAATCGTCATTGCAGGTGTGGAGCGGCCGCCCGTTTCGGTGCCGTTTCGACGCGAAACTCCGGATCGGCCCAGCTTCCGCTGACGACCAGGGCCTCGCCACCGGCGGCCGTTCGCTCGGGATTGTTGAACTGCAGCGTCACGTCGAGAAGCTGCCGCGCGACATTCACACGCGCGTTGCCGGTTATCGGCAATCCCGAGGATTTTGCATGCAATTGATCAGCGACGACGACGCCATCCACCACACTCAGACGCAGATCGAGTTGATCCAGCGGCGTTTGCCCCTTGCCGGCGGATGCCCAGCCTCTGACAGAGGAACGCTGCGCGGCATACAGCAACGCTCGCAGATCCAGGCCCAGGCGGCCCGCATCGCTCAGCGCGAACCCCGCCTTGCCTGAAAGGCTGCTCAGTACCGATTTGGCATCGTGGCCGCTGCCGGACAGCTCCAGAGAGATATTGGCACGCCCCTGGAGAGGATTGCGGTGCAGCAACCCGGACAAGCTGCGTCCCGCATCGACATTCTCAAGCTTGCCGTTCAATTTATAGGTCGGCACCGCACTGCCCATATCGATCGTTATCTGACCGCCGAAGCTGCCGCTCTCCAGCTCCAATTCGGCAATATTGGCCTGCAATCGTCCATTCGTGAGCGCGATCGTTGCGGCGCCCCGGCCCGTCTGCAAGTACGGCACCGAAATCTTTGCTGCGGACAAGCGCATGTCTGCATCAATGCGAGTCAGGATGGAGGGAGTAACGTCATCTTCCGTGATTCCGAGGCTTAGGGACCAGAGCGACGCTATCGATGGTCCGCGAGCCAGATAGCGAGAGAGGTCGAGGGTGTCGAACGCGAGGGTGCCATCAAACGATGGAACCGCCTTGGACGTATCCAGCGCAATTGCACCTGTGCCCTCGTTGCCATCCATGGCTATGGTTGCGCGTGAGAATGTGAGAACGCCTGCTCCCCAATCCAATGTTCCCTTGACGCGCACATCTTGGAATTCGGCGCCGCTGGACACTGGAATTCCAAACCAGCGGGCGACGTGTCTGAGCTTGCTTGCGGAGAGATCAATCACGCCCTGGAGACGAAGATCGTCGGAAACGGCAAGGCGTCCGTCGATGTTTGCATTGAGGATGGCCGATTTCAGCGCGATCTTGACAGGCACGCGCAGCGGCGCCTTGCGATCAGCCGGAAGAGACCAGCTGCTGTCGAATGCAATGCTGCTGCCCCGATACGACGCACTGCCCTTTGCCGTGTAGCCGCCCTTGCGGTTGCTTGTGATCTCTGCCGCCACGTCGGACAATGTTTCCGTGCCGCCGTCCTGATTTACGACGGCAACCGTGCCACGGCGGATCTGGAGGCTTTGAAAGTCCAGAGACGAAAGCTGCGACAGGACCAGGGGGAGTGTTTCCTCCACGGCCCCACTTTCCGTGCCGGCGGCAGAGGTGGCAATTCTGATGATAGGACCGTCGGCGACAATCCTGGTTGCGGTGTCATTCCCCGGCTTGCCGGCGGGTCCGCTGTCGGCGTCGTAGATCCATCCCGCCTGCATAACGATGTCCGGCGCGCTGGACAGCCTCACAGGTGTCGTGACGACGACGGCGCCGCGGGAACCCGCGTGGACGGCAGAGCTATGCATGATGCCGGACGCCAACCGAAGGTTGACAACCACCGGAAGCCCGGCAATGAGCGCAAGCCCGGCAAATACGGCAAACGCCGTAGCCGCGTGCCGGATCGTAACCGCAGAGAACATCGTGCCCCTTCGTCGTTCTGATCCGCGATGTTTCGTTATGATCGTGACGCCGCAGCTCCCCTGGCGTCACGGGCCATCGTTCTGGACCGTTGAAGAGACTTTACCTCTTACCGGACCCTGTCCCGCATCGCAAGATCCCCTGCTATTATGCCGGTGGAATGACACTTGTGCCTGCGTGCGGCGCGACCCCCTGCAGGGCGCGATCCGATGTAGCGAAAACGGCCGGAGCCAATGACTATGACCAAGCCGCTGTGGCAGCCCGATGAGCGATCAATCGCCCAGATGGCCATTACTCAGTTCATGAAGGTTGCCGGTCAACGCAGCGGCCGTTCCATCACCAGTTATGAAGATCTCCATGCGTTCTCGGTGGAAGATTCTGCGGCTTTCTGGAAAGTTCTTTGGGATGAGGCCGGCGTCAAGGGTGATCCGGGAGACGAACCCTACGCGAGCGAACTCGATCGCATGCCTGGCGCCAAGTTCTTCCCGAACGGACGCCTCAATTTCGCGGAGAACCTGCTGGCGCGCGACGGCGACGATGACGCGCTTGTGTTTTGGGGCGAGGACAAGGTCAAGCGGCGTATGAGCTGGTCTGAGCTTCGGCGGCAGGTCGCGCAGCTGCAGACGATATTGAAGCAGATCGGCGTGACCTCGGGCGAGCGCGTGGCCGCCATGATGCCGAACATGCCCGAGTCGATTGTCGGCGTGCTCGGCACGGCATCGATCGGGGCGACGTGGTCGTCGTGCTCTCCCGATTTCGGCGTTCAGGGTGTGCTCGATCGCTTCGGTCAGATCGAGCCGAAGGTTCTCATTGCCTGCGACGGCTATTGGTACAACGGCAAGGCCATCGACATCACCGACAAGCTGCTGCAGATCGTGCAGCAGCTTCCGTCCGTCGAGCGCGTGATTGTCGTTTCTTACCTCGGCACGGACCGCAGTGTCGTGCAGGCCCTCAACGCCAGCATGATGGTGCAGAATCGGCGTGCCGAGACCTGGGGCGACGCGGTTCTCAGACGTGAGCCTGATCCGCTGACTTTTGAACGGTTCCCGTTTGCGCATCCGCTTTACATTCTGTTCTCCTCGGGCACAACAGGCATGCCCAAGTGCATCGTGCACTCCGCCGGCGGGACTTTGCTCAAGCACGTGTGCGAACAGCGTCTCCATTCCGATCTGAAGCCGGGCGATCGGCTGTTCTATTTCACAACGCTCGGCTGGATGATGTGGAACTGGCTTGTCTCTGGGCTGTCCAGCGGCGCAACGCTGCTGCTGTACGACGGCTCGCCGTTCCATCCATCCGGCAACATTCTCTGGGATTACGCGCAGGCGGAGCGGTGCACGCATTTCGGCACGTCGGCCAAATATATCGATGCGCTCAAGAAGGCGGACCTCAAGCCGCGCGAGACTCATGATCTGACGCCTCTACGGGCCATCATGTCTACCGGATCGCCGCTGGTCGCGGAGAGTTTCGACTTCGTCTATGCCGACATCAAAGAGGATGTGCATCTGGCCTCCATCTCCGGCGGCACGGATATCGTCGGCTGCTTCGTACTCGGTATTCCGGTGCTGCCTGTCTGGCGCGGTGAAATTCAAGGCCCGGGATTGGGTGTTGCCGCAGACGTTGTCGACGAGAAGGGAAAATCCGTCTCGCACGGCAAGGGCGAACTGGTGTGCCGGTGTCCGTTTCCTTCGATGCCCATCGGCTTCTGGAATGACCCGGACGGAAAGAAATACCGTGCCGCCTACTTCGATCGCTTTCCCGGCATCTGGCATCACGGCGATTTTGCCCAATGGACCGAGCACAAGGGCATCATCATTCACGGCCGCTCCGATGCGACGCTGAACCCAGGGGGCGTTCGCATCGGTACGGCCGAAATCTACCGGCAGGTCGAGCAGCTCGAGGCCGTGCAGGAGGCTGTGGTCATCGGCCAGGACTGGGAGGGCGATGTCCGCGTGCTCCTCTTCGTCGTGCTGAAGAATGGCTTTCAGCTCGATGACACGCTCCGCGACAAGATCAAGAAGCAGGTTCGGCAAGGGGCATCCCCGCGGCATGTCCCCGCCAGAATTGTCGCCGTGGCCGACATTCCGCGCACCAAATCCGGCAAGATCACTGAGTTGGCGGTGCGCGATGTCGTGCACGGTCGCGCCGTGAAGAACAAGGAGGCGCTCGCAAATCCCGAGGCGCTCGATCTGTTTCGCGACATTCCCGATCTGCAAGCGTAACGACTGTTCTGGCGACTAAGGGATACGGTGGTTCTTGGGGCCATCACAAGAAGGCAGACAATTTGCGCGGTGCGTTTGAAATCGGTGGCGAAGCGGTCGGGGTGGGTGAGCGCAAGCTCGTCGATCTGCCGGTCTCCAAGCTTTCCAACCACACGCCGGTGACGCTGCCGGTGCATGTTCTGCACGGCCCCCGGCCCGGGCCTACAATGTTCATCTCGGCGGCCATTCATGGTGACGAGTTGAACGGCGTCGAGATCATCCGACGCGTCCTGCGCGCGCTCCAGCCGGGAAACATCAGCGGTACGCTGCTGTGCGTGCCGGTAGTCAACGCTTACGGGTTTATAGGGCGTTCGCGATATCTGCCCGATCGCCGCGATCTCAATCGGTCGTTTCCGGGTTCACCGAACGGCTCGCTGGCGGCACGTCTGGCCAATCTGTTCCTGAACGAGGTGGTCAAGCGCTGTCAGTTCGGTGTCGACCTCCACACGGCAGCCGTGCATCGCGTGAACCTGCCGCAGATCCGCGCTGATTTCGTCAAGCGGCCGCGCTGCCGGGAGCTGTCGGAGGCGTTCGGCGTACAGGTGGTTCTCGAGGCATCCGAGCGGACGGGATCGCTGCGCCGCGCCGCACGCGAGGTCGGCGTGGACGTGCTCGTCTATGAAGGTGGAGAGGGACTTCGGTTCGACGAGTTTGCCATCAAGGCCGGCGTCGATGGCATCGCCAACGTGATGCTGAGGAGCGGCATGCTTGAGCTGCCGGATGGCATGGAGATACCGCACCAGAAGGATGGCGAGCGCCGCCCGGTGCTGGCGAACGCCTCCAAGTGGGTGCGGGCTCCCGACGGCGGCATCTTCAGGACTCTGCGAAAGATCGGGCAGGCCGTCGGGGAAGGCGAGACCATCGGCTGGGTCGCAAACCCCTACGACGATACGCAGACGGAAATACGATCTCCCCGCCGCGGCATCATCATCGGAAACACGACGCTGCCCATCGTCAACATGGGCGACGCGCTATTCCATATCGCCTGGTCCGACGAATTCGAACGAGGGCGTGACGCCGGACACGAGCCAGCCAGCGATCCGCTGATGGACGAAGACGAGATTATCTGAAGGCGGTCTGCTGGTCCGCCCCGCGATGTCCGGCTCGGCCGCCGGCGACGGCCTTGTGCAGTAAAAGCACGGGTATCAATCCGGCAAAAACAATCGCCAGCGCGCCAACCGAAGCGCCTTCGAACTGTTCAAGCAGCGCGAAGCTGTAGACGTGGGTGGCCAGCGTATCGAAGTTGAAGGGCCGAAGCAGAAGCGTGGCCGGCAGCTCCTTCATGGCGTCCACGAAAACGAGGAGCCCCGCGGTTCCAAGCGACGGCAGAAGCAGCGGAAGGTGCACGCTCCGGAGCGTCGAAAGCGGCGATCGACCCAAGGTACGGGCCGCAGCATCAAGGTTCGGCGAGATGAGCTCGAGGCCGGATTCTACCGCACCCAGAGATACGGCAAGGAAGCGCACCGTGTAGGCGAGCACGAGCGCGACCAGGGAGCCTGTCAGAAGCAGACCGGTCGATATTCCGAATGCACTTCGGAAGAAATCGTCGATGCGATTGTCGATGAGGGCGAGGGGTATCAGGAGGCCCAGGGCCAATACTGTCCCCGGAACTGCATAGCCAAGGCCTGCAAGGCGCACGGCAGGCCGGGTAAAGCCGTTTGGTGCCACACGGCGTGCGTATCCAAGAACCACCGCCAGTGCCACGGCCGCAATCGCCGATATCGACGCAAGCAGCAGGCTGTTGCCGGCCGCTTTCCAAAATCCGGCCTCCGTCGCTTCGGAAATGTGCGTTATGGCGCCGGCAGAGAGCACCAGAAACGGTAGCAGGAAGCCGCATGCAAACGGCAGGAAGCACACGATCATTGCGGCAACGCTGCGCCAGCCCCGGAGATCGGCAAACGGGATGGATCGGTGCCGGCGGCTGGTATTGTGAAACTGGCTGTTTCCTCGTGCCATGCGCTCCGCTGCGAATAGGATGAGCACGAGAGCCAGCAGAACGACGGAAATTTGGGCTGCGCCCCCGAGGCTCGATCGCTGCAGCCAGGTCGCATAGATGCTTGCCGTCAGCGTGCGCACGCCAAGGTATTGAACGGCGCCGAGATCGTTGAGGCATTCCATCAGCGCCAGCAGGACGCCGGCGGCGAGTGCCGGCCGCGCCATCGGCAGACCGACGGACGCGAAGGCGCCGAGCGGTGAGCGGCCAAGCGTGCGCGCGACTTCGAGGGTGCACACGGACTGCTGCACAAAACTCGCGCGGGCCGTCATGTAGACGTAAGGGTACAAAACGCAGGACATGACGAAGATCGCACCGCCGATGCCGCGAACCTCCGGAAACCAGTAGTCCTGCACCGTGTGCCAGCCGCTGATCGAGCGCAGCGCGCGCTGCACCGGCCCCGTGAAGTCGAGCAGGTCCGCGTAGCAGTAGGCGATGATGTAGGTCGGCACCGCGAGCGGAATGACCAGCAGCCGGTCGAGCACGGCGCGTCCCGGAAACCGGTACATCGTCACGATCCACGCCGTGCCGGCGCCCGTGACCAGCGTCAAGGCGCCTACCCCGAGCAGCAACAGAGCTGTATCCAGGAGAGAGGCGGGCAGCACCGTGCGCAAAAGGTGCGGCCAGACATTGTCGCTGGCCGTCAGCGCGAGCGCGATCAAGGCGGCCACCGGCAGCACAATGATTGCCAGGATCAAGCCAACGGTCACGCTCCATGCAGGTGAACTGCGCCGGCGGGCGTGCCACTGAGAGAGGCGGCGCACTGGCGAATAGAGGATCGGCCAGCGACGCTGCAGGGGCGGCCGTGACGCAAGGTCCGTCATGAGAGTTGGGTGCAAGCCAAGAGTGGGGCGGCGCTCGAAGGCCGCCTCACAGGATCAACGTCACGAACTCGGCCCCGCGTCGAAGTTGACTTTGTCGACAATCTCGGAGGCTTCCTTGCGATGCTTGGAAATTTCGGCCAGCGGCAGCGAGTCGGCCTTGAGCACGCCCCAGCTCTTGACCGTCGCGGATGGCTCGACCTTCGGATTTACGGGATACTCGTGATTGACGCTGGCGTACATGGCCTGCGCGTCGTCTGAGACCAGGAATTCGATCAGCTTGATCGCGTTGTCCTTATTGGGCGCATTTTTGGTCAGTGCGGCGCCTGACACATTGACATGCGTTCCGCGATCGCCGGCATTGGGGAACAATACTTTCACCGCGTTTGCCCATTCCTTCTGCTCGGGGTTCTTATCGTTCGTCTGCATCAGCCCCATGTAGTAGGTGTTGCCGAGGGCCAGGTCGCACTTGCCGGCGAACACGTCGCGGACCTGCTCACGATCGCCGCCCGCCGGCTTGTGAGCCAGATTGTCCTTCACGCCCTTCAGCCAGGTTTCGGTTGCGGCCGCGCCCTTGTGGGCGACCATCGCGGCGACGACTCCGGTGTTGTAGGCGTGCTGGCCCGAGCGGCTGCACAGCTTGCCCTTCCACTTGGGATCAGCCAGCTCCTCATAGGTGATCGCGTCCTGCTTCACCCGATTCTTCGATGCGTAGATCACACGCGCGCGCAACGTCAGGGCAACCCAATGACCATCGGCGTCGCGCAGGTTGGCCGGCACGATCGCATTGACTGCTGGAGAAACGACGGACTGGGTCAAATCCTGGGCCTTGGCCTCGGTCAGGCGCGCAATGTCGACCGTCAGCATCAGGTCGGCAGGACTGTTGCGGGCTTCCGCTGCAAGCCTCTCGTTAAGGCCGTCACGCACGAAAACCACATTGGTCTTGATGCCCGTCTTGTCGGTGAACGCCTTCAGCATCGGCTCGATAAGCTGGGGTTCGCGCGATGAGTAGATGTTGACCTCCGCTGCCATCGCAGCAGAAGCCGGCACCAAGAGGATGAGCGCAGCGGATACGGAGAGAGTACGAGTGCGCAGCATTGCACTCAAAGTATTTGTCATGTCGCAACTCCAATAATCGAGGTTCAAGGCCCCGGTATCAGGATGTCCACCCGCGGGTGGCGCTGTCGGCTGTCGAGCCGGCGCGCGCGCCTAACAACAAGATGCAAATCGCCAAGTCAATGAAGAAGGGGAAGGCAGCACTATATTAGAAAACGTCTAATTCTAACTTGGTGCCAGTGTCCATTGCTGGCGTCACGTCTTCAGCGCATCGGCTAGCGAGCGGAGATCGCTGTCGCCAGATAAAGTCATGAGCCCGCGCATGATCGCGAAAGGTGAAGACCCCGGATCAGCGCGCACCTGCCGATGCACCCTGTCCGGGGACGCCGGTTGAGGGGTTGGAGTATTTGACCTTAGTCGTGACGCTGAACTGACGCGGGAGCCGCTGGCGTTCGCTGTTGGCGATCTAAACCGGCACGACTCTGTCGCGCGCAAAGACGATGCGAACGCACGCGCCGCCACCATCGAGGTTTGTGATTTCCAACCGGGCGCCATTGATCTCGGCGAGCCTGCGCGACAATGGCAGGCCAAGGCCTTTGCGCGCGCCCTGCCTAGGACGCACGCCGGATTGGGGTCCCGTTCGCAAAACGCGAGTAATCACGTCGGGCGCAATTCCCGGCCCGGTGTCTTGGACTTCGATCCACGTGCGTCCGGCCAATTCAAAACCGGTCCTGACCGTGACGAGCGTACCGTGGCCTGCGTACTTGATGCTGTTCGAGAGAAGGTTCAGCAGGATCTGTTTCAGACAGCGGATATCGGCAACGACATGCGGCAGCGCCTCGGTCAGAGCTGATGCAAGCGCCACTCCCGCCTTGTCGGCCAGGGGCTGAAGGGCTGATACGCAGGAGCCGGCGATCTCATTCAGGTTCGCCTCGGAGAAAAAGAGCTCGTCGTGGTCTTTCTCCAAGTCATTTCGCGCAAACATGCCATCGACGAGACCCAGGGCATGTCTTGCGCTATCGCGAATGTCACGCATATAGCCGCGGTACCGTTCGTTCGGCAACGCGCCCAGATGTTGCTCAGTCATGATCTCTGCGAG
>JBKKCB010000131.1:0-4354 GCA_046713545.1 Hyphomicrobiaceae bacterium | reverse complement strand
TCGCACTGCAAACTGTTCACGCACGCGTGGCAGCTCTTCGTTGCAAGTACCATGTTCGGCGGACGACGGTGACGATGCTCCAGCGGCTCAAGGATTGGGCTCGCGCCATCAAGCGGGATGTGCACGCCCTCTATCTCGCGGCGCAAGATCCGCGTGTGCCCTGGTATGCGAAAGCCGCGGCGGCCTGCGTCGCAGCCTACGCCCTGTCGCCGATCGACCTGATCCCCGATTTCGTGCCGGTGCTCGGCTACCTGGACGATGTGGTGATCGTGCCGCTCGGAATTCTGCTGGCGGTCAACCTGGTCCCGCCCGATCTCATGGCGGAACATCGCGCGACGGCGGCTGCGGCGGAAGGGCGCCCGACGAGCCGGGCCGGCGCGGCCGTGGTTGCCGCCATCTGGATTGTCGCAGCCGCTCTCACGATGTGGCTCGCCTGGCGCTACTACGCAAACTGAAGCGCTCCGCACGCCGCCTGCCGATCCCGAGCCCCACCTACCCTCCATATCCGGTTTGGAAAGATTCGGCGTGTCGGTTACACGAGGGTGAGAACGTCCTTGGGGCTCTGCCTGCCCCGTCAACGGGCCAGCCAATGCTGTGGCTGGCCCTGGGGGCAGTTATCTTTCGATCTCAAAGGAGACCACGATGGCGCTCAAGCTCTACGCCCACCCCTTTTCCTCCTATTGCCAGAAAGTGGTGATCGCCCTGTACGAGAAGAACGCACCCTTCGATCTGCGGCTGCTCTCGTCCGAAAACCCCGCGGCAGGGGAGGAACTGCGCGCGCTGTGGCCGCTGGAGCGCATGCCCGTCCTCCAGGCGGATGGAAAGCCGCTGCTCGAATCGAGCGTCATCATCGAATGGCTCGATCGCCGTTTTCCCAGCGCGGCGCCGCTCATTCCGGCGGATGCCGACAAGGCGCTCGAGGCGCGCATGTACGATCGCATCTTCGACAACTACGTGATGACGCCCATGCAGGCGATCGTATTCGATCGCATCCGGCCGGAGGATGCGCGTGACCCCTACGGCGTCACGCAGGCGCGCGCCATGCTCGACAAGGCCTATGCGTGGCTCGACGAGAGGATGGCGACGCGCGAGTGGGCGGCAGCCGGCGCCTTCACGCTTGCCGACTGTGCCGCGGCGCCGGCGCTGTTCTATGCGAACTGGGTGCATCCCTTCGAGGGCCACAAGCACCTCATGGCTTACGACGCGCGGCTGAAAGCGCGCCCAGCGTTCGCGCGCGCGATCGAGGAAGCCCGGCCGTACCGGCATTTCTTCCCGGGCGGCGCGCCGGAGGGGCGGGATTAGTTGGGGCGGAAGCTCATCATCGAGCAGACAGAGTCCGCTACGGCTTGGAAAAACCCAGAACGAAATCAACGCTGCGTTCCCTAGTTATTCACAAGCGGCAAGACCATCGGGGCAAGCTGGTCAGCCGTCCGTCCTGCCCAGTCGAGCTACGGCACCTCGGCGATGGAACGCTTTTGCGCCTCTTAGAGAGCCTCCGAAGCCGATGCATACTCGATGTTGAGCGCTCGCCCCTCGGCCACCACCCGCTCGCCGTCGACGAAGACGTCCCGCACCGCGCGGTCCGCGGCGACGTAAAGCAGGCTCCTGATGGGCTCCCGCATCGGCATCATGGAGGGATGCTTGATGTCGACGAGCACCAGGTCGGCTTTGGCACCGACCTTGAGCCGGCCGATGTCGTCGCGCAGCAGCGCACGTGCACCGCCAACGGTTGCAGCGTTGAAGATGTCGAGTGTCGTCACATCGTCGACCGTGCCCGCAACCGCCCGCGAGACGGTGAATGCGCTTCGCATCTCTTCGAGGAAATTGTGCGGGTAGGTGTCTGTGCCGATCCCGAGATTGATACCCTGACGCGCATAGGCGCCAAACGTGTTCATGGCAATGCCGCGACGCATGAATACGGTCGGGCAATGTGCGACGGTGGCGCCGGTGTCCCGCAGCAGCGGCATATCTCCATGCGTCGGCCAGTGCAGCCAGGGGTGGTGGTCGAGGAAGATGCCGTGTCCGATGATCGTGTTGCGGCCGAGCGCACCGATTGAGTGCAGCCAGCCAATGGGCGTCTTGCCGTGGCGCCGAACCATCTCGTGGAATTCGTTGACGCTCTGTGAAGCGTGAATCTGCAGCGGCAAGCGGCGCTCGACCGCATAGTCATAGGCATCGCGGATGAGCTCGGGCGTGCACGTATCGATCTGCGACGGCATCATCATGCCACTGAGCCGGCCGGAGGGATGCTGCGACGCAAGGTCGATCAGACGCCGCGCACTATCGAAGGCCTCTCGCCCTGCCTTCACGTCCCACGCATATTCGAGAAGGTGTCCGTTGCGTGTGAACCACCGCGCATCGCGGAACATGGGCGCGGCAACTGCACGGATGCCGGACTCGGCAAGGGTGTCGATCCAGCCGTCGAATGGCGGCGAGATGTCGACCACGGTGGTGACGCCGCTCATCAGGAGTTCGGCGAGCGCGACGCGCATGGCGGCGACCGAACCTTCCCGATCGTTGTTGAAGACCGTCAGGAACTCATAAAGTGAGCTGTGCCAGAAGCCGGGGCTGCGCGTCTCGTCGGTGATACCCTTTCTGAGCGGCTCGCTACTCGGATGTGTATGAATATTGATGAGACCCGGGAGAAGGAGCCGTTGTGAACAGTCGATCTCGACATCGCCCGTCTCGGGACAGTTTTTGCCAAGGAAAGCGATCTCCCGGTCGCGGACCATCAGATCGAGGTCGCGGCGGTAAACGTGCCCGCCGTGGGCCTCGTCCCACGCCACGACCCATGCGGCTCTGCGGAATACGGTGGTCTGTGGCATGGCAGTGCTCGCCCTCCTCATGCCGCCCTTCGGCCCGGCGGCCCGGCCGACGTGATGGCGAGCCCGCCCTGGGCCTTGAACCGTAGGCTACGGTCAGGCGCAATGATCGTCTACTAGCGGCACTGGCGCTCCCGCCTGCCATTTTGCTGCGCGCTTTATGAGTTCACGATCTGGTTGCCCTCGAGTTTTCGCTACCCGTGCCCGCCGTCCCTGCCTATGAATAGGCCGCTAAAAACATCGGCAGGCGAGGAGCGACATGCGGCACGGCGGCAAGATCCTGATTGATCAGCTCGAAACGCAGGGCGTGCGCGCCGCCTTCACGGTGCCGGGCGAGAGTTTTCTCGCGGCGCTCGACGGTCTGCACGATTCCAACCGCATCCGCACGGTGATCTGCCGGCAGGAAGGCGGCGCGGCCATGATGGCGGAGGCGTGGGGCAAGGTGACGGGCGAGCCCGGCATCTGCTTCGTCACGCGCGGTCCGGGCGCGGCCAATGCCATGAGCGGCCTGCATATCGCGCAGCAGGATTCGACGCCGATGGTGATGTTTCTGGGGCTGCCCGGCGAGCGGCACGAGGACCGCGAGGCGTTCCAGGAGATCGAGACGAAGCAGGTGTTCTCCTCGTTCGTGAAGTGGACGGCCGTGATCCGTTCGACGGCGCGCATTCCCGAATACGTCAGCCGCGCCTTCCATGTGGCGAAGAACGGTCGGCCCGGGCCGGTGGTGCTGGGGCTGCCGGAGGACATGCTCTCGGCGGTTGGCGAGGCGGCGGATGCCAAGCCCGCGCAGTTCGCCGGCCCCGCGCCCAGCAAGGGCGATATGCAGGCGCTGTCGGCGGCGCTCGCCAAGGCCAAGCGCCCGCGGATGATCGTGGGTGGTCCGGGCTGGAGCCGCGCGGTCCAGAAGCAGGTGGAGGCGTTCGCGGAGCGTCTGGATCTGCCGGTGGTGGCGGCGTTCCGGTTTCAGGACTACATCGACAATCGCCATCGCTGCTACGTAGGCCATGCCGGCATCGGGCCGGATGCCAAGCTGGCGGCGGCGCTGAAGGGCGCGGACCTGCTGCTGGTGGTCGGCGCGCGACTGGGCGAGATGACGACATCGGGCTATACGATGATCGACATCCCGAACCCGCAGCAGTTTCTCGTGCACGTGCATCCGTCGGGTGATGAGCTCGGCTCCGTGTACCGGCCGGACCTGCCCATCAACGCAAGTGCCGCTGTGTTTGCAGCCGCGCTCGAGGGCGTGGCGAAGCCGGTGTCGACGCCGTGGAGCGGACATCGCGAAGAGCTGCGGCAGGCGTACGAAGGATCGCTGACGCCGATCGCGACGCCGGGGTCGGTGCGCCTCGAAGAGGTCGTGCGCACGGTGTCGGACATGATGCCGGAGCATGGCATCGTGACGAACGGCGCCGGCAACTACGCCGGCTTCGTGCATCGCTACATTCAGTACAAGGGCTATCGCAGCCAGCTCGCGCCGACGTCGGGCTCGATGGGCTACGGGCTTCCCGCGGCCATCGCGGCCAAGCTCGAGG
>JBKKCB010000130.1:0-7532 GCA_046713545.1 Hyphomicrobiaceae bacterium | reverse complement strand
ACGCGCAGCTCCGACTTCAGCTGCTCGATGGCAGCAACGAGGGGGTTGCTGATGAGGGGCTGGGACACGGCCAGCCCGCCGGTGACAGCCTCCAGCTCGGCATCGCTCGGCTGGCGGATGTTGGTGTCATTGGTGTCGATCAGGGTGTTCATTTTCGATCTCCTGTTTGCGTTGAGTTGGCGTCCATGTGCCACTCAATGACACCAACATCCGCCAGCCGAGCGATGCCGAGCTGGAGGCTGTCACAGGCGGGCTGGCCGTGTCCCAGCCCCTCATCAGCAACCCCCTCGTTGCTGCCATCGAGCAGCTGAAGTCGGAGCTGCGCGTGGCACTGCCGCGCTTCTGAAGCTTCATCGTCGGTGCCGCCGAGACGTAGCCGGCACCGACGGCCTGGCGCGCCCACCTTCTCGGTCGCGACGCTGGAGCGCCTCGCTCTCCAGAGGAAGCTGCCATCACACGTGACTTCAGATCGGCCGCGCAATGTTCCTATGAGCCTTCCCTAGCCGGGAGGGCTCTTTGTTTTTTGGCGTCACTCCATCGTCCCGAGGACGCGTGCTCTACAGCACAGCGCGACCCACGCTCCTAAGGCACATTCGCTGCTGTCAGCCGCAGATGACGCACTGAAGCGGTCTTCGCATCCAATCGGGGAGAACACACCGTGAGCCAGCTCTTTCGACAGGAAGCGGTCTCATATGCGACGCGCCGGCTCAACGGGCCCGTCGTGCTCGCTTGCCCCTTGTCGGTGAAGCTGCTCTCCGGCCTGCTGGCGGGCGCGATCCTGTGCGCCGCCACTTTCACCGCCACGGCGAGCTACGCGCGCAAAGCCACCGTATCGGGCTGGCTGGTGCCGGACCTCGGCCTGATCAAGGCCACCGCGCAGGCGCCGGGTTTCGTCAAGCACCTCCTGGTCTCCGAGGGCAAGGTCGTCGAGCAGGGCGCCCGCATCGCCGAGCTCAGCCTCTCGAGCGAGACAAACATGGGCAATACCGGCGACCGCACGGCACGCAGCATTGCGGCCGAGGCCGAGGCCATCAAGACCAGGAGCGAGGCCCAGGTGGCCAAGCTCGTCGCCGAGCGAGCCCAGGCGGACCGCCGGATCAAAGGACTGATCGGCGAGCTCGCCCAGGCCAAGGCGCAGGTGAAGCTGCGAGAGCAGCGGTTGCGGTTGGCGCAGGGCTTGGTAACGCGGTCTGAAGGCCTTGACGGCAAGGGCTACATGACGCGCAAGGAGCTCGAAGCGCGCATTTCGGCGGCGCTCCTGGCAGAGCAAGAGTTGACCGGTCAAATCCGCCAGGTGGCCGCCGTCGAGCGCGAGCTAGCCGACCTCGACGGGCGCCTCAAGGCGATACCCATCGAGATCACCGCGGCCAACGCGGAGCGCCAGGCCGCCGAGGCGTCGTTGCAGCAGCGCACGATCGACACGGAGTCGCGCAGAACGCAATTCATCACCGCGCCGATCGCCGGGCGTGTCGCTGCCCTGCCGGTAGCCGCCGGGCAGTCTGTCCCGGCCGGCGCCACCATCGCCATCATGACGCCGACCGGCGGCCGTCTGGAGGCGGAGCTTCTGACGCCCTCGCGCGCGATCGGCTTCATCCGCAAGGACCAGGAAGTGCGCCTGATGTTGCAGGCGTTCCCCTTCCAGCGCTTCGGCGCCGTGACGGGAAGGGTGCGCTCCATCTCCAGTACCGTTCTCGGGCCGACAGAGATCTCCATTCCGGGCATCAGCGTGCAGGAGCCGGTGTTCCGGGTACGTGTTGCCCTCGATCGGGAAAGTATCAGCGCCTACAACGAAACCATTTCCCTGCAGCCGGGCATGCTCTTGTCGGCCGACGTCGTGTTCGACCGTCGCTCTCTGCTGCAGTGGCTCTTCGATCCAATCTACGCTGTAAGGGGACGCTCATGAAAACGCCGCCGCAAATCAACCTGTCTCGCCGCCGGCGCCTGCCGGTCACGCTCGCCGCCGAGGGCGCCGAATGCGGGCTTGCCTGCATCGCCATGGTGGCGGCCTACCACGGGCACGACGTGGATCTGAACGGATTGCGGCAGCGGTTTTCGCTGTCTCTGTCTGGCGCCTCGCTGCGCAGCCTGATGGGCTTTGCCACCAGCCTGGGGTTTGCCACGCGCGCGCTGCGGGTCGAGCTCGGCTCGCTGCACAAGGTGCGCATGCCCGCCATCATCCACTGGGACCTCAATCACTTCGTCGTCCTCAAGTCCGTGAGCGGCGAGACGGCCGTCGTCCACGATCCGGCCATGGGCGCGCGCACCTTGCCGCTCCAGGAGGTCTCCAACCACTTCAGCGGCATCGTCGTCGAGCTCGTCCCGTCGCCGGGCTTCCAGCCCATCACGGCGCGCATCCCGATCAAGCTTGCCAGCCTCTGGTCGCAGCTGTCGGGCTCCTACGGGGCCTTGGCGCAGGTGCTTCTGCTGTCGTTTGTCCTGCAGATCGCGGTGTTTGCAGCCCCGTTTCAGCTCCAGCTGGTGGTGGACGAGGCGCTGTTTCACGCCGATCGCGACCTCCTGCTCGTGCTTGCGCTCGCCTTCGGCGCGCTGGCGGTGATGCAGGCTGGCATCGAGGCGCTCAGAACCTGGGCCCTGCGCGTATTCGGCGCGCTCCTCACCTTTCAGATCGTCGGCAATCTCGTGCGCCACCTGTTGCGCTTGCCGGCCGACTTCTTCGAGAAGCGCCACGTTGGCGACATCCTCTCGCGGCTGGGCTCGGTGCAGCCGATCCAGGATGCGATTACGCGCGGCGTGGTGGCTGCCGTCATCGATGGCCTGATGGCCGTGCTCGCCGCCGCGATCCTGTTCTTCTATTCGCCCATGCTGGCCACGGTCGTGTTGGTCGCCGTGGCGCTCAATGTCACCATTGCGTGCCTGCTTTACCCGGCCCTGCGCAGCCGCATGGAGGAGGAGATCTTCTCGCATGCCAAGGAGCAGTCGCATCTGATGGAGACGGTGCGCGCTTCGACCACCATCAAGCTGATGGGGGGAGAGGTCGAGCGCGAGAGCGCCTGGCGCAACCTCTATGCGGAGTACACCAATGCGGGCGTGTCGGTCGCCAAGTACCAGATCAGCCTGCAGTTCGCCCAGGGCGTGATCACGGGACTGCAGACCGTGATCGTGACCTACCTCGCTGCCCGCATGATCCTCGGCGCCGAAGGGTTCTCGGTCGGCATGCTGTTCTCGTTCCTGTCGTTTCGCCAGACCTTCACCGATCGCACCATCGGCCTCATCAACCAGGCCATCCAGTTCCGGCTCCTGCGCCTGCACCTCGACCGACTGGCGGATATCATCACCGCGCGGCCCGAGTGCCACCTTGAGACGGCTCCCGCCGTGCAGGTAGATGGGGCTCTGAGCGTCAAGGACGTGTCCTTCCGCTACGGGGCGTCCGACCGCACGGTGCTCGACAAGGTCAATCTCGAGATTGCCAGCGGCGAGTTCGTCGCCTTCACAGGTCCCTCGGGCGGCGGCAAGACGACGCTCATGAAGCTGCTGCTGGGCCTCAACGCGCCAACGGAAGGCTCGATCGAGATCGACGGCATGCGGGCGACGCCTGAGCGCTGGCGCGCTTGGCGGTCCCATGTCGGCGTGGTGGCTCAGGACGACCGTCTGCTATCCGGCACCATCGCCGACAACATCGCCTTCTTCGACCCCGATCTCGACATGAGCCGCGTGCGCGAGGCCGCCGCCGCCGCCCGCGTGCACGACGACATCATGCGCATGCCGATGCAGTACTTGTCGCTCGTCGGCGACATGGGATCGACGCTCTCCGGCGGCCAGCGCCAGCGTGTTCTGCTCGCTCGCGCGCTCTATCGCCGGCCCAAGGTGCTCATCCTCGATGAGGGTACGGCAAACCTGGACGAGGCCACCGAGGAGGAGATCGCCGATCTCGTCGCCGAGTTGCCGATCACCCGCATCGTGGTTGCACATCGGCCCGCACTCATTCGCCGCGCCGCCTGCGTCTATCGCGTAGAGGACGGCAAAGCGACGGCTCGGGTAACACAATCGAGCATTGGCTCCGCCCTCCCCGAGGCGCTGGCATGCAGCCAAGTGGCGTCTCCTAAGAGCTTGACCTCGATGAGCTGACCTTTCTCGGCGGCGCCAATCGGAATCAACCGTGGCTGGGAGTGCCATTCCCGATGGAGCGTCATTGCAGCGATCCCGATTGAAACGACCCCGGCACGGAGATTTGGGTGATTGGCCAGCCTTTGACGAGTCCATAAATGGCCGGGATGACAATTAGCGTGAGCAGTGTCGAGGAGATCATGCCCCCGATCATCGGCACGGCGATGCGCTGCATGACCTCCGAACCCGTTCCAGTGCTCCACATGATCGGCAACAGGCCGCCCATAATTGCGACCACCGTCATCATCTTCGGGCGCACGCGCTCGACTGCGCCGACCATGATGGCCCGGTGCAGATCGGTGTGGCTATAGAGCCGGCCCTCTGCTGCACATTGCGCGCGCACGTCCCTAACCGCGTGATCAAGATAGATCAGCATGATCACCCCGGTTTCCGCAGCGACGCCGGCCAGAGCAATGAATCCCACCACCACCGCCACCGACAGGTTAAACCCAAGCCACCACAGCAGCCAAAACCCGCCCACCAGCGCGAAGGGCAGTGACAGCATGACAATGAGAGTCTCCGTTAGGCGGCGAAAATTAAGATAGAGCAGCAGGAAGATGATCATCAGCGTCACCGGTACCACCACCTGAAGCCGGGCCTCGGCACGCTGGAGGTACTCGTACTGACCGCTCCAGACCAGATAGGTGCCGGCCGGAAGCTTCACCTGCTCCGACACCGCCTTTTGGGCGGCGGCAACGTACCCGCCAAGATCCCGGTCGCGGATGTCGACGAAGATGTAGGTCGCAAGCCGCGCGTTCTCGGTGCGGATGCTGGTCGCGCCTTGCGCCAAACGGATGTCGGCAACTTCGCCCAGCGGCACGGTGCCGGCGCTGTTAGGCAATGCGACCAGCACATCCTTGGCGATGGCTTGCGGGTTGGACCTGAGATCGCGGGGATAGCGGATGGCGACTGTGTACCGCTCCCGGCCTTCCACGGTGGTTGTGATCGGTTCGGCGCCAAGGGCGGTGGCCACCACGTCCTGCACGTCCGACACCATCAGTCCGTAGCGGGCCAGCCGATCCCTGTCGGGAATGATATCCAGATAATAGCCGCCCATGACGCGCTCAGCATAAGCACTGGCGGTGCCTTCCACACTCTTGAGGGCTTTCTCGACCCGCCTCGCGACCTGTTCCATTTCGGCCAGATCCTTGCCGATGACCTTCACGCCCACCGGCGTGCGGATGCCGGTCGAGAGCATGTCGATGCGCGCCTTGATCGGCATGGTCCATGCGTTCGACACGCCGGGAAACTGGAGCGAGCGGTCCATTTCCTGCGTGAGGCTGTCGATGGTCACCCCTGGCCGCCATTGGTCTTTCGGTTTCAGGTTGATCACGGTTTCGAACATCTCGATCGGAGCGGGATCGGTGGCGGTCTGCGCTCGGCCCGCCTTGCCGTACACTGAATCCACCTCGGGGAACGAGCGGATGATGCGGTCCTGCATTTGCAGCAGCTCGGCCGCCTTGGTGACCGAAAGCCCTGGCAGGGTAGTCGGCATGTAGAGCAGCGTGCCTTCATTGAGGTTGGGCATGAACTCCGTGCCAAGCCGCGTCATGGGCCACACCGAGACCGCGAGTACTGAGACGGCAAGAATGATGGTCACGATCTTGGCACGGAGCACCATGCGAATGACCGGCCGATAGATGGCGATGAGGAACCGGTTCAGCGGATTGCGGTGCTCTGGAACGATGCGGCCGCGCACGAACAGCACCATCAATGCAGGAACCAGCGTCACTGACAGGAGTGCCGCCGCGGCCATGGCAAACGTCTTGGTGTAGGCCAACGGCCCAAATAGCCGGCCTTCCTGCGCCTCGAGCGCGAAGATGGGCAGGAATGACACCGTGATAATGAGCAGCGAGAAGAACAGCGCCGGGCCGACCTCCGACGCGGCCTCGACCAGAATCTCGAGCCGTGGCTTCTCCGGCGGCGCGCGTTCAAGATGCTTGTGTGCATTCTCGATCATCACAATGGCAGCATCGATCATGGCGCCGATGGCGATGGCGATGCCGCCGAGGCTCATGATGTTGGAGCCAATCCCCAGCAGCTTCATGGCCAGGAACGACATCAGGATGCCGACCGGAAGCATCAGGATGGCCACGAGCGCACTGCGCACATGCAGGAGGAAGGCAAAGCATACCAGCGCCACCACCAGGCTTTCCTCGAGCAGGGTACGGCGCAAGGTGTCGATGGCGCGGTAAATGAGCTCCGAGCGGTCATAGACCGGCAGGATCTCCACGCCGCTTGGCAGGGAAGGAGCGATTTCCGCCAGTCGGGCCTTGATGTTGGTAATGACATTGAGCGCATTGGCGCCGAACCGCTGCAGCGCAATGCCGCTCGCCACCTCGCCCTCGCCATTGAGCTCGGCGATACCGCGGCGCTCATCGGGCGCAAGCTCCACGCGGGCGATGTCCTTCAGCAGGATAGGCGTGCCGCCGTCAGCCTTCACGACTGTCCGCTCGAGATCGCTGACGTTCTTGATGTAGCCCCGTCCGCGCACCATGAATTCGTGCTCGGCGAGTTCGACCGTGCGTCCGCCCACGTCCATGTTGTTCTGGCGAATGACTTCGCGCACCTTTGACAGCGGGATACCGAGCGAGCGCATGCGGCCTGGATCCACCACCACGCTGTATTGCTTCACAAACCCGCCCACGCTTGCGACCTCGGCCACGCCTTCGGCCTTGGCCAGCGCGAAGCGGATCTCCCAGTCCTGCAGCGAGCGCAGTTCGGCGAGGGACTTGTTCTTGCCGACCACCGCGTACTGGTACACCCAGCCAACGCCCGTGGCATCCGGGCCGAGGGCGGGGGTGACGCCCGCCGGCAGCCGCTTGCCGGCGGCGCTCAGGTATTCGAGCACGCGGCTGCGCGCCCAGTAGATGTCGGTGCCGTCCTCGAAGATGACGTAGACAAAGGAGACGCCGAAGAACGAAAACCCGCGTACCACCCTCGACCTCGGCACCGTCAGCATCGCCGTGGTGAGCGGATAGGTCACCTGGTCCTCGACCACCTGCGGCGCCTGACCGGGATACTCGGTATAGATAATCACCTGCGTGTCCGAAAGGTCGGGGATGGCGTCGAGCGGCAGGGTCCTGAGCGCCCAGATCCCGCCCATCACGGCAAAGGCCGTGGCGATCAGGACCAGGGTGAGGTTGCGCGCCGACCAGGCAATCAGCCGATTGATCACGGGGCCGGCTCCTTGGATGGTGCCGTCAAGGCCTTCAGGGCGGCATTCAGGTTGCTTTCAGCGTCAATCAGGAAGTTGCCGTCAACGACGACGCTGTCGCCCTCCTGGATGCCTTCCAGCACTTGCACTTCGGTTGAGCCGCGCCTGCCCAGCTTTACGTCGCGAGGCTCGAACCGGCCGTCACCAAGATCGACGATGACGACCTGGCGGCTGCCGCTGTCGATGACCG
>JBKKCB010000129.1:0-4306 GCA_046713545.1 Hyphomicrobiaceae bacterium | reverse complement strand
GCCACCAGATGCCGCGTCAGCGGCGTTTCGAAATACCCCGGCCCGATGCCGTTGACGCGGATGCCGTAGCGTCCCCAGTCCACCGCCATGCCCTTGGTCAGCATCTTAACGGCCCCCTTGGTGGCCGTGTAGGGCGCGATGATGGCCCCGCGCCGGCGCGGAATCATGTGCTGCGCCACCGCGCGCGCTACGTAGAACACGCCATCCACGTTGACGCGCATGAGATCGTCCCAGTCCTGTTCGGGGAAGTCCTCGAGTGGCATGCGGCGCTGGATGCCGGCATTGTTGACGAGCACTTCGATGGGGCCGACATCGTTTTCGATGCGCGCAATCTGACTGATGACGGCTGTGCTATCGGTTACGTCGAACAGCGCGTCGCGAACGTCCAGCCCCTCCGACGTGAGAAGAGCCAACGTGCCGTTCAGCTCATCGGCCACATGGCTGTTGAGGACAACTGTCGCTCCGGCTCCGGCGAGGCCACGCGCCACCGCCAGGCCGATCCCCGACGTTGAGCCGCTCACCAGCGCCACGCGTCCCTTGAGACTGAAGATATCGACGCCCACCCGTGCCTCGTGCTCCTAAAGCGCTGCCGTTACGCCACCGTCGACGTACAGAATGTGTCTCCCGTCACGAAGCTCGCCGCATCGGAGGCCAGAAACACGGCCGCGCCCACCAGCTCCTCCACATTGCCCCAGCGGCCGAGCGGCGTGCGCCCTTCCAGCCAGCCGGAGAATTCCGGGTTCGTGTACAGCGGCTTGTTCAGCTCCGTCTTGAAATAGCCCGGCCCGATGCCGTTGACGCGGATGCCGTGCCGGCCCCAATCCACGGCCATGCCTTTGGTCAGCATCTTCAGGCCGCCCTTGGTCGCCGTGTAGGGCGCGATCGTCGGCCGCGCCAGTTCGCTGTTGACCGAGCAGATATTGATGATCGAGCCGCGTTTGCGCGGGATCATCTGGCGTGCCACCGTCTGCCCCACGATGAAGGGGCTGCCGAGGTTGGTGCGCATCAGGTCACGCCAGTCGTCATCCGAAAACTCCTCGAGCGGGGCGCGCCGCTGCAGGCCGGCGTTGTTGACCAGGATGTCGATGGGCCCGATGTCGCGTTCGATCCGGTCCACCGCCGCGTCGACAGCGGCCCTGTCCGTCACATCGAAGACGGCATCGCGCACATCGGCCTGTGGACCACGGATAGCCTGACTTGCGGCGGCCAGCCGATCCGCATCGCGGCCGTTCATGACCACCCGGGCGCCCGCCGCCGCCAGACCCTTGGCCAGCGCATGGCCGATGCCGGCCGATGATCCGGTCACCAGGGCAATGCGACCGTCGAGGCGAAACACGTCAAGAGACATGGGTTATCCTGATGCCGCACGAGTTCATGCATCATCAGTCAGCCCGCGCCGGCTGGCAATGTCGTCGAGCGGGTACTCAGCCTCAATCAGCCTTTATCTCGGGTTTCGGCGTCGCCGCAGCCGGCATGGGAATGAACGAAACCGCAACCAGAATAAGCAGCGCGAGCACCGTCGTCAGCACCGCAATGGCGTACATGCCGAAGCCCGCAGCCACGCCGACCGCACCCGTCAGCCACATGGCGGCCCCGGTCGTCAGCCCGTGCACGTTGCCGCGCGACTGAATGATGGTCCCGGCCGCCAAGAATGCCACACCGGCCGTCACGGCTTCGACCACACGGATCGGATCGAAGCCGCCGTCAGGCTGCAGCTGCCGCGCCTGGTGAAACACTTCCAGCGTGATGACCGTGAACACCGCGGAGGCGACAGCTGTCAGCATATGCGTCCTGAGCCCAGCCGGACGATTGCGCACTTCACGGTCGAAGCCGATCGCTGCGCCGAGTGCGGCGGCAAGAAGCAGCCGCAGTACAATGGTCGTCAGCGGAATGTGAGTGCTGCCCAACCCTGCAAGGTCGCCCATGATCGCTCCGATGCTGTCGTGTTGATCGATGCCGCGCCATGGCGGCGCCGACAGGAACGGGGGTTCCGCGGCTCGCCCAAAACGCGCAACGGCGATTTCCGTTGCATCCGCTCGACGCGGACCGGTCGCGTGTCATGAAGGCACAACTAGCCTTTGGTCGACGGGCCGTGCGTTCCCTGCAGACCTGCACCACCCGTGAGAGCGATATCGAGACTTTGTCCGCAGCGGAAAATTGCCTACATTACCGGCAGATGCGGATGCGGCAGGAGCGAACAGCAGACATGGCCGGCGTGACAACGGCAACCAAGGGCATGAGCCTCGTCGTGAATGGCCAGGCGACGGTGTCGCGCGCGGCAACGCTCGCCGAGCTGATCGCGGAACTCGGCTATGGCGACGCGAAAATTGCCACCGCCCGGAATGGAGAATTTGTGCCCCGCACGGTCCGCCATGCCACTAGGCTCATACCTGGCGACAGAATCGAGATCGTATCGCCGCGGCAGGGCGGGTGACGGGCCGATCGCATGAACATGCATGATCCACGTATGGCCGGCAAACCGCTGACGGTGTACGGCACCGAGCTCACCTCGCGCCTGCTATTGGGTTCGGCGCAGTATCCCTCGCCGCAAGTGTTGCATGATGCGGTCAAGGCATCGGGTGCTGAGGTCGTCACCGTGTCGCTGCGCCGGGAAATCCCCAAGGACAGCGGCGGGCAGCGCTTCTTCGACCTCGTCAAGTCGACCGGCGCGCGCGTCCTGCCCAACACGGCCGGCTGCCGCACGCCGAAGGAAGCCGTCACCACAGCGCAGATGGCGCGCGAGCTGTTCGACACCGATTGGATCAAGGTCGAGGTCATCGCCAATGATGACACGCTGCAGCCCGACGTGTTCGGCCTGGTCGAGGCGTCCGCAATTCTGGTGCGCGAAGGCTTCAAGGTCTTTCCCTACACGACGGAGGATCTCGGCGTGGCTGAGCGCCTGCTGGGCGTCGGCTGCGAAGTTCTGATGCCGTGGGGTGCGCCGATCGGCACCGGCCGCGGTCTTGCCAATCCCTATGCCCTGCGCACCATGCGCAATTACTTCCCCGGCACGCCGCTGGTCGTGGACGCCGGCATGGGTGCGCCAAGTCATGCAGCGCTGGCGATGGAGATGGGCTTCGATGCCGTCCTCCTGAACACGGCGGTTGCCAAGGCGCGCGATCCTGTCGCCATGGCGCGCGCATTTGCTGCCGCCATCGATGCGGGGCGTACGGCCTACGAAGCCGGGCTGATGGAGATGCGCGATATGGCCAGCCCGTCGACGCCGGTAGCCGGCACACCTTTCTTCGACCCCGACACCCGGGAGTAGGCGCGCCATGCCGGGAGGTCTCGACGTCTTCTATCCGATTGTGCCCGACATCGGCTGGATGCGGCGGCTGGTTCCCCTCGGGGTGCAGACCATTCAACTGCGGCTCAAGGATGCGGCCGAGGCCGAAGTCCGGCGTCAGATTCTGGAGTCGCTGGAGATCTGCATCCGCCACGGCTGCCAGTTGATCGTCAACGACTACTGGCGCGAGGCCATCGCTGCCGGTGCCGACTATATCCACCTCGGACAGGAGGACCTGGCAGCCGCCGATATTCCCACGATCAAGGCGGCCGGGGTGAAGCTCGGCATCTCCACTCACAACGAGGAAGAGCTGGCCATCGCGCTTGCCGCCGAGCCGGATTACGTGGCCCTGGGCCCGATCTATGAGACCAAGCTCAAGGTCATGCCGTTCGGCCCGCAGGGGCTCGATCGGGTTCGCTTATGGAAGGACCGCCTCGGCTCGACGCCGCTGTGCGCGATCGGCGGCATTACGCCGGATCGCGCCCCGGGCGTAGTGGCCGCCGGCGCCGACTCCGTGGCCGTCATCACGGATTTTTTCACGCACCCCGACCCGGAAGCACGGGTACGCCAGTGGCTCGCATGGGCCGCCGGCGTACGGTCCTCTTGAGTTTCTTCACTTATTTCGATGCGCTCTGAGCCTGCTGCACAGCGTCCGGGATGCCGCTTGTTTATGACAGTTTGACGTCAGAGATTGGGGCCGGATTTGTATCAAGGTACCCATGGCTTATCGTTTCAAGCTCAAAGAATCGCTCACCCGGGGGGTGCGGCGCGTTGGTTCCGAACAGTTTGAGCTGGCCGAGGGCCATCTGAAGGATGGGTCTGACCCCGCGGGCTCCATTCACGAAACCCGCAAATGCATCAAGCGCCTGCGCGCTCTGTTGCGGCTCGTGCGGGCGGCCATCGGCGAAAAGCCCTACCAGCACGAGAACCGGGAGCTGCAGCAGATGGGGCGCCTCCTGTCTCCCTTGCGGGATGGGGAGGTCATGCGTCTGACGCTGGCCAAGCTCGAGATCCGATTGT
>JBKKCB010000128.1:0-21602 GCA_046713545.1 Hyphomicrobiaceae bacterium | reverse complement strand
CTGGGCCTTCGCCTGGGCTGGCGGACAGGCCTTGGCGCGATACCTGCTGGACCATCCTTCGATCACGGCCGGGCAGACGGTTCTCGATCTCGGCAGCGGCTCCGGCCTGACGGCCATTGCCGCACGTCTGTCGGGGGCACGTACAGCGCTCGCCACCGACATCGACGCGGTTGCGCTGGTGGCCATCACCATGAATGCAGGCGCCAACGGCGTGGTGGTCGAGACGACGGCCGAGGACATGCTCGACGGCGGACCGGGCACCGCCGGCGTCGTTCTTGCCGGCGACCTATTCTATGAACGTGCCCTGGCAACCCGCATGCTGACGTTTCTCGATGCGTGCAAAACGGCAGGCGCAAGCGTGCTCGTCGGCGACCCGCAGCGGGCCTATTTCCCGAAGGACCGTTTCGAGGCCGTGGCAGAGTATCGCGTGCCCGTCACACGCGAGCTCGAGGATGCCGAGATCAAGAATGCTGCGGTGTGGCGCCTGCGTGCTTGATGCAACTCAGGCGCGATCGATCCGGCACTGGTAGCAGTTGTTGCTCGCCGAGCGCACGTGCACGTAGGCGATGCGCGCGTCGTTGAACATCCGGGCAGCCTCGCGTGGAATCTCGGGCGTCGGGACGATGTGGCCCGAGCCGTACACGATGCGGTCATCGGCGTTGTAGCCGCGCAGGATGTATTGCGGCGAGCGAAGCATGTCGGGCACCTCGCCGTCGTCCGCGTGCCGTTCGCAGCCATCGGCTTGCAGGAAGATCGGCCCCATCTCTGCGTAAGGCTGGGGCTTGGGAAACGGGCGATGGGCGAGAATGAGATAGGACTCGCCGCTGCCGACCGGATGCAGGCAATGCCGGCACGGGACGCCGGGGCCGTCCGAAACCTGCCGCTCGGGCGCCTGGCCGTTGGCATCCACGCCTCCCCGCTGCAGAGCCTGCACGAGCGGTGTTTCGAGTGCGACGAAGCGGATCAACATGGCCGTATTCCTTTGCGACAAGATGCCGGTGTTGCCGCGTAACTACCGCTGCGCCCGCCGCGTGGCGACCCGAAAGCAGTGCAGAAACGAGGACTGCGAGGACACCATGCAATTCGCTGGCATGAACGCCTGGGCAATCGTCGCCGCCGCCATCGTCAGTTTCGTGTTCGGAGCGGTCTGGTATGGGACGCTTTCCAAATCCTGGATGGCCGCACTCGGCAAAACTGAAGCGGACACAAGAACTCAGGGTCACCCATCCCACTCTACGCCATGACGCTGGCCGCCCTCGTCGTCATGGCCTGGGTCCTGGCCGGTGTGATCGGTCATCTCGGACCCGGGCAGGTGACCCTCAGGAACGGCATCATCTCGGGAGCCTTTGCCTGGGTGGGGTTCGTTGCGACGACGCTGGTGGTCAACCACGGCTTTCAGGGAGCACCGCGCAAGCTCACACTGATCGACGGCGGCCACTGGCTCGGGGTGCTGCTGATCCAGGGCGCGGTGATCGGTGCCATAGGCGTGTGATGGCGGACGGCAAGCACCTCTGCACGCTGGATGATCTCAGCGCGACCGGCGCGAAAGGCGTAACACTCGGCGTGTTGCCGCATATTCGCGAGATCGTCGTGGTGCAGACGGCGGACGGCGTGCGGGCGTATGCCAACCGGTGTCCGCATATGTATTCAACGCTGGAGACTTTTCCCGATCGCTTCCTCGACGAAACGCGGGACCATCTCGTGTGCTCGACGCATGGTGCACGCTTTCGCATGCAAGACGGCTATTGCGTGAGCGGTCCGTGCGAGGGCTACAGCCTCGAGCCTGTGGCGATCAGGCTCGAGGGATCGCGCATCATCCTGGCGGACGGAACCGGCACCTGATCCCGTAAACACGGCGCCGCCGGTGCGCTCAAGGCTCGAAGCGCCAGTAATTGCCGCCAGGGGTCGCGACCACTTTGAACGCAGTCAGGCGCGTGTTGGGCGGTCGCGTGCCCTTCTCCAGGAGCCCGCCCATGTCCTTCAGCAGTTGCTCGCGATCTGCAAACGTACTGTGGTTGAGACTGAAGAAGTCCGTGCTGGCCCGCGAAATATCAATCGTATCGACCCCCAGGACGACCAACGGCCCGGTCGCCGGCACCCAGCCGGCGGGAGGTTCGCCGCGGAGCAGTTCCTGCGAGACCCGCAAGGCCCAGTCATTCGACGACGCATAGAGGGTCATTCCTGATCCAAGCGCCTTGATGCGCGGGACAGCCTGCTCGAAGGTCTCGCGCGTGACATCGGGTGCGGCGAGGATGATTTCGCCGAACCGCGGCGTGCGGGATGGGGCACCCGCGGGCGGGCGATCCGACATGTAGCGCAAGACCCGGAGCAAGGGGTCGGATCCCATGCTGTGGGCGATGAGGTGGATCTGTTTGGCGCCACTTTGCCGCTCGATCAGCTCGATGAACTCACGCAGATAGTCTTCGGCCGCCTGCGCGCGCGTCCGGTCCAAAATATATCCCGTCAAACCGGCGATCGATGGCCAGCTGAAAACGAATGGCACACCGTCAAATCCCGTATCGAAGGACATCTGCGCGGCCCGGAAAACGGCATCGTCGAAGCTGACGTTGAAGCCGTGAACGAAGACGAAGGCCTGGTCCTTGTAGCGCTGAGATTTGCGCCGCTGCTCCTGCACCTGGCTGATGAAAGTTGCCTGATCGAGAACGTCGACGCCAAAGATCGTGAAGTCGCGCACCAGGTCCTCGTTGCGCAACGAGAAGCGCAGCACCAGGACATCCCAGTCCGGCCGCGTGATCTGCCCGCCGCTACGGCCCTGTTTGGGGACCGTAACCGAGGCCTTGCCGAGCGCGAGCTTACGCCCGCTCTGGGTGCCGAACGACGCGAGCTGACGTTCAAATTTCTGACGGTTGGCTTCCTGCTTGCGGTCGGTCCCGAAGAAGACGTCAACTGTCGCATAGGGTTTGTCATCGGCCGCTTTTGCAGCAGGCGAAGCACTGCGGGGAGGCGAGAGGCTGCGCGTGCGAGGCGCAGGTGACGGCGGCTGCGCACTGACCGGCTCCTCTTTGCGGGCAGCACCATCGAGGCGCGGACGCGCGCCATCGCTCGTCTCGGCCGCGCGGCCGCCCGGGGCTCCCAGCGTCACGGTCGGAGTCGCTTTTTCCGACCGCGCGATCTGCCGGCCGCTATTGCTCTGGAGCGCCTGTATCTCAATCTGGACCGGCGCCGTTGGCCGGCCAACGACCCGGTACGCAACGTCGACGGTATCGATGAACCTTTCCTCGTTACGCTGGTCGATCGGCGGCGTGCTTTGACCGCTTTGGAGGACCAGCGGCTTTTCGAGATCGCCGTAGTGGACTTGTCCGTTGCCGTACGTGACGACGATGCGTTCGATCGTGATGCCGCCCTGGCGCACCATCAGGCGAACCGCCTTCGAACGGCCCTTGGTGTTGGAAATGTCGAACCGGTGATTGCGGGCCTCGGGGTTGACCGTGCCGGTGACCAAGGACACCCAGGTATCGCCCGGCGGGACCTGCGCCCGCATGGGCGACGGCGGCAGCAGCAAGAGCACGAGCGCTGTCAGCGCAAGAGCCAGACGAGTCATGGTCTATCCTCCCTCCACTCCGTCAGCCCGATGGACCATCGAAGCGGCACGGCTGGTCCACGACGCCAGCCGAACCCCACACACCAAGCATTCCAAGCGAGCCGTACCATGGGCCCGCCGCCATCGAACGTCCGTATGCCATGGAATCGTGGCGGCAGCCTGACAATAATTGAGCCTCCGAGGCAGCGGGACCAGCATCGTGAGCTGCGACCCATGACGGCCATTAGGTGTCACATTTGATCATAATCGATGACGAGTTGGGGCGTCGTGGGGACGGCCTGACACGTCAAAATGAAGCCTTTATCCATTTCCCATGGCTCGAGCGAATAGTTGTTGGTCATGACGGCGGCGCCTTCGACGACCCGCGCACGGCAGGTGCAGCACATGCCGCCCTTGCACGAGAAAGGGACGCGGACCCCCGCCTCGATGGCCGCGTCGACGACGTGACCGCCCGCTGGAACGGAAAACCGATGCCGCATCCCGTCCAGAATGACCGTGACCTGTGCGGCGGCAGTGTCCTCAGCGCCGGATTGCGGCGGCGCGTGCGACGTCGAGGGCGTGGTTTGGGGCGATTTGCGATATGCACCGCCCCCCGCCGCAAAGAACTCGTGATGAACACGCTCCCGCGGCAGCCCCAGTGCAAAAAGCGCGTTGCGTACATCCTTGATCATCGAACCGGGACCGCACAAGAAGACATGTGCAATATCAGGAAGATGCGCGACGCCTTTCGCCAACGTCCCGACCTTCTCGGCGGTGATGCGCCCCTGCAGCAGCGCCGCGGTGCTTTCGTCGTTCCGCGACAGCGTATGCAGCACCGTGAACCGGTCGAGGTGCCGGTCCTTCAAGTCTTCGAGATGTTCGCGGAACAGAATCGATTGCGGCGCCCGGTTGCCGTAGACGAGCGTAAAATGCGTTTCCGGCTCATGCGCCAGCGCATGCGCAATCATCGCCATGATGGGCGTGATCCCCGAACCGGCGGCGAATGCCAGAATATGGCGCCGCGTACCGTCACCCGCCGGCAGAACAAACCGGCCTGCGGGCGGCATGACATCGAGCGTTTGACCGGCAGCCAGTGTGTTGCTGGCCCACACCGAAAACAGGCCGCCCGCCACCTGCTTGATGGCAATGCGGGGGTGAACCTCGTCCGGGCGCGACCAGATCGAATAGGATCGCCGCTGCTCCTCACCGTCTATGGTCGCGCGCACGCCGAGGTGCTGACCCGGCTTGCTGACGAAGACCGGCCTCAGAGCGTCCGGCACCTCGAAGCTCACCGATATGGCATCAGACGTCTCATGCCGGACCTCGACGATCCGCAAAGCATAATAATCGTGCGCGCCCGCGACTACAGGCATTTGAAATAGTCGAACGGCTCGCGGCAGTCCGCGCAGCGCCACAGGGCCTTGCATGCGGTGGAGCCGAACTCCGAAATCCGCACGGTATTCACCGAACTGCACCGGGGGCACTGGACGGTGTCTTTGCCAAATGGCGAACGCCGCGCCGTACCCTCTGCCGGAGGGGCGATGCCGTATTCACGCAGCTTGCGGCGTCCGTCTTGCGTGATCTCGTCAGTCGTCCAGGGCGGTGACAGGACGGTCTCGACGCGCGCGTCATGCAAGCCTGCGGCGTGCAGTGCGGCCTCGACGTCGAGTTTGATCGCGAGTGTTGCGGGACAGCCCGTGTAGGTCGGCGTGAGCTTGATCACGATGTGTGCCCCGCGCCGCTCCACGCTGCGCAGAACACCCAGATCCGCCAGCGTCAGAACGGGGATTTCGGGATCAAGAACAGCAGACGCGGCGGTCCACGCAGCAGCCACTTGCGCATCATCGGAGAGGATCGCCGGCCGCTTCATCGCGTTCGCTCCAGCCGAGGCGAAGGGTCTCACGGATTGGGGGCTGATGCCGCCTCAGTCGTCTCGGGAACCGCAGGCTCGCTCAACCCCACAATCCGGGGATCATGACCGCAAGCGCGAATGAATTTCAACAGGTCGTCACGCGAAATGTTGGTCGTTGCCGTGTTTTCGAGCGGATGGCAGTTGATGCTGTCATGGTGCATCAAGGCGGCATCGATCACGACGCTGACGCTTTTCTCTCGATCGTTGATGAGGGAGAAGGCGGTCACGGAGCCAGCCGGCACACCCAACACTCGCATCAGAAGCTCCGGTTTGCCGAAGCTCAGGCGGGCGCAGCCCAGGGTTTTGTGCAGGGTTTTCAGATCGACCGGGTTGGTGCTCTGGGCGATGACCAGGAACAGGCGGTCTTTCGCGTCCTTGAGGAACAGATTCTTGGTATGTCCGCCCGCGAGGGACCGCTCGAGGCCGGTGCTTTCCGCGACGGTAAAAACCGCGGGATGATCGACGGTGGTCGTGGATATCCCAAGCTGATCGAGGCGCGCGAAGAGGTCTGATCGGGTGGCGGGCATGGCATCCGGTTGTAGGGGCGGCGTGGCGCTCATGTAACGGCGTCGAGCGGGCCGCGCAAGCCATCTAGCCGAGATCCGTGATGCCGCCGGGATGCGCTTGCATTCCCGATCCGCTTGCAGCATATAACGCGGGCGCTGCCTCAGATGGCGGCTGCCTTTCAGGATGCGGGTGTAGCTCAGGGGTAGAGCATCACGTTGCCAACGTGAGGGTCGTGGGTTCAAATCCCATCGCCCGCTCCAATGAAATCAAGGGCTTGAGTCAGCTCTAAGAGTGAGCCAGACCGCCGTCGTGGCCGTCTGAGGCCAGCTTGGGCTGGATCTCGTTCTTGTAGAGCCACCAGCCGGAACCGATCATCAGCACCACCGCCGTGACGACGGCCCGGCTGCCCCCGGCATAACCCGGGTTGAACATCTTCATCAGCACGCCGGTCGTTCCCAGAAGGAAATAGGCGACCGCGGCGACCCGCCAGACGGAGTAAATCATGACGCAAGCTTCCCTGTTTTCCGCAGGTATACATCACGGAAGTTGACAAGCCGCCTTATGCCGTCTGACCGCCCCAACAAAGGGGGGTTCGATTTGAACCATACCAGGACAAAGCCGTCTTTCCGGAATGCGGGTGACGCCAGCGGCCTATCGCCGCTTCGCCTTGGCCGCGCTCGGAGCTTGGGCAGGGCAGGACAGGGTCATCAGCGACTGGCAGTGCGCCGGGAGCCGTGACCACGTATCGTAGATCTGCATCCCCGCACCCAGGGCGACCAGGGCAACCCCGGCAATGTTGGGGAGCATGCCTTTGCCCGAAAACAGCCGAGGCAGCAGACGCGGCAGAAATACGCCGACCAGAATGCCCAGAGCTGCGAGGACGACACCCCAGATCGTCAGCATCGAGGTTCTCCGTCGAATCGAATAGTCAGCCTTCAAGCTGAAGGTGTCGATACGGCCGGAGCGTGGCAAGAGGCAGGCCAATGGACCTGCCAATCAGCGCGGGATTGGAACCCGGCCGCCTCGGATAGACGGCGTTGCGCCCATTATTTGCGCGCCTCGGCGGAGGCAGCGGCGCCGACGGGTGGGGTGATTTCGGCAATGTGCGTGACCTTGTTGGCGTCGCAGACGTAGACCCAGTTGTGGTCGAAGACCTCTCCGTCGCGGATGAAGCCATACACCGCACCCCCCTTTTTCTCGCGCCAAAGCAGCATCGGCGCGGCGGCGCGGCCGCTATCCCAATCGGGCTCCACATAGTCTGTGATGGGCTTCCAGTTCATTCGGCTCCTCGCATGGGTCGTGGCGTCTGGACGGTGTCAGGGTGATGTCACATTGATGATGGCCGTATCGTTTAGCCGGTTGGACAACGCCGGGCTACTGGTAACGCTGGATGCGATCCCGGCCGTGCCGTTCTGCAGGGCAAGGCCGGGGCGCGCATAGGCGTCAACTCGCTCAATTTGTTGCCACATACGCACTCCAGTATCATTCCTTTCAGGGAGTATCGCGTATGACGACACAGGAATTCCACACTGCTCTGCAAGCCGCCTATCTGCTCGGCGCCGAGGATATGCGCGAGATCACGGCGCGCATGTTCGAGCGAAGCGCCGAGGCAGCCGCACCACAAGCTCAGTACAGCCCGAGGGGTCCCGCCAATTCGCCAGCGCTAATCGAGAGCTTCCATCGCAGCAACGCCGATGGCGTGCGTTCGTTGCCCCTGCCGGTCCCGCCGGAGCTGTAAATCCAGGCGGCCACGGCCGCCGGCGCCAAGCGCATCCGAAAATATCCTGCGAGATGAACCAAAACGGGTCCAACGGCGACACAGGGTCGTACCTGTGTTGACGGTAAGAGGTGGCCCCATGGACCTGATCTCGAATGACGTTCTGACCCAGTTTCTGCGTGAAACAATTGGCCGTCACGGCGGCACGAGCCTGTACGCAAAGCATCTTGGCGTGTCATGCGCCTTCGTCAGCCGCATGGCGAGCGGCCAGCGCTATATCTCAGGCCGCATTCTGGAGGACCTGGGCTACGAGCGCGTCGTCATGTTCCGCAGAGTTTGTCCGCAAGACGCCGGGACACAGGGCTGCGAAATCCCTGAAGCGCGGCTCATTTGATCGCGCGAACCTATGACGATGACCGGGTCATCCTTTATGGCTTCAGCCGCCCCGTCTTGATCAGGAAATCACGCTCGAGGTTAGCGAGCTTTTCAACCTCGGCGGTGACCGCTTGCGCGTTGTCCAACCGCTTTGCCTGCATGATGCCGCCGGTGCGAGCGTACTCGGGCTCGATGCCCGGATCGTTGAGGGCGGCATTGAATGCCGCCTCCAGCCACGCCTTGCGCTCCGGCGCGACGCCGCGCGGCAGCGCCACATAGCGCCACGCCACCCAGACGATGTCCTTGACGCCGAAAACCTCGTTGAAGGTCGGCACATCGGGCAGAGCCGGGGAGCGCTCCGTGTTGGTGACGCCAATGACCTGCACCTTGCCGGCGTCGAGATGGCCCTTGTACTCCGCGAGATAGCCGAAGCTCACGTCGATGTGACCTCCCAGCAGTGCGGTGATGGACGGTGCGCCGCCCTGGAACGGCACCTTGATGATCTTGCCGCCGCTGATCTCTTCCACTTGCTCGGGGATGAACTCAGATGAGCTGCCCGACGTGACGGCGGCCTTGAGTTCGCCCGGTTTCTCCTTGGCGTAGGCAGCAAGGTCTTTGAGCGTCTTGTCCTTGAACGGACCGTCGCTGCGCACCAGCCACGTGACGGGGTCGTAGTTGATGAAGGCAACAGGATCGAGGCTCTTGTAGTCGAACTTGCCCTCCGAGCGCCGGAAGCCATCACCCCAAAACAGACTGGCAATGACGCCGATGGTGTGTCCGTCGTTGGGCGCCTGCGTCGAAAGGAACGTGTGGCCGACCATGCCGCCACCGCCGGCCTTGTTCGTGACGATGACCTTGTGGCTGGTCCATTTTTCCAAATATTTGGCGAGGATCCGGGCCGTCAGGTCCATGCCTCCGCCCGGTGGATAGACCACCACGAGCTCCAGCGGGTCGGTGGGAAAGTCCTTCGGCTGCAAGCTCTTGAGCCTGGCCTTGATTTCCGCCTCGCTATGCGCATGTGCAGACATTGGGCCGAGGGCGACAAGCACGCAGGCCACCGTCATCCAGCGCAGCAATTGGACCATGACATCCCTCCCTTGCGAAGGCCGCTGATCGCACGACGCCGGCGCATGGCGCGCCATCTTACTCTTTCAGGCGTCCGGTCTTGACGAAAAAGGCGCGCTCGCGCTTTGCCAAGGTGTCGACTTCCGCGGCAACAGCTGACGCCGAGCCGAGACGCTGGCGATCCATGATGGCCCCGGTCTTGGTGTATTCGGGCACGATCTCGGGATCGTTGAGGGCCGCGTTCAGTGCCGCCTCGAGCCAGGCCTTGCGCTCGGGCGCCACGCCGTTCGGCACGCCCGCATAGCGCCAGGCCGCCCAGACGATCTCGTCGATGCCGAGCGCCTCGTTGAAGGTCGGCGTGTCGCGAAGATTGGGCAGGCGCTCGACGGCCGCGACGGCGACGGGAGTGATCTTGCCGGCTTCCAGGTGTCCTCGGTACTCGCCGAAGAAGCCGAAGCTGACGTCGATATGCCCGCCGAGCAGCGCCGTGACGGAAGGCGCGCCACCCTGGAAGGGCACCTTGGTGATCTTGCCGCCGGAGATGCGCTCCATCTGCTCGGCGATGAACTCGCTCGAGATGCCGGGCACCAGGCCGACCTTGAGCTCGCCGGGCTTCTCCTTGGTGTAGGCGGCGATATCCTTCAGCGACTTGCCCTTGAAGGGGCCATCGCTGCGGACAATCCAGGTGACCGGATCGTAGTTGATGAAAGCCATCGGCTCGAGGCTCTTGTAGGTGAACTTGCCTTCAGCGCGCAGAAAGGCATCGGTCCAATAGGTCGAGACGACGCCGATGGTGTAGCCGTCATTGGGCGCCTGTGCGCCGAGATAGGTGTGGCCCACCATGCCGGCGCCGCCCACCTTGTTGGTGACGATGGTTTTGGCGCCGGTCCACTTCTCGACGTACTTGGCGAGGATGCGCGCCGTCACGTCCATGCCGCCGCCGGCCGGATAGACGACGACGAACTCGAGGGGATCCTTGGGGTAGTCCTTCGGCTGCAGGCTCTTGAGCCTGGCCTTGATGTCGGCCTCGCTTTGCGCCAGCGCGGGTGCCGGGGCGGCAGCCAGCAGCAGCGATACGAACAATAGCCAGCAATGTGCCGGGGTCATGGTGTTTCCTCCTCCGGTAGGCTTCGTCCCGTGGTCCGGGATCTGAGCCTCGGTTCGAGCCCAGTCCGATCGTCAGCCGATAGGCGCGCCGATGGCCTGCAGCGCCGCGCGTGCAACCTCCATGTCGTCGCTGTAGTGACCGCCCGACACCCCGATCGACCCGATGAGCTTGCCGCCTTCCTTGATGGGATAGCCGCCGCCGAACACGATCATGCGCGGGTAGTTGACGATGCCATGCAGGAGCGGCGGGTCGTTCTTTACGAAATCCCAGAACGCGTGGGTCGCCAAACCGAGGCTCGCGGACGTGTAGGCCTTGTCCTGCGAGATCCGCAGCGACGTGTCGGACGCGCCATCCATGCGCACGAACGATTTCAGGGCGCCGGCTTCGTCGCAAATGGCGATGCTCATGTTGAAGCCCAACTGCTTCGCCTTGGCGACGCCAGCGGATATGGCGATCTGAGCGGTATCGACGTTGATGCTGCGCTTTTCAAAACTTCCCATTTCAGACGTTTCCCATTGTTCTGATGCAGAGATGGGCAGCTCTGCAGAGCCGCCCATCCACGGTTGCTACTTCTTGATGCGGCCGGTCTTGATGAAGAAGTCGTACTCGAGCTTGGCGAGCTTGTTGACCTCGTCGGTCACCGCCTTGGCGCTGTTCATGCGCTTGGTGTCCATGGTCGAGCCGGTCTTGGCGTATTCCGGTACGATTTCCGGATCGTTGAGCGCCGCGTTCAGCGCGGCCTCAAGATAGGCCTTGCGGTCGGCGGGCGTCCCGCGCGGTACGGCAGCGTAGCGCCAGGCGAGCCACACCATATCGTTGACGCCCAGTGCCTCGTTGAACGTGGGGACGTCCTTGAGGCTCGGCACGCGCTCGGTGTTGGCCTGGCCGATGATCTTGACCTTATCGGCCTCGAGATGCCCACGGTACTCGGCGAGATAGCCGAAGCTGATGTCCACGTGCCCGCCCAGCAGCGCCGTAATTGACGGAGCGCCGCCCTGGAACGGCACCTTGGTGATCTTGCCGCCGTTCGACAGCGCTTCCATCTGCTCGGCGATGAACTCGTTGGAGGTCACGGGGACGACGCCCACCTTCAGTTCGCCGGGCTTCTCCTTGAGGAGGCCGACGATGTCCTTCAGGCCCTTGTCCTTGAGCGGGCCGTCAGTGCGCACGATCCAGGTGGTCGGATCGTAATTGATGAAAGCCAGCGGCTCGAGATAGGTGTAGTCGAACTTGCCTTCCGACCTCAGCCAGCCATCATCCCAAAAGAAGCTCGCGACCACGCCGATGGTGTGGCCGTCATTGGGAGCCTGCGTGGCGAGATAGGTGTGGCCCACCATGCCGCCGCCGCCGACCTTGTTGGTGACGATGGTCTTCTGGCCCGACCATTTCTCCACGTACTTGGCCAGAATGCGCGTCGCCACGTCCATGCCGCCGCCAGCCGGATAGACGACGACGAACTCGAGCGGGTCTTTCGGGAAGTCCTTGGGCTGGAGGCTTTTGATCTTGCCCTTCGTCTCGGCCTCGCTCTGCGCCAGCGCCGGCAGCGTGCCGATGGCGAGGAGTGCCATCAGCGTCATTAGAAATCGTTTCATCAGTTGCATCGTTGCGTTTCTCCCTGTCGAAGTGCCTAAGAGCTTGTTTCGGAACCGGCGGTGCGGGGCCTGAGCCCGAAGAACAGCGCCACGATGAGCGCCGCCACGACGAACAGCAAGCCGGCAGCAATCGGCCGTTCGACGAAAATCATCGGGCTGTTGCGCGACATGATCAGCGACTGACGCAAGGCCTGCTCGAGCTGCGGCGCCAGGACCATGGCAAAGGCGAAGGGCGCCAGCTCGTAGTGCATTTTGCGCAGCAGGTACCCGCCAACGCCGAAGCCCAGCATGATCCACAAATCGAAGACATTCTTGTTGGCCGAGTAGGCGCCAACAACCGACAGGAGCAGCACCAGCGGAAACAAGATGCGATAAGGCACGCGGAGAAGCTGCACCCACAGGCCGATCAGCGGCAGATTGAGGATCAGCAGCATGACGTTGCCCAGATACATACTGGCGATGACACCCCAGAACACGTCGGGCCGCTGCGCCGCCAGCAATGGTCCGGGCGTGACGTTCTGGATGACGAGCGCGCCGAGCAGCAGCGCCGTCACGGCGTTGCTGGGCAAGCCAAGCGACAGGAGGGGGATCATGCCGCCTGCGACGGCAGAGTTGTTGGCCGATTCCGGACCCGCCACACCCTCGATGGCGCCCTTGCCGAAGCGTTTCGGGTCCTTGGCGAGACGCCGCTCGAGCGCATAGGAGACGAACGAGGCCGTCACCGGATTGCCGCCGGGCAGAATGCCGAGCCCGAAACCCAGGCCGCTGCCGCGAAGGACCGGTTTCCAAGAGGCTTTCCAGTCGTCCAAGGTCGGAAGAAGTCCCCTGATCTTGTCGGTGATGGCCTTGCGCTGCGCCGATTGCTCCATGTTCATCAGAATTTCGGAGATGCCGAACAGGCCGATCACGACGGGAACGAGGTCGAAGCCGTTCGTCAGGTTGATGAAGCCGAACGTGAAGCGTTCCTTGCCATTGACCTGATCGATGCCGATACAGGCGCAGAACACGCCGAGCGCCATGACGATGAAGCCCTTGGCCGCCGATCCCTGCACCATGAAAATGGTGGCCACGAAGCCGAGCGCGATGACGGCGAAGTTTTCGGGCGGTCCGAACTTAAGCGCCACAGAGGTCAGCATCGGCGAGAACAGCGTCAGCCCGACGACGCTGATGGTGCCGGCAATGAACGAGCCAATCGCTGCCATGCCCAATGCGGCCCCGGCCCGGCCTTGCCGGGCCATCATGTGGCCGTCGAGACAGGTGACGACGGATGCCGCTTCGCCTGGAATATTGACCAGGATCGACGTGGTCGAGCCGCCGTACATGGCGCCGTAGAAGATGCCGGACAGCATGGCGATGGCGCCGACGGGTGGCAGGACGAAGGTCACCGGCAGCAGTACCGACAGCGCTGCGAGGGGACCGACGCCCGGCAGGACGCCGATCAGCGTGCCGATGAGACAGCCGAGGAAGCAGTAGAGCAGGTTCTGCGGCTCGAGGATGACGCTGAAGCCGTGAATCAAGCCCTGAAGAATGTCCATGGCTTGCCCTCAGAACCCGAGCAAGCCGCGCGGGAGCGCCGTCCCGAGCAGGCGCGTAAACAGGAAATACACGGCGAACGTCGACACGATAGAGACCGACAAGACGGTTATCCAACTCTGCCGCTCGACAGCCTGCATGAGCACGATCATCACAGGTACGACCGTCAGAATGAAGCCGAGATACGGCATGACGATCGCGATGGCCGCAAGCCCGGCCACGATAGTCCCCATGCGAAGCCAGACGCTCGCGGCAGGCCAGTCCTCGGGCTCTGCATCTGCCGACGAGAACATGAGAAAGAGCCCGCACGCCGCGATAATCAGCCCGGTGGCGAGGGGAAGGAAGCCGCCTCCCGGGCCTGCGGTGTCGAGGAGCGTATAGCGGGAAGACAGGCTCGCAATCGCGAGCCCGAGCGCGATCCAAAACAGATTGAGCGCCTTTTCGACGCGCATGCCGCTCACATCAGCACCGGAGAGCCGATCGCGCGTGCGGCGGCATGGGCCTCGACCAGCGCCTGCGGCAGGCGCCGCGGCGAATAAGCGTCGCCGACGATGCGGATGCGGGTCTTCTCGACGCCGGCCTCGCGCAACTCTTCGACCAGTGATCCGTTGGCCTTGGCGGCGCCGACCCAGACGATGGCCGCGACGTCCTCGACCACCTCCTCGCGCCCGGTGAGATAATGGCTCAAGACCACACCACCATTCGAGGCGCGCGCGACGAACATATTGGGCTTCAACTCGGCGCCGTGGCGATCCATCTCCCGCAGCGTGGCGATGCGCGACACCATCGGGATTTCGCGGAAGACTTCGAAGAAGCGGGCGGCGATCGTCAGGTGTTTGCCGGACGACGCCAGGCTTTCCGCCATGGCCGCGCTCCAGTAGTAGCCATCCTCGTCCATCATCACCACGTTGCGGCCATCGCGCCCCGCCAAGGCAACGCTATCATCGCCCGTGAGAACGGGCACGGAGCCGTCGCCGCCGATCTCCGGGGCTACCGCCGTAGCGCCGGTTGCGACGATGATGTCGTCAGGATTCTCGGCGAGAATACTTTCAACCGTCCCGCGTGTGCCCATCTTGATGGTGACGCCGGCTTTCTTGGCCTGCGGGATGAGAAAATCGAACAGGTTGCGCATCTCGGCGTGGTTCGGCACTTCATGCACGTGGCTCAGGCGCCCGCCGAGTTCGTCACCGGCTTCAAGCAGCGTCACGCGATGACCGCGAAGCGCGGCAACACGCGCCGCCTCCAGGCCCCCCGGACCGCCGCCTACCACGACGACATGGCGCGGGATCTCGACGGGGACCAGTTTCTTCCACTGATACTCGCGTCCCGCCGTAGGGTTTGTGGCGCAAGCGATGGGCTCGCCGCCGGAGATCCAGCCCCAGCACTGGTTGCAGGCGATGCACCTGCGGATGTCCTCGGCCTTGCCCCGCCGTGCCTTGTTCGGCCAGTCCGGGTCCACGAGCAAGGCGCGGCACATGCCGATCATGTCGGCTTCGCCGGCCGCCAGCACGCTCTCGGCCTGTTCCGGGCCCTGGATGCGCGTGCTGGCCACAATCGGCACGCCATTCGCCTCCGATTTGAAGCGCGCATGCAGGTTGCGGAAGGCGAGAATGGGCCAGTGCCGGTCCGGCAGATGCGTCTCGATGGTGTTGAAGTTGCCCTGGCTCAACGACAGGTAATTCAGGTGTCCGTCGACGGTTAGGCGCCGGGCGGTTTCGAGCGTCTGCTCGATGGTCAGGCCACCCTCTGTGAACTCCTCGACACCGAGGCGATAGCCGACGATGGGGCCGCGGCCGAGGCGGCGCCGGACGCCCTCGATGATCTGGCGCGGGAACTCCAGCCGCTTCTCGAGGTTGCCGCCGTACTCGTCATCGCGCCGGTTGGAGAAGGGCGAGACGAACTGCTGGATGAGGTGGCCCTGCGCGCCGTGGATTTCGACGCCATCCATGCCGGCCTCGATGCAGTGGACGGCGCACATGATGAAGGTCTCGACCATCTCGCGCACTTCGCGCGTCGAGAGCGCGTGCGGAACGCCGCCGCTGCGCGGGCACGCCACGGCTGATGGGGCCACAGAGTGGGGTATGACGCGCGACGCCAGATGCTGCCGGCCGCCGTGGTTGAGCTGGCCGATCAGCAGCGCACCTTCGGCATGGCACGTATCGGAGAGACGGCGCAGCCCTTCCAGGGAGGCGCGGTCGTGCACGACGAGTGCGCCCGCGCCGTAGGCCTCCTGCGAGGAGACGCGCAACGCCTCCGTCACGATGGTGCCGACGCCGCCCTTGGCCAGCGTCCGGTAGAACTCGTAGAGACGCTCGCCGACGCGGTTGCGATCGGCGAGGTTCGACGTCGTCGCGACCCGCATGACGCGGTTCTTGGCTTCGATCCGGCCCAATTGAATGGGCTTGAACAAATGCGGGTATGCCGCAGTCATGAAAACGCGTTCCCTCCGCTTGCCGTAATGACCTTTGTCTGCTCGATTTGTCCGGACAAGCTTGCGAAAGCATATAGCCGCTTTGGGAGAACGGCGATAGCAAATCAGCAGTGTTTCGGCGGACCAGCCTAGCGCTGCGCAAGAAGCAGTTTGGCCGGGAATGAGAAAATGGGTCGACGGCAAGCGAGATCGAGCTGAGCAATCCCTCAATGAGCTGCCGTCTGGGCAACCGCATTGCGGGGCGCGATCGCGCGTCCGCCGCCCAGCCGCCGATGCAGCTTGTCGAGCAGCAGGTAGATGACGGGTGTCGTGTAAAGCGTCAGCACCTGCGACACGATCAGTCCACCGATGATGGCGATGCCGAGCGGGCGCCGCAGTTCTGAGCCAGGTCCCGCCGCGAACGCCAAGGGAACCGCTCCAAGCAACGCCGCCATCGTCGTCATGAGAATCGGGCGGAAGCGTTCCAGGCAGGCCTCGTAGATGGCACGTTCGGGCGTGAGCCCGCGCTGGCGCTCGCCCTCCAGCGCAAAGTCGACCAGCATGATGCCGTTCTTCTTGACGATGCCGATCAGCAGAATGATGCCGATGAAGGCGATGATCGACAGCTCCATGCCGGCCAGACGCAGCGCGATGAGCGCGCCGAGACCGGCTGACGGCAGCGTGGAAATGATCGTCAGCGGGTGGGCCAGGCTCTCGTAGAGCACGCCGAGGACGATATAGACGGCCAGCAGGGCGGCAAGGATCAGAAGTGGTTGCGTATTGGCTTGCAGCGCGAACGATTTGGCGTCGCCGGCGGCTTCGACGCGAATCGAGTCGGGCATGTGCAGCTCGGCGACGGCCTGATCGATGGCCTGGGTCGCGGCCTCCAGTGTCGTGTCCGGCGGCAGGTTGTAGGAGAAGGTCACGGCCGGAAATGTGCCCTGATGATTGACGACGAGGGGAGCAACCGTGCGGTTGACCTTGATCACGGTGGCGAGGGGCACCTGCACGTCGCCCCTGCCCGGCACGTATATCCGTCCGATATCGGCAATCTCGCGCTGGAAGCGCGGATCGATCTCCAGGATGACCTTGTACTGATTGCGCGCCGTGTAGATGGTGGACACCTGCCGCTGCGAGAAGGCGTTGCTGAGTGCGCTGTCAATGTCCCGTATGTCGACGCCGAGGCGGGCGGCCGTCATGCGATCGATGGTGATGCTCGCCTGCAGCGCGCCTTGCTCGCGGTCGTTGTTGACGTCGGTGATCTCGGGCACCGTCTGGAGCTTTTCGAGCACCTTGGGCACCCAGGTATAAAGCTCGTCGATTTCGGCGCTCCAAAGCGTGATCTGATAGGCAGAGCTGCTTTGCCGGGCCCCGGTACGAATATCCTGTGCGGGCGTCATGAACACATTCAGCCCTTCGATATTGGCCACCGACCGCCGCAAGCGATCCACGACACGCGCGGTCGTCAGGCCCCCGCGCTCATCGAGCGGCTTGAGGCTGATGAACATGCGGCCGCGATTGACAGAAGCGTTGAAGCCGGAGGCGCCGACAGACGAGCCGACACCGGCAACGGCCGGATCGGTCAGCACAATATCGAGCGCCCGGTTCTGAAGTTTCGCCATGGCCTCGAAGGAGATGTCCTGCGCGGCCTGGGTCGAGCCGAACACCAGGCCCGTATCGTCCTGCGGGAAATAGCCCTTGGGCGTCTTGATATACAGGTGGACCGTCAGCGCGATGGTCGCGGCCATGAGGATGAGCATCAGGACGCGGAAGCGCAGCGCCACCTCGAGCGACCGGGCATAGCCGCGGCTCAGCGCGCCCAGAACGCCCTCGACGATCCGGTCGAAGCGGGTGGGCGTCCCGGTCGGGGCGCGCACGAAATGTGCGCAGATCATTGGCGTGACGGACAGCGACACGACCATCGACACCACGATGGCGAACACCAGCGTCACCGAGAACTCGCGCAGCAGGCGGCCGACGACGCCGGTCATGAAGAGCAGCGGAATGAAGGCCGCGACCAACGAGATGCTGATCGAGACAACGGTGAAGCCGATCTGGCGCGCGCCGTCCAAGGCGGCACGCATCGGCGACATGCCGCGTTCGAGATTGCGGAACATATTCTCGATCATGACGATGGCGTCATCAACGACGAAGCCGACGGAGACGGCGAGCGCCATCAGCGTCAGGTTGTTGATGGAGAATCCCGCGAGCCACATGGCGGCGCAGGTGCCCGCCAGAGACAGCGGCACGGTGACGCCTGCCGCAATCGTCGGCGTTGCCCGGCGCAGGAACACGAACACCACGAGCATCACCAGAGCGATGGCGAGCACCAGGGTCAGTTGCATGTCAGCGATGCTGGCGCGCAACGTGTTGGTGCGGTCAGACAAGACCGAGATCTCGACCGAGGGCGGAATCCAGCGCTTGATCTCCGGAATGAGCGCCCGGATGCGATCTACCGTGTCCACGACATTGGCGTCGCCCTGCTTGGTGATGGTCAGAAGGATGGCCGGGTCCTTGTTGAACATCGCGGCCGAGCGTGAATTGCGCGTGGCCTGATCGATCGTCGCCACCGACGACAGGCGCACGACAGTGCCGTTGGACGTCTTCACGACCAGCGTCTTGTAGTCTTCGGGCTGGCGCAGCTGGGCATTGGTTTCGATGGCCACCGCCTGCTTGTCGCCATCGATGATGCCGAGAGGTGCCACCGCATTGGCGTTGACGATGGCCGTGCGCACGTCCTCCATGCTGACGCCGATAGAAGCGAGCAACGCCGGATTGACCCGCACGCGGATGGCCGGCTGCTCGGCGCCGCTGACCTGGACCTCGGCGACGCCATCCACCTGCGAGATGCGCTGCGCGATCACCGTATCGGCCACGTCGTATAGGCCGCTGGCGGAGATGGCCTTCGAGGTCAGCGCCAGAATGAGAATGGGCGCCGCTGAGGGATTGGCCTTGCGGAAGGTCGGCAGGGTGGGCAGGTCGCCCGGCAGATCGGCGGCGGCCGCGTTCAAGGCGGCCTGGACGTCGCGCGCGGCGCCATCAATGTTGCGGCCCAGGTCGAACTGGATGGAGATGCGGCTCGAGCCCAGCGAGCTGACCGACGTCATCTCGTTCACGCCAGCGATCTCGCCGAGGCGGCGCTCGAGCGGCGCGGCAATGGTTGCGGCCATGGTCGCGGGGTCCGCGCCGGGCCGGCTTGCCGTGACGCTGATGGTGGGAAACTCGACGCTCGGCAAGCTGGCGACCGCCAGGAAGCGATAGGCGACCAGGCCGATCAGGAACAGTCCGATCGCCAGGAGCGTGGTGCCAATCGGGCGTTCGATGAAGGGGCGCGAGAAGTTCATGGCTATTCGGCGGGTGTCCGCGGCGCGTCATCGAGCGAGATGCGGGCCGATGATGGCGTACCGGTCAGCCGCAGCTTGAGGCGCTCCATGGCGAGATAGATGACCGGTGTGGTGTAGAGCGTGAGCAGCTGGCTCAACACCAGACCGCCGATGATGGTGACGCCGAGCGGATTGCGCAGCTCAGAGCCCGCGCCGCCCTCGATGGCCAGCGGCAGCGCGCCCAACAGCGCCGCGAGCGTCGTCATCATGATCGGCCGGAAGCGCAGGAGCGCGGCCTCGACGATCGAATCGCGCGGAGACATGCCGCGGGTGCGTTCGGCCTCGAGCGCGAAATCGATCATCATGATGGCATTCTTCTTCACGATGCCCATGAGAAGGACGATGCCGATCAGCGCAATCAGGGAGAGGTCGTAGCCGAACAAGAGCAGCGCCAACACTGCGCCGATGCCGGCCGACGGCAGCGTGGTCAGAATCGTGAAGGGATGGATGAAGCTCTCATACAGCACGCCGAGCACGATGTAGATGGTGATGATGGCGGCGAGAATGAGCCACGGCTGGCCGGCGAGCGACTTGGAGAACTCGTCTGCATCGCCCGAATAGCTGCCGGAGATGGATGTCGGCATGGCGATCGCCTGCTGGGCCGCACTGATGGCGGCGACGGCATCGCTCAGCGCGGAACCGTGCGCCAGATTGAAGCTCAGCGTCACGGACGGAAACTGATCCTGCCGGTAGACGGCGAGCGGCGCGATGCGGCGCTCGATGCGCGCCACCGAGCTCAGCGGAACCTGCACGCCGTTGGGGCCCGGCACGTAGACACGCGATAACGCCGATGGATCGCTCTGGTACTGGGCCATGGCTTCCAGGACGACGCGATACTGGTTGGCCTGGCCGTAGATGGTCGAAATCTGCCGCTGGCCGAAAGCATCGTTCAACGCGTCGTTGATCGCCTGCATGGAGATGCCAAGGCGGCCGGCGGTCTCACGGTCGACACTGACGAGGGCGCGCAAGCCTCCGTCCTGCGCCTCCGACACGACCTCGCGCAGCACCGGCGACTTGCGCAGCTCGTCCGTAAGCTGGGTGGCCCAGGATGACACCTCGGCGGCATCGCTGCCGACCAGCGTGTACTGGTACTGCGCGCGGCTCACCTTGGTGCTGATCTGGATGTCCTGCACGGACTGGAAAAACACGGTGAGGCCGGGCGTCTGCGACGTCGCCTGCTGCAGCTGCGCGATGACGTCGTTGATGTTGGACTGCCGCTGCTCGCGCGGCTTCAGCGTGATCTTCAGGTGGCCGGCGTTCGGGGTAATGTTGATGGCGCTGACGCCGATGATCGAGACGACGCCCTCGACGGCCGGGTTCTTGCGGATCGCATCGGTGGCCGTGGCCTGGAGGCGATCCATCTCGGCGAAGGACGTATCGGGCCCGCCCTCGAGCGTCGCCATGATGAGGCCGGCGTCCTGCTGCGGCAGGAAGCCCTTGGGTGCGGCTACATAGAGCCAGACCGTCGCCACGACGGTTAGGGCCGTCAGCCAGAGCGTCGCCCGCTGATGGCGCAGCACCCAGTTCAGGCTGCGGCCATAGGCAGCCACCGTGCCGTCGACGGCGCGGTTGGCCAGACGCGTCAGCCAGTTGCCGCGGCCTTCGGCCTTAGGCCGCAGCATGCGCGCGCACATCATGGGCGTGAGCGTCAGCGACACGACGGCCGAAACAACGACGGCAATGGTAAGCGTGAGCGCAAACTCGCGAAACATGCGGCCGACGAGGCCCGTCATGAACAGCAGCGGAATGAACACCGCGATCAGCGACATCGTCAGCGAGATGACGGTAAAGCCGATTTCGCGCGCGCCATCGAGCGCGGCCTGCATCGGGTCCTCGCCATCTTCGATATGCCGGACGATGTTTTCGATCATGACGATGGCGTCGTCGACGACGAAGCCGGTGCCGATGGTGAGCGCCATCAGCGACAGGTTGTCGAGACTGAAGCCGCAGAACCACATGATGCCGAACGTGGCCACCAGCGACATCGGCAGGGCAACGCCGGCGATGATGGTGGCCCGGATCGTGCGCAGGAACAGCAGCACGACGAGAATGACGAGACCAACGCTCAGCACCAACGTGAACTGCACGTCGCGGACGGAGGCGCGGATCAGGCCGGTGCGGTCGTGCACGATGGTGAGCTTGACGTCGCTCGGCATGGCGCGCTGCAGGCGCGGCAGTTCCGCCTTGAGGCGCCGGACGGTTTCGATGACGTTGGCGCCGGGCTGCCGCTGCACATTGATGATGACGGCCGGCGTGCCCTGATACCAGCCGCCGATCTTCGTGTTCTCGAGGCCGTCAACGACCGTGGCAACGTCCTTCAGCAGCACCGGCGCGTTGTTGCGATAGGCGACGATGACGTTGAGATAGGCGTCGGCACTCGTGATCTGGTCGTTGGCGGCGATGCTGTAGGATTGATAGGCGCCGTCGAGCGAGCCTTTCGGACCTGAGACATTGGCGCC
>JBKKCB010000127.1:0-2352 GCA_046713545.1 Hyphomicrobiaceae bacterium | reverse complement strand
CTCCGCACATCACTGTGCCGTGCTCCGCACGAGACTCTGGGTCCCGGGTCGCGCGCCGGAACTGAAGCTCCAGCAAATTGCTCACGCCTTGGCCCGCGCTTGCCCGGGATGACACTTTGGTTGCGGCACTGCTCCAGCGCCGGATCAAAACCACATGTCGGCGACGCAGCGGCCGTCGCGCGGCAGGTCGTCGAAGCTGTCGAGGCCGTCGAAGTGGTCGATGGGGATGGTGGCGATGGCGGCCGGGTCCTCTGCGAGTCTCAGATTGACGGCGATGCGACGCTGGCCCTTCTCATTCAGCCTGAGGCTGCGCCAGTATGCGACGCAGCCGCATCCCGGGCAGAAGTTGAAGCTGAGGGCCTTGCCGCGGACGTAGGCCTTGGCCGGGCCCGAGACCTTGATGCGCTCGCCTTCGTAGTCGTAGGCCCACAGCGTGCCGTAACGCCGGCAGGCCGTGCAGTTGCACGCGGTGGCCGACACGGGCGTGCCGTCAAAGGTCCAGCGAACGGCGCCGCAGAGGCATGAACCTTTGAGCATGGGGGTGCCTTGTGATCCTGACAAGGGCGAAGCCGAGCAAGCCGATGGTTGACTGGGTCCCCGCCCACTTCCGCTTGCGCTTCCGCGCGGCTCCGCCGCGACGCGCAAGCGGGGCGGGGATGACGCTACGGGATTAGGGGCGGGCGAGCGAGCCTTCGCGCAGCGGTTCCTCCGCCAGGTTGTCAGGGACGGCAGCGTTGGCATCGCGCCAGGTTGCCGGAGGCATGCCGACCGCGCGCCGGAAGGCCCGGCTGAAGGCCGCCTCGGATTCATAGCCGACACGCCCGGCAAGCTCCGCCAGGCCGGCATTGCTTTCACGCAATAGGCGGCGCGCCAGATGCATGCGCCAGCCCGCCAGATACTGGATCGGAGTCTCGCCGACGAGATCGACAAAGCGCTTGGCCAGTGCTGCTCGCGAAATCCCGGACTCTTGCGCCAACTCCTCTACTGTCCATGCACGTGCCGGATCGCCGTGCATAAGGCTCAGCGCGCGCCCGACATGTGCGTCATTGAGGCCTGCAAGCCAGCCGCTGTTTCCTTCGCTGATGTAAGTCAGCTGCCAGCGCACGACCTCCATGAACAGCAGCTCCGAAAGGCGTGCCAGCACTGCGCGATTGCCGGGGCCTGGCTTGGCCGTCTCATTGACGAGGTGGCCGATCGCCGCCTGCCACCAGTGGGGCCCCTCAGCGAGCGCAATCGGATCGGCATATCTGCCGGTGTCCGTGAACGTCTCCAGCAGCAACACACCATCACGAACGCGCACGCAGGTGAGGGCCGGCATCGTATCGAGGAGGGGACCGAAGCGTTGGTCCGAATGCAGGAAGCCACACACGAAGCGGCATTCCTCACCCCCTCCCCCATGGCGCAGTACGGTAATCTGCGCAGGAGAGGGCCTGTAGATGTCCTTGATCGGGACCGGCGTGACGCCAGGCGCACTTGCCAGGACGTTGCTGGGCTCCGCGCGCGAACACGACCACGTCCCCGACCTCTATGGGGATCGGCTCAACCTTGCCCCAGGACAGCCAGCATCTCCCTTCGGTCGCAATGTGGAAGGGAATGACGGCTTCCGCTCCGGGCACTAGACGTGAGGCTAGCATCTCCGGTGGAGACGTGAGGATGGCCCAGGGTTGTGAGAACTCGGCGCAGAAATGGATGGCGCCGGAGAGGCGAACGACACGCAGCACTTCGGACAGGACGTCCATCGATCCCTCCAGGACGGCTACGTGCCGGCTTTGCCGAAGCTTAGAGCGCGATCGCAGGGCGATTCAATGCTCACTTTGGTGTCCCGGCAATAACTCTGAGGGTTCCGGTCATGGCGCCGGCGACGCGGCGGGTTCAGGGTCCCACGCGTTGCGAAAGGCGAGGCGGCATGGACGCGAGACTGCAAAAACGGGTGCAGCGGTACGGCTGGGACAGGGCCGCGCCCCACTACGAGCGCTCCTGGCAAAGCCAGCTCGAGCCGGCGCAAACGGTGCTGCTCGAGATGGCGCGCCTCGCGCCGGGGGAGGCGGTGCTGGATATCGCCTGCGGCACCGGCCTGGTGACGTTTCGGGCCGCGGCCGCGGTTGCACCGGCGGGCACGGTCACCGGGACCGACATCGCCGAGGACATGATCGCGGAAGCGCGCAAGCTGGCGGACGCCAAAGGCATCACCAACGTCGTCTTCGAGCGCATGGATGCGGAGGCGCTGACTGTGGAGGACGCCGCCTTCGATGCAGCCCTGTGCGCGCTCGGCCTGATGTATGCGCCCGATCCGGAGCGCGCGGTGGCGGAGATGTATCGCGTGCTGAGGCTCGGAGGGCGTGCCATCGCGGC
>JBKKCB010000126.1:0-8644 GCA_046713545.1 Hyphomicrobiaceae bacterium | reverse complement strand
GTTTTGTCCGTCATGATGGCTCGTCCTTTTTCTCTAGCTCGGTCTTGAGCGCCAGCAGCGCGGAGACCCTCGGTTCGGTGTATTTGTCGATCCACCGGTCGTGGATCATCCGGATGGGAACCGCATTGAGGAAATGCAGCTTCTCCCGGCCGGACCGGCGGGTGACGACGAGACCGGCTTCTTCCAGAACCTTCAGATGCTTCATAACGCCGAAACGTGTCATCTCGAGCCCGGACTCCAGCTCTTTCAGCGTGCGGCCGTCGCGCTGAAACAGGAGATCCAGGAGAAAGCGACGCGTCGGGTCAGCAAGCGCTTTGAATACGTGGTCGTCGTCTGTCACGGGCGGACAATAGGTGACTAAATGGTCACCTGTCAAGACCAACAGTTATAAGAGCGACGTTAGTGGACCAGTGATGCCCGAACGGTCCGTGATGACCCCGTCCAGCGATGGCGTTCCGTCGGTGCGTGGCGCATGCTCGGCCGCGGTGGAGGGCGCACCAGAAACACGTCTTGCGGCCAGGCACCCGCGCCTTAGGGCGGGCGCGAGATCTGTTCTCGCAGCCGCCGATCAAGTGGCAAGCACGGACCGGGCCTCGGAGAAGTATTTCACCTTCGCGCCGCGCTGGTTCTCGTAGATCGAGCCCTGGCTCTTCGCCGGCGGGAACGGCATGCGCACGGGCACAGGCTGAACGCGGGGGCTGACGGTCGGCTCGCCAAGGACGACACGATCATTAAACTCGGCAAAGTTGGTGACGCCGAGCAGCGGCCAGGCATCGGCACTCGTGTATTCGAACAGCAGCAGGTTGCGCGACTGGTTCGAGCGGTTCGTCGCCGAGCCGTGCAGAGTGCGCGCGTGATGAATCGACATCGATCCGGCCTTGCCGGTCAGCGCCACCGCCTTCGAGAAGTCGATCTGGTTGAGTTCGCCGGTGATCGCGCCACAGAACGCGCCATCGGAATGATGATCGTAAACCTTGTCGCGATGCGAGCCCGGAATCACGAGCAGCGGTCCGTTCTCTTCCGCGCAATCATTGAGCAGCAGCCCCGTCGCCAGCACGTCGTCGTTGCTGTGCGGGTAGAAGGCCCAGTCCTGATGCCACTCGACGGGCGCGCCGTAGCCCGCAGACTTCATGTTGAGCTTGGAGCCATGCAGGCGAATATTCGGCCCGAGCAGTGACGCCAGAATGCCGGTCATCTTGCGGTGGCGTACGAGATTGCGGAAATAGTCGAAATGAACGTGCGGGGTCTTGATGCGCCGGACTTTGGGATGCTCGGACGTATGGCCGTCCTCGAGGTCGTAGACGTCGGTATGGGTCGTGACCTTGGCGGCACCTGCGACGATGCCGGCAACCGTGGCCCTGAGCTCGGCGAGCTCTGTTGGATCGAGAACGTCCGGCACCATCAGATAGCCGTGCTCGTTGTAGAAGTCGACCTGCTCTGCAGTCAGCATGGTGTCACCTTGGATCGTTTTCCCGAGTGTCTAGTTTTTGAAGAGCTGCGGCACGAACAGCACGAACGCCGGCCAATAGGTGATGACCAGCAACGTGAATGCGAGCGGAATGTAGAACGGCAGGATCGCCCGGCACAATCGCCCGAAGCTGACCTGTGCTATATCCTTCATAATGAACAGGATCACGCCGAACGGCGGGGTCACCGCGCCAATGATCAGGTTCAGGCACATGATGATGCCGAAGTGCACGGGATCGATGCCGACCGCCAGAATGATCGGCAGCAGCGTCGGCGTGACGATCAGCAGGATCGCCGTCGTCTCCATGAAGCAGCCGAGGAACAGCAGCAACAGGTTGACGATGGCCAGGATCAGCACCGGATTCTGGGTATAGGCGAGCACCGCTTGCGCCAGCTCGGCCGGCAGTTTGGTGAAAGAGATCAGCCAGCCGAACGGCACCGCCGCGGAGATGATGAAAACCAGAACGCCGTAGAAAACGAGCGTTTCGGTCGCCGCATCGAAAACCTGGCGCCAGGTCAGCTCGCCGTACCAGAAGCCCAGCGCGATGGCGTAGACGACGGTGATCGCGCCGAGCTCGGTCGGGGTTGCGATGCCGAGCACCAGGCCGCCAACCAGAACGATCGGCGCCGCAAACGCCGGCAGGCCGGCCAAGAAACTTTCCTTGAGCTCGGGAAACGTGGCGCGCGGCTCGACCGGCGCCACGATGCGGCCGGTCACGGCGAGGAAGTAGATCATCCCCATCATGGTCAGGCCCATGGTGATCCCGGGCAGGATGCCGGCGAGGAACAGATCGGCCACCGACACCTGGGCCAGCAGCCCGTAGATCACCATGATGACGCTCGGCGGGATGATCGGCCCGATGATGGACGAGGCCGCACTCACGGCTGCGGCAAACGCCGGATCGAACCCGCGCTCGCGCATGGCTTTGACTTCGAGCAGGCCGAGCCCCGCGGCATCCGCCTGGGCAACGCCCGACATCGCCGAGAAGATCATGCTGGCGACGACGTTGCAGTGGGCGAGCCCGCCCCTGATGTGGCCGACCAGGGCGTGCGCGAACCGGAAGATGCGCTCCGCGATGCCCGCCGTGTTGAGCAACTGGCCGGCGAGTATGAAGAGCGGCACGGCAAGCAGCGGGAAGCTGTCGATACCCGGCGCCATGCGCTGAACGACGATGGTGAGCGGCACTGATGGGTTGACGATGAGATAGAAGAGAGCGCTGCCGGCGAGGGCGAAGGCGATCGGCACCTCGATCGCCATCAGCGCACCGAGGACTGCAAACATGAGAAGTATGCTGAGGTCCATAAGGCCTTTTCTTCACACCGGTAGTTCGGGCTGGGTGGGAGGGTCCATCACGCCGTGCTGCGTATTGAAGGCGCGGTTTCCGCTCAATCCGCTGAGTTCAGCCAGAATGAGGTAGACACAGGTCACCGCCATCGACGCGCACGCGACCATCAGCGGGATCGAGTAGAACCAGGCGCGCGGGATCGGGAGCGGCAGGGAAACCGACGTCGAGCGGCTCTCGATGGCGATCACCTTGCCGACCTCGCGCATCAGCAGCCACAGCACGGCGAGGACGATCAGGTTGACCAGGACGCGGCTGGCGATCTGACCGCGCTGGCCGAGGTGACTGACATAGGTTTCGATGCGCACATGGCGGCCACGTTTCAGTCCGAGGCTGGCGCCGATGAAGGCCCCCCAGATGAAGCAGTAGGTGGCAAGCTCCTCGACCCAGATGATCGGCTGGTTCAGCACGTAGCGCGTGAAGACCTGCGTCGTGATGGCAACGACCATGATCGCGATGCACGCAACGCCGAGCCCGCGCTCGACATGAGCCAAGGCCTGAAGCGCGCGCCGGAAAGGAGCCAGCATCGATGCCATGGAATTCCCTGTGGTTCAGACGCGGGGGGCCGACCGGCGGAGGCGGTGGGATGCGTCCGCCGGAATGAGCCGCTCAGTTGATCTCCTGGATCGCTTTCCACAGGCCCGGCGACCAGGCACCGTCCTTCTCCATCTCCGCGACTGCTGATTCCGATTTTGCCCGTATGGCGTTCACATCCACCTTGTGCACGGTGGCGCCGGCGACCCGCATTTTCTCGATCACGTCCTCCGTCTCTTCCGCAGCCTGCTTGCGCGCCCACGCCACGGCTTCCTTGGCACAGCCGACGACGACGCCCTGCAGCTCGGGACCGAGGTCTTGATAGGCCTTCTCGTTCATCGTGATGTGCGATGAGGAGTAGATATGGTCGGTACGTGCGACATGCTTCGCGGCCTCGTGCAGCTTGGCAGAAAAAGCCGCTGAAACCGGACCTTCGGCCGCGTCGACCACGCCGCTCTTGAGCCCGAGGAACACCTCGGCCCAGGCAACGCGGCTCGGCCGCGCGCCCAGCGTCTCCCAAAGCTTCACGTAGACCTTGATTTCCGGCACCCGCATCTTGATGCCGTTGATATCCTCCAGCTTGGTAATCGGCTTGTTGGCGAACATGACGCGCGGCTGGGTTGCCGCAGCGGCAAGGATGCGGATGCCGTGCTTGGATCGGAGCTCATCGGCCAGCTTCTGGTAGGCGGGGCTTTCGGTGAACTTCTGCAGATGATCGACATCGCGGAAGGTGAAACCCCACCCCATGATGGCGAAGTCCTTCACCCAGTTCGCGTACCAGTCGAGCACATCGCCATAGATCTGCACCGAACCCTGCATCATCTGCTCGATGACCTGCTGGTCGTTGCCGAGCTGCTCGCCCTGGATGAAGTTGATCTTCAGCTTTCCCGGCGCGCGCTCGTTGCAGGTTTTTGTGAACAGCGCGTTCTGGCGATCGAGGAGAGATCCGATAGAGTCTGATCCACCAAGCGTCAGGGTTTTTTGCGCGTGCGCCGCGCTGGGCGCGAGAGCAAAGGCCGTGACCAAAGCCAAAACCCGGCACGACCAAGGTATGCGACCCATGGTTTGTTTCCTCCAGACTGTTGATCGGCCCGTCTTATGCAGGCTCCGTGAACGCAGGTTAGCAGCAATACGAGCGCAACGTCATCACCCAAGGGAGCCGGAGAATGAAACGGCTGCAAGCGTGCGGGGCGGTTGCCGCCAATGTGGGGAGCTTCGTTTCCGGCGCGTCGCCTGCAAAATTATGTAAAGCGGCCTTGGATGTCGCTCAGGCCCCCAGCCACGGACACCTGACACGGGGCGGAAAAGCAGCTAGTATTGATCCAGGTGATTTACAAATTCCGTCCGTTCGGGTCGGGGCGCTGCATAGAAATTCGCGACAAGCGAAACGCAACGTTCCCGCCCAGGTCACCACATCAGGGCGCAGCCGGAAACAAGGCGAGCCCCAAAGGGAGGACTCCATGCGCCGTTGCCTTCCGGCCCTCGCGGCCGCCGTCGCACTGTGTCTGGCATATTCCGCATTTGCCAGCGCACAGACGGCAAGCGAATTTCCATCCAGGCCGATCACGCTGATCGTGCCGTTCCAGGCCGGTGTGACGGCCGACCTGTTGTTCCGGGGTATCGCCGAGAGCGCCTCGAAGCATCTGGGGCAACCGGTCATCATCGACAACAAGCCCGGCGCAAGCGCCACGTTAGGTCCCGCGAATATGGCGGCGACAGCCAAGCCCGACGGCTATACGGTGGCGCAGCTCGCAATTCCGATGTACCGCGTGCCCTACATGCAGAAGGTGAGCTTCGACCCGATCAAGGATTTCACCTACATCATCCTATTGGGCGGCTATAATCTCGGCGCGGTTGTCAAAGCCGACAGTCCTTTCAAGAAATGGCAGGACGTCATCGACTTTGCCAAGGCCAATCCGGGCAGGTTCACCTACGCTACCATCGGCCCCGCCACGACCAATGCCATCGCCATTGGGTTGATGGCCCGCCAGTCCGGCGTGCAGCTCACCCACATCCCGACGAAGGGCGGAGGCGAGTCGATCTCCGCGCTACTCGGCGGCCACATCATGATGATGGTGGAGAGCCCCGCCTGGGCGCCTCTCGTGGCCTCGGGCGAATTCCGGCTGCTCATGATGCTTGGCGGCGAGCGCAGCAAGAAGTGGCCGGACGTGCCCGTCTTGAAGGAGCTCGGATACACCTACGAGTTCGATTCCCCGTTCGGTCTCGCGGGTCCCAAAGGCGTGGACCCGGCCATCGTCAAGAAATTGCACGATGCCTTCAAGAAAGCTTACGACGACCCCAAGGTGGCCGAGCTTTACGAGAAATTCGATTTCACCCGGCGCTACATGAACACCGAGGACTACGCCGCCTTCGTGCCAAAGCTCGCGGCCGACGAAAAGGACGCTCTCGAGAAGCTCGGCCTGGCGAAGAAAGAATAGCTTGGGGCGTCGCAGTGCGCTGCGCAGTGATCGAATTCGCTGCGCCGTACGACTTCACGATACGGGCCCAACAGCGCGGAACGTCTCAGACGCGAGCAAACTGCACCGCCCCGATCGCCATCACCACGGCGGCTTGCGTCGGGTCGACCACGGGCACGCCGAGCGCCGCTTCCAGCGGCCGGCGATGCCGCGCCATGCCGGCGCAACCCATCACGATGACGTCGGCGCCGTCCCTGTCGCGCAACTTCTCGCCGATCTCAATCATACGCTCGAGCGTTTTATCGCCCGAGGCCGTCTCGGCCACGCTCATGTTCAGCGGCCGTTCGCCTGCCAGGCGGTCGAGGAGACCCATCTGGCGCATATAACGCATGTGCCGGCGGATCGAGTCCTGCGCGATGGCAATGACGCCGAAGCGCTCGCCGCTGGCGAGTGCGGTCAGCACGCCGCATTCGTTGATGCCGAACACCGGCCGCGACGTGGCCTCGCGGCACACGTACAGGCCGGGGTCGGAGTAGCAGGCGATCACGAATGCGTCGACGTCGTTGCTGCCGGCCACCAGCCGCCGCAGTGGCAGGGCGACGCTCTCCACGTGCTCCTGCGTCTCGATGCCGAAGGGCCCTTCCTGCAGTGTCCGGCATTCGATCTGCGGCCCGTCGGCGAATTGCACGGGCGCCAGGGCATCGGCAAGCCCCTTGGTCACCGTCTCGTTCGAGTTCGGGTTCACCACCAGAATGCGGCCCCGAGTCCCTGAAGCCATGCTGGCATCCTCCGCGATTTCCCGTCATTGTTGGCGGGCCCTTGGCCGTCCGTCCAGCGCATTTCCCGCGCACTAGCCACGCAGAGGTGTCCGATGCCGGAATCGTTCGATTGTGTGGTCCGAGGCGGTCGCGTCGGAACGGCCGTTGACGAGTTCGATGCCGACGTCGGCATCAAGGATGGGTTGATTGCCGCCATCGGCCACAGCCTGCCGGCTGGCGCCAGCGAGATCGACGCCCGCGGGCGGCTCGTGCTGCCAGGCGGTGTCGACCCCCACGCCCATATCGAGCAGCTCTCGGCCGCCGGCATCGTCAACGCCGACACCTTCGAGAGCGCCACCACGGCGGCCGCGTTCGGCGGCACCACGACCGTGATCCCGTTTGCCGCCCAGCACGTCGGCAACAACCTCATGACAGTCGTCGACGACTACATGGCGCTCGCCCGCAAGGGGGCGGTCGTCGACTACACCTTCCACATGATCATTGCCGACCCCACTGACGTGACCCTCAAGGAGCACATCCCGGCCCTGGTCCCGCAGGGCCACGCCACCATCAAGGTGTTCATGACCTACGACCGGCTGCAGGTTGGGGACGAGGGGCTGCTCGACATCTTGCTCGCCGCGCGCGGGGCGCAGGCGCTCGTGTGCGTACACGCCGAGAACCACGGCATGATTTCGTGGATGGGCAAGCGGCTGGTCGAAAAGGGCTACACGGCCCCCAAGTATCACACGATCAGCCACCCGCGCGGGTCGGAAGCGGAGGCCATCAACCGGCTGATCACATTTGCCGAGCTGATCGACCAGCCGATCATGATCTTCCACGTCTCCACGGCCGAGGGCGTCGCAGCGATCCGGCAGGCGCGCGGCCGCGGCCTCAAGGTGTTCGCGGAGACCTGCCCGCAATATCTGTTCATGACGGCCAGCGACCTGGACAAGCCCGGCCTCGAAGGCGCGAAGTGGATGTGCTCGCCGCCCCCGCGCACGCAGGCGGACCAGGAGGCGATTTGGCAAGGCCTGGCGCTGGGCGATCTGCAGGTGGTCTCGTCCGACCACGCGCCCTACGCATTCGATGCGACCGGAAAGCTGTCAGCGGGGCCTAACGCCACCTTCAAGCAGATCGCCAATGGCCTGCCGGGCATCGAGGTGCGCCTGCCGCTGCTCTTCGATGCGATGGTCTCGAAAGGCCGATTGGGCCTCGCAAAGTTCGTCGAGCTGACTGCAACGGCGCCGGCCAAAATCTACAACTTGCACCCCCGCAAAGGCTCGATCTCGATCGGCGCGGACGCCGATCTCGTCGTGTGGGACCCGAACCGGAAGGTGACTCTGAACGGCGATCTGCTCCACGATCGCACGGGCTATACACCCTACGCCGGCCGCTCGATCACGGGGTGGCCCGAGACGACCCTGCGCCGCGGCGAGATCGTCGTGCGCGGGGGCAAGCTCACCGCAAAGCCGGGTTCCGGCGCATTTCTGCCGCGCACCGGCGGGCCCGCGGCCACCCCGCTCGACCGTCTGACAGCCGACATGGATCCGGCCCGCAATTTTGGGGCCCGTCTATTCTGAGGTGAGATCCTTGGCGCGTGGCAAGCCTCGCTGGCGACGCGATCCTGCGTTAGACAAAGCCGATGAGCCGGACTAGCGTTTCACGGTTCAGATGAAATCTGGTCTCGCCGCGAGGATCTCGGCATGCGGGTGGAGCGCGTTTGGACAGGCGCCAGGATCGCTACGCTCGATCCCAATCGGCCCGGCCTCGCCGTCATCGAGAACGGGGCTGTGGCAGCAAGCGAAGGCCGTATCGCCTGGGTCGGTCCCATCGCCGAGATGCCGGTCTTGGACGCGGCCGAGCGGATCGATCTGGCGGGGCGGTGGATCACACCGGGACTGGTCGACTGCCATACCCACCTGGTTTACGGCGGCAACCGGGCGCACGAATTCGAGCTTCGACTCCAGGGCGCAAGCTACGAGGAGATCGCGCGCGCCGGCGGCGGCATCGTTTCGACGGTGAAGGCCACACGGGTCGCCTCGCAGGATGAACTCGTTGTGTCTGCCCTTCCCCGCCTCGACGCGCTGATCGCTGAAGGCGTCACGACCATCGAGATCAAATCCGG
>JBKKCB010000125.1:0-5894 GCA_046713545.1 Hyphomicrobiaceae bacterium | reverse complement strand
GCGTCTGCCAGTGTCAGTCGTGTCAGTTCTGCCTTCGACATCGGTCAGGCGATCTCTTTGATCATGAACAGGCTCAGGGGATCGGGCTTGTAGTCGGCGAACGGCGGACACTCTTGGAAGCCCGCCTTGCGGTAGAGGCCGATCGCCTCCGGCTGATGAATACCGGTCTCCAGGGCCAGCCGACGCAATCCCTGCCGTACTGCCTCGGCTTCGATCGCCTCGAGGATCCTGGCGCCGAGGCCGAGCCCGCGCGCCTGCGGGTCGACGAACATGCGTTTCACCTCGCCCAGCCGCGCATCGTGCCGCTTCATCGCGCCGCAGCCGATAATGCGGTCGCCATCGCGCGCAACGAGAAACGTGACGTCGTCCAGCGCCAGCGTGTCCACGTCCAGCAAATGATTGCTCTCGGCCGGATAGAGGCTCGCCATCAGGCCGTCGAGCGCGGAGATCAGGGCACGCACCTCCGGCTGGCGCGGGTCGGCCCGTCCGATCGATACGTCGAGCATCACTCGATCACCTTCGGCACGACGAAGAAATGGTCGTCCGAGACGGGCGCATTGCGCATGATATCGTCGGCCTTGTTGCCGTCAGTCACGATATCGGGCCGCTGCTTCAACGTCATCGGTATCACGCGCGTCATGGGCTCCACGCCGTCCGTCTGGACCTCGTCGAGTTGCTGCACCCAGTCCAGGATGCCTGACAGCTCGCCTTGCAGCGACGTGGCTTCCTCATCGGTGATCTTGATCCGCGCCAGGCGCGCGATCCGGCGGACGGTCGCTTCATCGACCTGCATGGCCCGAGCCTTTATGCTGGAAATTCAACACGTGTTGCGGCACTCATAGCCTCGATGCCCGCGCGGCGCAACGGCCCGCGGACACGGTACGAGGAGGCAATTATATCATGGCGGAGCTCAAGGAGGCGGCGCGGCGCGTCCAGCAGCGCGCACACGACCTCGGCCTCGACATTGCCGTGCGCCAGATGCCCGGGTCGACACGCACCGCAGAAGATGCGGCCGCCGCCTGCGGCTGCGCCGTCGGCCAGATCGTCAAGTCGCTGGTGTTCAAGGGCCGCACCAGCGGCAAGCCCTACCTGCTGCTGGTTTCAGGCTCCAACCGGGTCGACGAGAAAGGCGTTGCAGCCGTCATCGGCGAAGACCTGACGCGCCCCGACGCCCAGTTCGTGCGCGACATCACGGGCTTTGCCATCGGCGGCATTCCGCCGCTCGGCCACGCCAGCCCGCTCGCCACCTATTTCGACCGCGACCTCTTGCAATACGACGCGGTCTGGGCCGCCGCCGGCACGCCCGAGGCCGTCTTCTCCGTGGCGCCGGCAACGCTGGTCGAAAAAACCGCCGCCACGGTCATCTCCGTGCGCTAGCTTCGCGCCTTGCGCCAGAGCGCCGAAATGATGTTGGAGAAGTCGTCCGTCCAAGGGGTTACGGCGACCTCGTCGACCGTGCCGACGTACGGCAGCGACTGGATCTCCTTGAAGGCCGCGGCCGAGCGGGTCACGAACACCACGTGCGAGGAGGCCGCATCCAGTCCCTTGCTATTTACCCGGTCATCGGCAAGACCGACCAGGGTCCCCGGCAACGACTTGGCCGTCGCCGAGGCGATGGTATGCAAATCCATATGCCGGTTCGACACGTGCAGCGCCAGGATGCCGTTGGGTGTCAGCTTGCCGAGATAAAGCGCGAGCGCCTCCTTGGTCAGCAGGTGCACGGGAATGGCGTCCGACGCAAACGCATCGATCAGCAGGAAGTCGAAGCTGTGGTCGCTTTCCTTGGCAACCGTCAGGCGCGCGTCGCCGAGAACCACGTCGGCGTTCGGCTGACAGCTCGACAGGAAGGTGAACTGCTGCGGATTGCTGGCGATCTTGAGGACCACCGGATCAATCTCGAAAAACCGCCAGCGCTCGCCCGCGCGTGCGTTGCAGGCCATGACTCCCGCGCCCAGGCCCACGACGCCCGCGCGGAAATCGGCGCCACTCCTGCCGGTTGCGCGTCGGGCGAGCTCTACGCCGCGCGTCATGGGCGCACCGGGATGATAATAGGCCATCGGCACAGGACGCTCGATAGCGCGCCCTTCCTCATCCCTGATGCGCTGCGCGCCGTGGATGGTCGTGCCGTGCAGCAGCGTGCGCACTTGGCCGTTGGCGATCGTCGTCACGCGATGGACGCCGAAGAAGCTGCGCTCGGCGTCGCCACGATTCATGGCTGACGGCAGCAGCACCAGGGCCAAGCCGCCGAGCGCGATAAAGGCGGTCTGCCGTAATGTGTTGGCCGAGTTGGCAAGGGCCAGCGCGCCCACGGCGACGATGACGGCCATGCGGCCGAACTCGGCTTGCGCCACCGTCAGCATGCCCGCCGCCAGAGCCGCCTTCGTCAGCACCAGCAACAGCGCCACGGCGCCGCCCAAAACGGCAAGCTCGATCAAATCCTGCTTGCCCGGCCGCACCAGAAGACCCGGACGCATGGCAATGCCCAGGACCAGCAGCAGCGGGAATTCCCAGATCGAATTGAAGAGCTGCGGCGCCACCAGCGCCGAGAAGATCCCGCCCAGCACGCCGCCGAACGACATCCACAGATAGAATTCCGTGACGTGCTGGCTCGTCGGACGCCGGTCGTACAGCTCCTTGTGGCACACCATCGTCGTCACGAAGAATGCCAGCGTGCCCGCCACCGCCGTCATCATCCAGCCCTGGCTTCCCGTCATCGAGATGCCGAACAGCACGATCGTTACGAGGAGCGGCTGCAACAGCAGCATCAGCCGGTGCGAGATCAGCGGGGGATCGCGAAACACCAGAATGAAGGTGCCCAGGAACATGGCCAGCGGCAGGACCCAGAGGAACGGCGCCGAAGCGATATCCGTGGTCACGTAGCTGGTGAACGCCACGAGCAAGCCCGAGGGAACGAATGCGAGGCAGATCCAGCCCGCTCGCTGGGTCCAAGTGGGGCGATCGGCCTCTGCATCCCGGACGACGGGAGCCGCTGCCGTCTCGCTGGCGTCACGCGCAAACCCGAGGACACCGCACGCCGCCACCATCAAGCCCAGCATAACGAAGCCGATGGTCCACATCGCGGCCTGACTCTTCAAACCCGCAAAAGGCTCCAGAAAAATCGGATAGGACAGCAGTGCGATGAGACTGCCGAGATTGGAGGCGCCGTAGAGGAAATACGGGTCGGACGCATGCGGATGGCCGGATCTGGCGAACCAGGCCTGCAGCAGAGGCGCGTTGGCCGAGATGGCAAAGAACGGCAGTCCGACGCCCATCACCAGCAGACCTATGAGCCACAAGTAGGCGTCGCCCGCGGGCGGTTCGGACCAGGTTGCCGGCAGGCCGATCGGCAGGGCCAGCAAGGCCGCACCCAGCACACACAGGTGCACGAACGGCGCCAGGTAGGCCGGACGCAGGCGATTGAGCGTGTGCGCGTAGCAGTAGCCCGCCAGCAGCGCCGCCTGGAAGAAGCACATCGACACCGCCCAGACGGACGGCGAGCCGCCGAGCTGGGGCAGCACCATGCGCGCGAACATCGGCTGCACCGAGAACAGCAGCAGTGCGGATACGAACAGCGTGACCGCGAATGCCGCAAGCACCGCCGTGGCGTTACGAGCACCCGTCAGGCGGCGAGCGAATTTTGCCCCCAGTGCAGCGGCGTTCATCACGCAAACCTCCAGCAAGACCCCGCATGGAGCCTAACGGCCAAGTCTTGAGGTTCGTTAAACGATTGTATGACTCAAACGTGAAGGCCTGTGCCGGATCGCAGCCGCGGCCTGGCCGGACTAATCGTTGACCTTCAGCTTGGACAGGAAGGGCCCGATGACATCGGAATAGTCATCGGCCCAGGGCCGCAGGCGCTTGGCATCGAGCTCACGCACGTCGCTCAGCCCGCGGAAGGGCTCCAGCGCCTTTTCGCTCTTGGAAAATACGACGACGGTCGAGCTGGTCGATGCGTAGCTGCCGTCGGCTGAATCATCCGACACCACGAGGCCGTGGCCCTCCGGTACCAGCGGGGCCGTTGCCCCCAGCACGCTCTCGAGATCGAGATAGCGATTGGACACGTGCAGTACCACGACACCCGTGGGCGTGAGTTTCCGCAGATAGAGGTGCAGCGCCTCCGCGGTCATCAGATGCACCGGCACGGCGTCGGAGGAGAATGCGTCGACGATGATCGCATCGAAGCTCGAGTCGGCTTCCTTGGCCAGCGTCAGGCGTGCGTCTCCCAGCACGATATCGGCATTGGGCTGACAATTGGCGAGATAGGAGAAATTCCGGGGATCCTTGGCAATTCCCACCATCACCGGATCGATCTCAAAGAAGCGCCACGCTTCGCCATCCTCGGAATGACACGCCATCGAGCCGGCGCCCAATCCGATCACACCGAATCTGCCCTTGGATTCGCCCGACGGAAGCGCCTCGCGCACGAACTTGATGGCATGCGCCATGGGGCTTGATTCATGATAGTAGGTGCCCGGTGTCGTATCGACGATCGCAGCGCCAAACTCATCGCGCATCTTCTGGGCCCCGTGCAATGTGGTCCCATGCATCAGGATGTTGTACTGGCCTGTCTGCACGACGCGGTAGACGCCGAAGTAGCTGCGTTGCGCCTCGCCCTTCCTCACTCCCGATGGCAGCCAGATCACGACAAGGCACATCATCAGCGCCATCACGAGCTGGCGCGGCGGCCAGCGATACATCGCCAGCAGGACGACCGCGAAGGCGGCGGCGAGTGCTGCCGTTGCACCATACCTGAAGAAGTCCACCTCGAACTTCGCGGCACCCCAAGGCACCCAGACCAGCGCGAGCAGGGCGCCCGCAATCAGCAGCCAGAGCGTCAGCAGTTCGTCGCGATCGCGCAAGCCCACCCGCAGCGCTCCCGGACGGCAGGCCATCGACAACGCCAGCAGCAGCGGATACTCGAAAATCTCGGAGAATATGCGCGGCGCGATCAAGGCCGCAAACAGCCCGCCCAGCACGCCGCCCAGCGACATCCAAATGTAGAACTCGGTGAGAAACTGCGGCGCGGGCCGCTGCTCGTACAACGTACGATGGGCGACCGTCGCCGAGGCGAAAAACACCAGCACGCCGATCGACGAGGAGATGAACCAGCTCTCATGCCGAGACTGTGCCAGCGCCACGAGCGCCACCACGACGGACGCCAGATGCAGCGACAGCAGGATCGGCCTTGGGATCAGCGAGCGCTCGCGGAAGACCAGCACGAACGTCAGCAGGTAGAGTGCCAGCGGCAGCACCCACAGCAGCGGCGCGGAGGCAACGTCCGTCGTGACGTGGTTCGTGAACGCCGTCAGCAGGGCCGACGGCACGAAGGCAAGACCGACCCAGCCGAGACGGCCACCCCAACCTGGCGCCTCGGTCGCCGCAACGGAAGCATCGATATCAGCGCCGTGCAGGTTTCGCACGGCGTACACGACGAAAAAGCAGGCCGCGATCAGCGCCCACAGCACGACGAAGCCGCCGGTCCACACCCGGCTCAGCGCCTGCAGTCCGAGCGCAGGCTCCAGAACGAACGGATAGCTCAGCAAGGCCAGCAGGCTGCCCAGATTGCTCGCGGCATAGAGAAAGTAGGGATCGCGCCCATGCGGATGCCCGGTGCGGCTGAACCAGGCCTGCAGCAGCGGCGCGTTGGCGGCCACGGCGAAAAACGGCAAGCCCACCGCAACCGTAAAGAGACCCATCTGCCAGAAATAGGGGTCGCCCGCTGGCGGTTCGTGCCAGCTCGCCGGTATCCCGATCGGCAGTGCCACCAGCGCAACGGCGAAGACTCCGAGGTGCACGATGCCGCCAGCCCGCGGCGACAGGAATCGGATCAGCACGTGGGCGTAGATATATCCCGCCAGCAGTGCCGCCTGGAAAAAGCACATGGCGACGGCCCA
>JBKKCB010000124.1:0-16424 GCA_046713545.1 Hyphomicrobiaceae bacterium | reverse complement strand
GCCGCCATGATCGAGCGGGAAGTGGCCGGTGCGCCCGATCTGCAGGAAGCGCTCGATCGCGCCCGGGTCGTCGGCAACGAGCAGGGCTTTCTCATCGGCGTGCGCGTGCTGTCGGACAGTATCGGCGCGGGCCAGTCGGGCGGCGCCTATGCGCGGCTTGCCGAGCAGCTGATCGCTGCCCTGCAGTATCGCGTCGAGGAAGAGATGGCGCAGGCGCACGGCCGTCTGCCGGGAGGTGGCGCGGTTGTCCTCGCCATGGGCAAGCTCGGCGGTCGCGAGATGACCGCGGCCTCCGATCTCGACCTGATCCTGGTTTACGATTGCGACGCTGACGCCGAGCAATCGGACGGACCGCGTCCCCTCGCGCCCAGCCAATACTATGCGCGCCTGACGCAACGCCTCATCAGTGCACTCTCGTCCCAGACGGCCGAGGGGCGGTTATACGATGTCGACATGCGCCTGCGTCCGTCCGGCCAGAAGGGCCCGCTGGCAACGTCGCTGTCCAGCTTCGTCGGTTACCAGACGACGGACGCCTGGACCTGGGAGCACATGGCGCTGACGCGCGCGCGCGCCATTTCCGGGCCGGCGTCCTTGCGCGCCCGCGTCGAACAGGCGGTCCGGGACGCAATCGTGCGGCCTCGCGATCGATCGAAAATCGCCGCCGAAGTGCGCGACATGCGTCTGCGCATCGAGAAGGAAAAGGCGACCCAGGATATCTGGGACCTCAAGCAGGTGCGCGGCGGTCTGATCGACATCGAGTTTATGACCCAGCATCTGCAACTCATCAATGCGGCCGCTCACCCTGACCTTATCGAGCAGAACACGGTTCAGGCTCTGCGCAAGCTGGGGTCGGCGCAGCTCCTGGACCAGCATCATGCGGATATCCTGATCCCCGGCGCGCGGCTGCTCAATAACCTGACCCAGGTCATCCGGCTTTGCATACAAGGGCCTTTTGCTCCGGAGACTGCCCCCGACGGGTTGAAGGATCTGCTGGCCCGGGCCGGCGAAATGCCCGATTTCGACCGTTTGCAGGGCGAACTGCGCCGAACCCTTGGCGAGGTCGCTGCCCTTTTCGACACCATAGTGACCTAGTGTCCCGATTCCGAAGTTCGCAGGAGCTCTCGGCGGGGTGGGAGAGCGAACTTCGGAATCAAAGGGACACTAGAATCATGAACTTGCTAGTGTGATTCAGATCGAGAAATTCGCTCAGAGGCGGCCGGTAGATACGGCGAATTTCTCGGTCATCACACTAGCCCTCCGCCGGGCTGTTCCTCCGCAGCGACGGATTGGGCCCCGCCTCCGCGTTTCTCGCATGTCCACGGCAGTGCGGCCCACGGGTCGGCTCGCCCTGTCCATTCACGGGAGTTTTTTCTCATGGCCAAGCGCAAGACCGTCTTCATCGCCGCCGGCGCCCTCCTGGCAGTCGGGGCAGTAGCCGCCATATCCGCCCCGGGCGACAGAGGTCACCGCGGCGGCGACGGCATGATTTTGGGCGGCTGGGGCGATGGGCTGATGGGCGGCAAGGGGCGCTGGTCCCGTCAGCCGATGACGCAGGACGAGTTCGACGCCACCACGCGTGCGCGTTTCGCCCGGCTCGACAAGAATGGCGACGGCGTCATCGACGCCTCGGAGATCGAGGCCGCCCTGGCGCGGCGCGTCGAGCGGCGCGGCAAAGACGGCGGGCGCATGGGCCAGCGTTTGATGCGGGCCTTTGATACCGATCGCGACGGCAAAGTAACCAAGGATGAGTTCATGGCGTCCGTACGCGTACGCTTTGCGCAGCTCGATCTCAACAACGATGGCCGCATCACGGATGACGATCTCCCGCCGGTCATGCGGGGACGCAATATTCTGGCCGGCGAGGGGAGCGGTCGCGGACCCGGCCGCCGGATCCTGCGCCTGTTGCGCGATGCCGACACCAACAAGGATGGGGTCGTCACGCTCGATGAAACCTTGGCGGCCGCGGACAAGCGTTTTTCCCGCCTCGACCGCAACAAGGACGGCATCGTCGACAAGGCCGACAGTGATGCCTTGCGCGCCGAAACCGTCGACTACCGGGTCAAGCGCTTCATCCACAACTTCGGAGCCGACAGCGACGGCAAGGTCACCAAGGAGCAGTTCGCGGCCAAGGCTCGCGAACGGTTCGCCCGCATGGACCTCAACAACGATGGAACCATCTCGCGCGACGAGCGGCCGGGCTGGCGCAGAGGGCATGGTGAGCGTCGCGGCTGGTTTGGCCGTGGTGGCCGCGCCGCCGAGGACGGCGACGCGCCGGCACCTGCGCCGGGCGATAGCCCGCAGCGCAAATGACGCGACTGCGCGGCTGACGATTTGTGATGGTGGTGCATCGTGGTGTCGCTAAGATCGGCGGATCGCGATGCGCGCCTTACCTCGGGTTGCGGATCGAGAGCATGAGGGGCCAAGAGTGGCCGTCGACCATGAGGGTAGGATTGGCACGCAAGAGCGAGCCAGAGCCTGGAGGGGCAGGCATGGTGGCGCCCGCAGCGGACGATGCGGCGCTTCTGACGCGACTGGCACGGGGCGAAGCGTTCGCGTTTCGCTCGGTGGTGGATCGTTACCTGTCGCATCTGCTCGCGGTGGCGCGACGCATGCTGCGCGACGATGCGGAGGCGGAGGACGTGGCGCAGGAGGCGCTGATGCGCTTGTGGCGCAATGCCGGGTCCCTCGAACTGGGTCCTGGAGGGCTGCGGCCGTGGCTCACCCGTGTCACATCGAATCTGTGCATAGATCGCATTCGCGCAGGCCGCAACACGAGCGTGGTCGAGGAGGTGCCCGAAAAGGCGGAACCGGCCGGTCAGTTTTCGCAGCTGGCGGAGAAGGACCTGGCGCGGCGTGTCGATGCGGCGCTGAAGGATTTGCCCGAGCGGCAGCGGCTGGCGCTCACCTTGTTTCACTACGAGGGATTGAGTCAGATCGAAGTCGGTCAGATTCTGGGCGTGTCCGACGAGGCGGTGGAATCATTGCTGGGCCGTGCCCGGCGCGCGTTGAAGGCGGAACTGAAAGACGAATGGCAGCAGCTGCTGCCCGAGCAAGACCAATGAGAGGCAAGGCTTGAGACCTTGAGAAGACCATGACACAGGATCGCTCGAACATGGCCAGCAACGACCTCGAGACCCTGCTCGACGCCTATGGTGCCGACACGAACCGGTGGCCCAGGCACGCGCAGGCGCGCGCCGGTGTGCTGCTGGCTTCGGATGCGCAGGCTGGCCGTCTGGTGGCGGAAGCCAGGGCCCTCGATGCGCTGCTCGGCCGTGCGCCATTGCCCGCGCAGGAGCGGCGGACCGCCTTGGCGGATCGCATCGTCGCACAAGCCCTGAATGCTGCGCCGGCAGGTGCGGAGCACAAGGCCGCGGCTCCGTCCGGCATTGTCATTCCCTGGCCTGGCGCGTCCCGTGCACGTGCTGCAACGGTCTGGAAGGGCAGCCGCCAGCCGGCGTGGAGCGCGGCCGTCCTTCTCGCCGCGTCGCTCTGTGTCGGCATATTCGTCGGCACCCAGGATCTCGCTCCCGGTGCGGTCAACAACCTGATGGAGGCCGTTACGCTGGACTCCGATTTCGATCAGACGGCGGCGGCGATCGGCAGTGACGGTCTGGCGGTTGCGCTCGATGAGGAATTTCTATGACGAGCGCTGACGCGGCAAGCGCACCAACATCGGCGCGCGCCTCGCGCGGGACCAGATACGCGCTGATCGCCTCGCTGGCGCTGAACCTTCTGTTCGTCGGCACGATTGGCGGGTCTATCTGGGCGTTCCGGCACCACGCGCCCTGGTCGACCAGCGGTGTGAATGCGCATCTGCTGGGGTTCACGGGCACCCTCCCATCTGAGCGCCGCTACGCCGTGTGGCAGGCCACGCGCGAGGAGCGCCGCGCCATGCGGCCGTTGCGCAAAGAGGTGAGAGCGGCCCGGGCTGAGACACGGCGGATCCTTCTGGCCCAGCCGTTCGACAAGCAGAAATTTGCCGAGGCTCAGATGCGCGTGCTCGACGCCGAGGTTGCCGCCCGGCGCGCGGCCCACAATCTGTTTATCGGCGTCGCGGCCGTGCTCAACCCCGAGGAGCGAGCGGCCTTCGCACGCTGGCAGCCGGCGCAGCGCGCAGCCAATAGACGCGTCAGGCTCGGCGACCGCCCTGCGGACGATGCGTCCCCCCAGCCCACGCCCAGTCAGTCGCGCTAGCTTCGGCGGCTCGGATCTAGGCCCGGAGCGGCTGCGTCCGGTGCAGCGTCGCGCCAGCGCGGATGGCATTGGCCGTGTACCGTTGCGCGCGCGCGACGGGCAGCGCCGCAGTCAGGCGCTGAGAGCCGTCCTGGCTCCGGTACTCCGTCAGGACTGCCCCCTGAAGCTCCAGCAGCATCCTGGCAACGGCCATTGAAGACTGTGCCTCGACCGGACGTCGGCCATCGGTCTCAGCGCGCGGATCGCGGCCGATGGCGATGGTGAGCCTGACGGCGCTGCCCAGAACGCGCGTGGTAATGGCGATGGGCTGCTTTTCCGGCGCGCGTTTTGCGGCAGTGGAGATCAGATTGGATAGGGCCTGCCGCATGGCGGCCGGCTCCGCATCGACCATGGCGTAGCACGGTGCGCCGCGCATGATCTGGATGCCGCGGGCGCCGGTGTCGGCGGCTTTGCAGGCTTCGGACACGAGGGCATCGACATCGGTGCCTTCGGAGCGGCGGACATCCCGATCGGCCAGCAATGTCGTCAACGTCATGACATCCTCGGCGGCCTTCAGCAGCGTGACGCCGCTCTCGCGGATATGCCGCGCATATTCCTGGTATCCGGGCGATCCCAGCGGGCCGAGCAGCTCGCGCTGCATCAGTTCGGCAAAGCCGATGATGGCGTTCAGCGGGGTGCGAAATTCATGGCTGACATGATGCAGCAACCCGTCGAAGGCGCCAGGCTGCGGGGCCTGAGCGATCGTGCGGGGCTCGTGAGTTGGTTGCGTGTGGTCGGTTTGGTCGTGGGGCAGTCTTTCGGCGGGTTCTTGCGGCACGCCCGATCCGCTCGCGTGCAACAGCAACATGGCCGTCGTGCCACCCGCCAGCAAGAAAAGTAGAACCGACGGGTCGAACAGGGCCCTGCCGGGGTCATCTGCAACTGCCGCTCGCGCCAGTATGGTTCCGCCCCCGAGCACGCTGATGCACATGTGGGCGAGCACGGCGAGGGGCAGGAACGCCCGATCCGCCAGCGCGCGCCACAGGGTGCGTATCGCATCCCTCTGCGCAGCGAATCCCCGCAGGCAAACGGACCAGGTCCGCGCCATGTCTTCCTCGCGATTTGTGGAATTTCCCCTGACGACTCGGCGCAGGACGCATCACCGAATCACTGAGAATCAGTCTGGCGTGAACCGCGGCCGGTTGTCGAGAATCAAAAAGAGCAAAAGACCAGCGACTCCAACGCTGTGTCATTCCAGCATCTTGGAAACGATCTCCACGGAATCGCGCGACAGAGTGGCGGCCTTTTTGATCCGCTGGAGGGTGGTACGCGCCAGTTTCCGCCGCTCCGGCTCCAGGGTTCTCCAGCTCCGGAACGATCCCAGCAGGCGCGCCGCGACTTGCGGATTGAACGCATCGATTTCCAGCACCCGATCGGCGACGAAGGTGTAGCCCCGGCCATCGGCGCGGTTGAAATTGACGCCGTTGGATGCGGCAAACGCACCGATCAGAGACCGTACCTTGTTGGGATTGCGGATCGAGAACAGCGGGTGCGCCGTCAGCCGCTGCACGGTGGCAAGCGTATTGGGCAGGGCCGAGAGCGCCTGCAACGTGAACCAGTGATCGATGACCAGATGGTCGTCGTGCCAGCGCTGGTAGAATGCGTCCAGCGCTGCCTGCCGCTCCGGCGACCGGATATCCATCAGCAGGGCGAGCGCGGTAATTTCGTCGGTGGCATTGCTGGCGGTGCGGAAATGCTGGGCCGTCCGCTTGATGTCCTCTGGCTTGCCGCGGGCGGTCAGCAGACCGAGCGCCGCGTTGCGTAGCGCCCGCCGCCCGGCGCTCTTGGCGTCGGGTGAATAGGGACCCGGCTGTGCGTGGTCGCGATAAAGGTCGGCCAGCCGCTCCGCCAGCAGGCTGCCGAGCTGGCGGCGCAGGGTGCGCCGCGCCCGATGGATGGCGGTCGGCTCCACATTGCGCCCGATAATGCGCGCGATATCGGCTTCGCTCGGCAGCATGAGCATCTGCGCGCGATACGCCGGCTCCAGGTCCTCGTTGGCGATCGTCACCCCAAGCGCCCGAGCAAAGGTCGTTGGCGCCGCCGTCCGTTTGCCTTCGCGAATGGCTTTGGTCGATGCAACCAATGTGCGTGTCGCATAGTCCTGTGCCGCCTGCCAACGGTTGAACAGGTCGCTGTCGTTGGCCATCTGGAATTCCAGGTCGGCATCCGACAGATTGACCGTCAGGTTCACGGGCGCCGAAAACCCGCGCAGAAGCGATGGCACCGGCCGCGCCGGTACGTCGACGAAGCGGAACGTCTCGCTGCGCTTCCTGAGCTCGACCACGCCGTCGGCGATCTCTTCGCCCGAGCCGAGCTTCAACGCCACGTCCTGCCCGTTGCCGCCGATCAGGCCCAGCCGGAGCGGGATATGCAACGGCTTCTTCTTGGGCTCGCGCGGCGTCGGCGGCAGCATCTGCTCGACAGTCAGCTCGGCGGTCTTGGCTCTCGCATCGTAGCTCATGGAGCACACCAGCTCCGGTGTGCCGGCCTGCGAGTACCAGGTCATGAACTGCTTCAGGTCGCGGCCGCTCGCATCCGCAAAGCAGGTGACGAACTCGTCCACCGTGGCCGCGTCACCGTCGTGCCGCTTGAAGTACAAATCCATGCCCTTGCGGAAGTCGTCACGCCCGAGGATCGTCGCGATCATGCGCACCAGCTCGGCGCCTTTCTCGTAGACCGTCGACGTATAGAAATTGTTGATCTCGATGTAGCTGTCGGGCCGTACCGGATGCGCCAGTGGTCCGGCATCCTCCGGAAACTGCCGCGACTTCAGGCCGCGCGCATCCTGAATGCGCTGTACCGTGCGCGAGCGCTCGTCGGCCGAGAACTCCTGGTCGCGATAGACCGTCAGCCCTTCCTTGAGGCAGAGCTGGAACCAGTCGCGGCAGGTGATGCGGTTGCCGGTCCAGTTGTGGAAATACTCGTGCGCGATCACACGCTCGATGTCGGCGAAGTTGCCGTCGGTCGCCGTCTTGGGCGATGCCAGCACCAGCCGGTCGTTGAAGATGTTGAGGCCCTTGTTCTCCATGGCCCCCATGTTGAAGTCCGATACGGCGACGATGTTGAACACGTCGAGGTCGTACTCGCGCCCGAACCTTTCCTCATCCCATCGCATGGAGCGCTTCAAGGAATCCATGGCCCAGTCGCAACGATCCTCCTTGCCCGGCTCCACGTAGATGCCGAGGTTGACCTTGCGGCCCGACATGGTCTTGAACGTCGAGGTCACCGCGGCGAGATTGCCGCCCACTATGGCGAACAGGTAGCAGGGCTTGGGAAACGGATCGCGCCACACCGCAAAATGGCGCTTGCCGCCATCCAGCGTCCCGCTGTCGACGGGATTGCCGTTGCCGAGCAGGATCGGCGTTTCCTCCACATCGGCCTCGATGCGCGTCGTGTACTTCGACAGCACGTCCGGCCGGTCGAGAAAATACGTGATGCGGCGGAAGCCTTCGGCCTCGCATTGCGTGCAATAGATGCCGCGCGACCGGTAAAGCCCCGTCAGAGCTTTGTTGGCCTCCGGATTGCACGTCGTGGTGATCTCCAGCGTGAACGGCTCCCGCGGGACGCGCGGCAGCGTGAGGGTCGTGCCGGTCAGTTCGTAGTCATCACTCTCCAGCACACGGCCCGAGAGGCGCACTTTCTCCAGCGTGAGGTGCTCCCCGTCGAGCACCAGCGCGCCGGGCTTGCCCTTGGCCGCTGGATTGGGGCGCATCTTGAGGCGCGAGCGCACCCGTGTCTGCGTCGCGTGCAATGCGATATCGAGATCGACGCTGTCGATCAAATAACTGGGTGGCCGATAGTCCTTGAGGAGGACCGGCTTTGGCGCTTCGGCTTTCATGGGCCCGCATATGTATGAATTGTCGTTCCGCCGTTTATGGCGGCTTCGGCGCGCCCTTACAAGGCGCCACATTGCGAAGTGATGTCGCCGCGGCGCACAATGACGCACGGTGGGAATGCCGACTTTGAAGGAGGGAATAGGGCCGTGAGCGACCAAGCGTTGCAGGATCGCATTGTGCTGGTCACGGGCGCTGCCGGGACGCTCGGGGGCGCGATCTGCGCCGCCATCGAGGCCGCTGGCGGCCATCCCATCCGCACGGATCTTGCCGGACGCGCCGGCATGGATCTGCCGCTCGACGTCACGCGTGAGGACGCGTGGACCGCCACGATGGCCGACATCGAGCGCCGCCACGGCAGGCTGGACGGCCTCGTCAACAATGCAGGAGTCGCCATCCTCGGCGATGTCGAACGCACGAGCTTTGCCGATTGGAAGCGCGTGCAGGCCGTCAACGTCGACGGCGTCTTTCTCGGCTGCAAGCACGCCATGCCGCTGCTGGCGAAATCGCCTGCACCCTCGATCGTCAACCTGTCGTCCGTCTCGGGACTGGTCGGCGGCGCCAATCTCGCCGCCTACAACGCATCGAAAGGCGCCGTGCGCCTGCTGACGAAATCGGTGGCGCTGTCGGGTGCGCGCAAGAGCCCGCCCGTGCGTTGCAATTCTCTGCATCCGGCCTTCGTCGAGGGCGACATGACGGATGCCATTGCCGTCAGCGCACGCGATCCTGATCGTGCGCGCGAGTCCATGCGCCGCGAAATTCCGCTTGGCCGCATGGCGAGGCCCGAGGAAATCGCGGCCGCTGTGATGTTTCTGCTGAGCGATGCCTCGAGCTTCATGACCGGTTCTGAACTCGTGGTCGACGGCGGTCTCGTCGCGAAATGAATTCGTCAGCGAGCCTGCATTCGATCACCCGGCTCTTCTAAACCCAAACGCAAACGAGGCGGCAATGGTGACTGCCGCCTCGTTGTTCCCTCAATGCTACAAGCGTCTCGACTCAGAAGAACCGAGCCGGTCTTGCCGTATCGCGATGATGGCCTCCGCGCTGGGCTCCCCACCAGGCGGCTGCCAGCGACAGGAGCAAGCTCGCGGCGGTGAGAAAACCGGTGGCCACGGCTGTCTTGCGAGCTTTGTCGGCGGCATCCTTGGTGATGCGTGCAGCTTCATTGGAGACTTGTGTGACGCGTGCCTCCGCCTCCTGGGGCGGCAGGCCTGTCCGTTGCGCGACGAGTTGCGCAAGATAACTCTTGTCAGCCGGGCTTAAGCTGCCGGCTGCGGCGGCATTGGCGAACACGCGTAGGACTTCAGTTTTGGCGGCGTTCGGATCAGACGGAGCAGCGGCCCCGCCACCTGCGGGCTGACCCGTCGGGCGAAAAAGAACATCGACCTGATATGACAGCGGATCCGCCTGGGACACAGCCGCTCCCGCCACACGTCCAACGGCACTGGTTGCCGTGCTTGCGACCGAGCCCGCCAAGGACGCGACCATCATTGCTCCGATCAAGGTGCCAAGCGACCACACCAGGGCTCCATGGATGCCGTCACGAAATTCTATCTCGTCCGGTTTCGCTTCCTGCCACCGCGAGCGCATGCGGCCGGCGACATATCCTCCGGCAAGGAAACTGCCGATCTGCTGCGCCACGATCCAGAAAACAGCCAGAGCTCCGGCCCACTTGGCCGAGGAGGCTGTGCTGGTCCAGGGGGAAACCAGCGATAGCCCCACCGCCGAACCGAAGGTCAGCATGACGAAGGAAAGCGCTGACGCGATCAATGCGCCGGCGATTGCTGCGCCCCAGGTAATGTAGCCTGCCTTCTCGCTTGTGGCATCTACTGCAATAGTTGTCATATCGAACTCCTTCACCGCAGCCCAAGCACACTCAGAATAAACAGAATGACGACGACGACACCCACCAAGTAGATGATCTGATGCATGGTCTTGACCCTCTCACTTGGATGAGCGCTTGCGCGACGGCGCAGGCTTCTTGTCATCATCATCTTCGCTGTCGGCACTTTCGTTTATGCTGGACTCCGCAAGCTTGGTGAGTTTTTTGTCCGCAGCCTTTTCCTCATCGAGTGTTTCCTCGAGAAGCTCGACCGCATCCCCCATTTCCAGTTGCTCCGCCCACGCGCAGAGCGTGCCGTAGCGCGCCATCTCGTAGTGCTCGACAGCCTGCGCGCAGCCGATCAACCCGGCATCCAGCACGTCGGCATTCTTGGCTTCGCTCATCAGCTCTTCGGTTTCTTTCACCAGTCCCTTGAGCGCCGGGCATTCTTTGCCCTCCGGCTTTTTGCCGATAAGCTTGAAAACTTTGTCCAGGCGTTTCACCTGGTTTTGCGTCTCTTCGGCATGATCCGCAAACGCCGTTTTCAGGCTCTTGGACGTGGCCTTGCTCTCCATCTTGGGCAGTGCTTTGAGGATTGCGTTTTCGGCAAAGTAGACGTCCTTCAGTGTTTCTTCGAAGAGATCGTTGAGAGTTCGCATCGTGAGCTCCGTAGTCCAGCTGTTGGAATCAAAAAAAACCGCCGGTCTCGAGACCGGCGGTCGCTTCTATCGTCTATTGCGGTCGCGTTCGGCGCGAACCTCGTCACGGGTATAACCCGGGGCGTTTGGATCGTACCGGGTCCATCCACCCTCGGTGTACGACTGGCGTCGCGCCTCGATATCGACAGGGTCGTAGCGGTTCATGATATCGGTTGCCATTGGCGCCCGCTCCTCGGGAACGCGAACCGAAACCAGCGTGCCGCCCCGGCGCACACCTTCGGAGTACACGTGGGCGTCATCCTCGCTCACGCCATAGTCCGTCAACGCGCCGATGACGCCTCCGGCGGCGGCACCCGTCACGGCGCCAGCCAGTGTCGTGGCAAGCGCACCGGCCGCAACGAGTGGTCCCAGGCCGGGAATGGCGAGAACGCCAAGCGCAGTGAGGAGCCCTGTACCGGCGCCCGCGACCGCGCCTAGCGAAGCGCCGGTCGCCGCGCCGGTTGCCTCGTCCGCCAATTCGCCACTATCGCGAAACCGGGAGGCGATGCTCACTTCGTCGGAGGTAAACCCGGCGGATTCCAGCGCCCGGACGGCCTCCTGGGCTCGATCGTAATCGTCAAAAAGATGGGTGACTGTGGTTGTCATGGAACCTTGTCCTATGGATTGGCGACGATGTTGCCCTGGAAGTCCAAGGCCACGTTGACTTGCTTGCCGCTCTGCATGGCCGTGCCACGCCAGATGCCCTGATCGTCTTTCTTGAGCCCCTTCACCTCCGTGAACCCGGCCTTTTCGATACGGTCCTGAGCCTGGTTCTCGGTGAAACTGTTGGCACCCGCGACCAGCGGCTGGGTACCGCTCTGGGTCGTGGGGGAGGGTGTTGAGGTCGTCTGAGCCACGACTGCCCCGGATGCAAAGGCGATGGCAGCGGCGGCAATAGCCACTTTGAAATAGCGCATAGGCGTCTCCTGGATGCGATGAAGTGGGCCTTAAAGGGTCGAGACGACCAAATGGTTCCGGAGATCTGGCGAACTAGATCGCGCGCAGGCACTTTCGTGATCTGCTAAACCGATGACGAACGCCTGCGAGCAATACGGGCTCGAACCAGGCCGTTTCTTTTGGATCGGCGGCCTATGGATCGCCCTCACGTACCGCTCAGTTGCTCGACGCAGTCGGGATCAATGTTGAACTGTGCAAGGGCTCGCGGGGCCAGTCGGATCTTTGCGGCAATCACGCAATGCAGGCCGCCAAGCTCTATGCGTACGAGCCGCTCGGCGCGGCGGGCATCGTCCACACCCACTGCGAAGATATATCGGCGCCGGACGAGAGCCGAGCCAATCGCTGGAACAACGGCCTCCACCATCCAGCCGTGGCCAGTCGCGGAGGTCTTAGCCCGATCATTCTGCGTATGCGGCACGATCATGCCCTTTGCGACGGTCAGCACAATGAACTTCGAGCGCTTCCAAACGTTCCTATTCCTAGGGAGAACAGGAAAGCGATCACCCATGTCTGAGCACAGCAAGAAATCCGAGAAACTCGACGATGCCGTCGACATGACGTTTCCGGCGAGCGATCCGGTGAACGTAGGCACGGCCACTGGCACGGAGCCGTCGGGCAAACCCATGGACCGCTCCCCGCCGATAATTACCAGGGAGCAGATTGATGCCGCTGAAAGAGGGGATGGACATGCGCATCTTGATGACTTGCCCTCATCGGCCGATGAGAGGCTGAGGCACGAGAAACATCATGGCCTTGCAGATGAGGGCCTAAAGCCTGGCGAGACGCCGAGGAAGACAGAGGTTTCCGATCACGCGGGACTTGGCCGAAAAGGCGCAAAGTAACAATTCTGTCGTTAGACATAGCAAAAGGACGGCGAGCGATTGCCATCGCGCCGTCCTTTTACCCAGCCTCCGAGGCTTTTACAGTCAACTCGAAAGACCATCGCAACTTATGATGTAAACACCGCCCTTGCCGACTGGTTCCCAAATGAAAAGGCGCTGCGCTGTAAGCGCTGATATTGAATGTCGCGACATGGGAGACGGCTTGCTACCAGGCGTACAAGCCTCTCCAGCCTACCCCGCAGCCTTTTCGCCCAGCGCAATCTTCATGATGGCGCGAAGCTGGTCCCGAAGGGCGCGACCCTCGATCTGATTGGCGTCGTAATACTCCGCCCTTAGCCTTTGAACGATCTCTTGCACGTCGTGATAGTCGCCTGAACGTGCGAGTTCGAAAGCACGTTCGAGACAAGTCTTGCCAGATTCCATGTGTCACCAGTGGGATGCGCCGCGAGTAACAACTATCGGCACGGCGCAAAGTTCCAGGCTTCCCTCCCACCCTCGGACAGCATGGTTGTGCACAGAGCAAATGGGCGCCCGCGGAACGAATTGGGACGGGACTGAGTTCAGCGCTCAGTTTCCATTCTGGTTTCCATTCTGTGCTCGTATCTGACCCACGAGATGACCAATGCGCCTCGTCATGTTTTCGCTCGCTGCGATGGCTTCTTCGTCAGCCTGCTTGTTTGCTCTCTTCCTCTACGCGCTGAATGCGCCGACGACCGAGCGGACACCCGTCATTGCGGCGGAGTGGTCTACGACTGTCACGAAGGAAGCCGACTGGACGCGGTGGAGCGCTAATGGCGAGCGCCTGCTCGCCGCCGCCTCTCGGAAAGAGTTCTGATTCCGATCGAATTTGGCCCGATCGCCGTCTGCGGCCATATTCATGCGGAACGCTAAGATGGGTTAGGGATTGAGGCGGTCAGGCGGCGGGCGGAGCAGAGCTATGCCTGAGTCCACTGAGTCCCATCTGAACTCTGCGCATCAGGCCGAGCAGGGTCTGCGTTGGCATAAATCGGAGGCCGCTTACTTTGGCGCCGTGCTCGCCGTCGCGATCACGATGTTGATGGGCGTGATGGTGTTTTCCCACTGGAATAACGAGAAGGGCCCGCAGGCCCACGGTAGTCAGACCGTAGAGAAGCCAGCAACGCCTGATACTCCAACCCATGTGAGGACACTCAATTATCTGAGCCCGGCTGGGTCACTCATGGGCAGCCCTGAGTGAGGCGACATAATCTGTAAGAGCCACCAATATCACAGCTCGCTCGCAACGTTTGCGGTGCAGCAGCGTTCCTTGAACGAATGAACACAAGGACGACCGCATCATGCAGCGCATTTCCGATATGCCTTTCCCGCGTGATCCGTCGCTATCAGCGGATTCGATGGCCCGCCTGGACGCCTTGGCGCGGCTCATGGACGGCATCTTCACGATTCCTGGCACCAATATTCGGATGGGCCTGGACGGCTTCATAGGCCTCGTCCCGGTCGCTGGCGACGTCGTGTCAGGTCTGATCTCCAGCTATCTCATCTGGGAGGCAAAACAGCTTGGCGCTCCAAGATGGTTGATCGCGCGGATGATTGGCAATGTGGCCATCGACTCGACAATCGGCGCCATTCCTCTACTCGGTGATGCCTTCGACGTCATGTTCCGCGCAAATATGAAGAACATGGCTCTGCTGCGCCGGCATCTCGAGAAGCAGGGTCTGCAGGGTCCAACCTTCGCCGGTCCGACGATCGAAGGCAGTGCTAGGCGCGTCGGCTAGGAGCAGGAGTCGTGGCTGCACCATTGATCATTTCAATTTCGCACTCCCTGGGTAAGGAGGAAGCGCTGCGTCGGCTTAGACCAGGATTGACGCGAATAACATCCACCCTGCCGGTCCTGACGGTCGAAGAGGAAACCTGGAGCGGTGATCGCCTGGAGTTTCGCGTGAAGGCCCTCGGTCAGGCCGCCTCTGGCGTAATGGACGTGGCCGAGGACCACGTGCGGGTCGAACTTCATCTCCCCTGGCTTCTCCAACGTCTCGGGGAAAGCATCCGAGGCGCTATCCAATCTCGTGGGCGCATCCTTCTTGAGCACAAGCCGAAGCCCTAAGCGCCTTGCCTCGCAGTCTTGATTTTTCGGTCCGCCCCCCGTGTCTTGATATCCCCGTTCCAGGATCCATATTGCACTGCAGCAAAATACTGCAACTCATAAGGACGCCTCATGGCCGGTCTTCGTCTGTCGCTCGCTCGCCTCCACAAAATGCGCAGCCTGTTTGAAAAGCGGCTCGGAGCAGCGTCAAGAAGCAGAACACCATCGCATCGGACGGCACGACTCCGGCAGATCACGGATTTCGGCAGCAATCCCGGCAATCTGCAGATGCTTACCTACGTCCCGGACGACATTGCATCATCGCCGGCTCTCGTCGTTGCCCTGCATGGCTGCACGCAAACTGCGAGCGCCTATGACCAGGGAACAGGGTGGTCGGAGCTTGCCGATCGCCTGGGGTTCGCGGTCGTCTACCCCGAGCAGCAGGCGGCAAACAATCCGAAGACTTGCTTCTCGTGGTTTCTGCCGGGCGATACCGCGCGCGACAGTGGCGAAGCCCTCTCGATCAGGCAGATGATCGAGCGGGCCATAGTGGAATTCGGCGTCGACCGCAGCCGGGTTTTCGTAACCGGACTTTCGGCCGGTGGCGCCATGGCCAGTGTGATGCTGGCAACCTATCCGGAGGTGTTTGCCGGCGGCGCGATTATCGCCGGGCTGCCCTACGGAAGCGCTGCTTCCGTCCAGGAAGCCTTCGAGGCCATGTTCAGTGAGCGTGCGCCGTCTTCGCGAGCGCTGGGCGACCAGGTGCGTGCTGCCTCCAAGCATCGCGGGCCGTGGCCCAAGATCTCGGTTTGGCACGGCACTGCTGATGCGGTCGTCAAACCATCGAATGCCGAACACATCGTCAAACAGTGGCTCAATGTGCAAGGGCTCTCGGAGCTTCCGTCGAGCGAGGAGCACATTGGTTACCATATCCGCCGCGCCTGGAACGAAGCGAACGGCGACACACGGATGGAATCTTTCACGATCACCGGCATGCAGCACGGCGTCCCGCTCGCCACCGCGGACGTTGACAGCTTTGGTGAAGCCGGGCCCTTTTTCCTGGAAGCTGGGCTGTCTTCCACGTGCCACATCGCGCAATTCTGGGGGCTAAGTACTGCCAATGCGCCCAAGCGGCAACTCACGAAGGCATTCGCGGGCGCTGGTGGCCACAGCCCCACCCCGGCAATGGGCGTACACTTGAGCGATGGCGGCCATCATGGCGACCGTCCAGGTCTCGACCCCGGCGCGGTGATCGCTGCAGCGTTTCAAGCCGCAGGACTTCCTGTGCCCGCAAATACCCACGGGCGAAGCGGCCCGATGAACCCTGGCTCAGTCATTGAGGCTGCCTTGAAGGCGGCCGGGCTCAAGCGGAGCTGATTTCAAATACCCTGCTCGCACGGCCGCAGCCCGGGTTGGTCATGATTGCGACCTGAGGCGATCCTGCGGCTGCGCATGGTTGGCAATGATCTCACCGACTGGACCTTTGCCGGTGACGCGGCTGTGTGCCGTCGCGTGCGCAAGCGGCAAATGCGGAAACACCAGCTCGGCGAAGCGATAGGCTTCCTCGAGATGCGGGTAGCCCGACATGATGAATGTGTCGATGCCGATCGCCATGTAGTCCTTGATACGCTGGGCCACGGTCTCGCCGTCGCCCACGAGGGCGGTGCCGGCGCCGCCACGGACGAGCCCGACACCGGCCCACAAGTTCGGGCTCACCTCGAGCTTGTCGCGCTGGCCGCCGTGCAATGCCAGCATGCGCTTCTGGCCGACGGAATCCATGCGCGCGAACTGCGCTTGCGCGGCCTGAATGGTCTTCTCATCGATATGCTCGATCAGGGCGTCGGCAGCCTTCCAGGCTTCCGCCGCCGTCTCGCGGACGATAACGTGCAGGCGAATGCCGAACGTAAATTTGCGGCCGCGCGCCGCCGCAGCCTTGGCGGCGACCTCGAGCTTCTTGGCGACCTCCGCCGGCGGCTC
>JBKKCB010000123.1:0-7846 GCA_046713545.1 Hyphomicrobiaceae bacterium | reverse complement strand
CGCTTTGCACGACTTGGGTGGGGTGCCTTGAGTGTCTCCGCGTCGCGCACCTCGAGATAGTCGACGCGGAACCCGGCAGCTTCGAGCGCCTGTCGCCCTTGGACCAGCGTGCCAGCCTCCTCGCCCTGGGCAGCTGCCTTTGCGACGGCGGCGATGACGCGATGCAGGGTCGGCGCTGCGCTACGCTCCTCGGGACTTAGATAGCGGTTGCGACTCGACATGGCGACGCCGTCGTTCTCCCGAACGGTGGGCGAGGCGATGATTTCCAATGGAAGGTTGAGATCGCGCACCGTCTGGCGGATCACGCAGAGCTGCTGGTAGTCCTTTTCGCCGAAGACGGCGAAGTCGGCGCCGACCTGCTGAAAAAGTTTAGCGCACACCGTGGCGACGCCAGCGAAAAAATCCGGGCGGAAATCCGTTTCGAGACCTTCCGCGGCACCCGCTGGAACGATGCGCGTGGCGAAACCATCCGGATACATCTCGTCCTTGTCCGGGGCCCAGACCAAATCGCAGCCGACCAGAGCCAGCTTGGACAGATCACCCGCCTCATCGCGAGGATAGCGGCCGAAGTCCTCGTGCGGGGCAAATTGTGTGGGATTGACGAAGATCGAGACCACACAGCGTTTGGCCCGGCGGTGCCCAATCCGAACGAGCTGCAGATGCCCCTCGTGCAAGGCTCCCATGGTGGGCACCAATGCGACAGTCTCGCCCGCGGTGCGCCAACCGGCAACCTTCTGCCTCAGGTTTGGCAAGGTGCGGACGGTCTCGACAGGGTTCATCGAATGCGTCTCTCCATTTCACAAGGCGTCGGTCGCAGGTCTCTCCGCCGCAGACCGTGTTGCGTCTGCTAGGATAGCGTGGAATCACCCGCTGAGTCGGGATTGTGGCGCCGGAGACGGACATGGCCCAAACGAGTGACGCACGCAAGCTCCCGCAGGTGCAAGCGGACCTGCCAACCCGCGACGAGATCGCGTCGTACCATCTCATGGACGAAGTGCGCCTCGTCGGGGGGCTTATCGAACGGGCCGTCTATACGACCGACGAACGGCGGCGGATTGCCGATACGGCCCGCCGCCTCGTGCACGCCGTTCGCGCCGCCAAAGGGCGCCACGGCGGCATCGACGCATTCGTGCGCGAATACGGGCTCACGTCCGAGGAAGGCGTGATCCTGATGTGTCTTGCCGAGGCGCTGCTCCGCATCCCGGATGCGGACACAGCCGACGCCCTGATCGCGGAAAAAATCGGTGGTGGCCAATGGGACCAGCATCTCGGCCACTCCAGCAGTCTGTTCGTCAACGCATCAACCTGGGGTTTGATGCTGACGGGGCGCATCGTGCGGCTCGGGGCGGCCAAGGGGTCTAGTCCGCTGAGCCTGGTCAAACGGCTCGTCGCGCGGTCGGGAGAACCCATGATCCGCCAGGCGCTTCGGCAGGCCATGCGCATCATGGGCGATCAGTTCGTACTGGGGCGCACCATCGAGGATGCGCTGGAGCGCGCGGCGCCCCTCGAAGAAAAAGGCTATCGTTTCTCGTACGACATGCTGGGCGAGGCCGCCAAGACCAGCGCCGACGCCGATCGCTATTTCGGCCGCTATGTCGAAGCCATCGAAACTGTCGGGCGGGCGGCCGGACAGCTCACTTCATCACATGGCGACGCCCTGATGCGCCGGCCGGGCATCTCGGTGAAACTGTCCGCCATTCATCCGCGGTTTGATCCCGGCAAGGAGGCGCGCCTCGAGCGCGAGCTGGCACCACGGCTTCTGCAGCTTGCCCAATTGGCGCGGTCCAACGGACTGACCTTGACCGTGGATGCCGAAGAGCAGGATCGCCTCGACCTGTCGCTGGGGCTGTTTGCGCAAACACTGCTCCACCCGACGCTCGATGGTTGGGCGGGACTGGGCCTTGCCGTGCAGGCCTACGGCAAACGGGCGATTCCGACGCTGCGCTGGTTGAAGAGGCTGTCGGAAACGGGAAGGCGCCGCATTCCGGTTCGCCTCGTCAAGGGCGCCTACTGGGACAGCGAGATCAAGTGGGCCCAGGAACGCGGGCTGGCGGATTATCCCGTCTTCACCCGCAAAATGCATACGGATGTCTCCTACCTCGCCGCCATGCGCTTCATGCTGTCGCATCCGCAGTGCTTTTTTCCGCAATTCGCAACGCACAATGCGCACACGGTCGCCTCGGCCCACATTGCGGGCGGCAACGCGGATTTCGAATTCCAGCGTCTGCACGGGATGGGCGAGTCGCTCTACGAGGCGGTGAGCGAGGCGGAGGATTTCGGCCGCCCGTGCCGCATTTACGCGCCCGTGGGCGGCCACGAGGACTTGCTGGCCTATCTCGTGCGCAGGCTGCTCGAGAATGGTGCCAACACGTCCTTCGTGAACCGTCTCGCCGACGAGGAGGCCCCGGTTGCGGAGATCGTGCGCGATCCGGTGGAAACGGCCGAACGCGAGTGGCAGGAAAGCAAGCTTGCCGGCGAGGTGCGCATTCCAAGGCCGCCCGACCTGTTCGGGCGCGAGCGGCGCAACAGCCTTGGGCTGCCGCTGACCGAGCCGACGGCGCGCGATGCACTGCTGGGCGAGATGGAAAAGGCGCTTGCGCCCTCGTTTGCGGCCGGCCCGATCGTCAACGGCCGCGCCTACACCGGCGGCACCGAGGCGACGCTCATCCTTTGCCCGCACGACCGCCGCCAGCGCATCGGCACCGTGCGGCAGGCGACACCGGAATTGATTGACGACGCTTTGGGCACCGCCACAAGGGCTTCGCATGGGTGGGATCGCCTGGGGGGGCCGGCACGCGCGGCGATCCTGGAGAAAGCTGCCGACCTTATGGAGCGGGACCGTGCCCGCCTGATGGCAGTCATCGTGCGCGAGGCCGGCAAAACCCTGGAGAACGCCCAGAGCGATTTGCGCGAGGCAGTGGATTTCCTGCGCTACTACGCCGGCGAGGCGCGGAGATTGTTTTCCGGGCCGACAAGGCTTCCGGGTCCGACAGGCGAGCGCAACACCATCGAGCTGCGGGGCCGGGGTGTGTTCGCCTGCATCAGCCCGTGGAATTTCCCGATCGCAATCTTCACCGGACAAGTATCCGCAGCGCTCGCAGCGGGAAACTGCGTGGTCGCCAAGCCCGCCGAACAGACGCCGGTGACGGCATTCCTCACCGTCGAAATCCTGCATGCGGCGGGCGTGCCTAAAGATGTGCTGCATCTGCTCACGGGTGACGGAAAGATCGGCGCAGCGCTGATCCGCGACCCGCGCACGCGCGGCATCGCCTTTACCGGGTCGAACGAGACGGCGTGGGCTATCCAGAAAACCCTGGCAGAGCGCCGCGGCGAATTGATCCCGTTCATCGCCGAGACCGGCGGCATCAATGCCATGATCGTCGATTCCAGCGCCCTGCCCGAGCAGGTCGTGCGGGACGCTGTGCGCTCGGCCTTTGATTCGTCGGGACAGCGCTGCTCGGCCGCCCGCGTGCTTTTTCTTCAGGACGAGATTGCGCCGCACGTCATCGAGATGCTGACCGGAACCACGGCGGCGCTCGATATTGGCGATCCACTGGACTACGCGACCGACATCGGCCCGGTCATCGACCAGGACGCGCAGGATGCGCTGGAGTCGCACAAGGTCCGTATGCAGCGCCAGGCCATCGAGCTGATCGACGCACGCATCCCTGCCGATTGCCGGGTTGGCACTTATGTGGCCCCGGCCATTTATGAAATTCCGTCCCTGAAGCTCCTGGAGCGGGAGGTCTTCGGCCCGATCCTGCATGTGGTGCGTTTCAAGGGCGGCCAGATCGGCAGGGTGGTCGAGGACATCAACGCGATCGGGTATGGCCTGACGCTCGGCGTGCACAGCCGCATTGGGACGGTGGCCGACTATATGGCCGAGCACGCCCGGGTCGGAAACCTCTACGTCAACCGCAATCAAATCGGGGCCGTGGTGGGCGTTCAGCCCTTTGGTGGCGAGGGCCTGTCGGGCACCGGCCCGAAAGCCGGAGGTCCCAACTATCTCGCGCGCTTCGCTGCGGAACGTGTTCGGTCGACGGACATCACCGCAACGGGCGGGAACGTGCAGCTCCTGGGGTTGGCGTCCACCAGCAATTGAGCTGTTGCTGCACGAGGACGGCATCGCCATCTTAGGAGAGCGAGGAACACGTCCATGAGCAAAGACGGCAAAACACCAGCCAGGACCGGGACGGGCGTTCCCCAGGGAAGCCATGCAAGGCAGACGCCACCGGCAGGGCATTCAACGAGCAGCGAGGTTGCCGACTTTCTTCGCAACGTCAAAGCGCGCGCGCCACAGACGGGGACGGGCCGCGGCCGCCTGATCTTTGCCATGGACGCCACCATGAGCCGTCAGCCGACGTGGGACATGGCCCTGGCGCTGCAGGCAGAGATGTTCAAGGCGGTGAAGACGGTCGGCGGCCTGGATGTGCAGCTCGTCTATTTCCGGGGAGCGGGCGAGTGCCGGGCCTCCAAGTGGGTCGGTGATCCTGAGGCCCTGGCCCAACTTATGACGGCCGTGGAGTGTCACGGCGGCTATACCCAGATCGGCAAGGTCCTGGCGCATTCCCGCCAGGAAAGCGAGAAACGGAAGGTCAACGCCATCGTCTATGTCGGTGATTGTATGGAGGAAGAGCCCGACGACCTGTGCGGCCGCGCCGGCGAGCTTGCCCTTCATGGCGTGCCGATGTTCTTGTTCCAGGAAGGACAGGATGCCCGGGCCGAGCGTACGTTTCGCGAGATCGCACGGCTGACCAAGGGCGCCTGGTGCCGCTTCGACACAGGCTCCGCTGCTCAGCTCCGCGAATTGCTGCTGGCAGTGGCTGTCTACGCGACGGGCGGGCGTCAGGCGGTCGAGCGACTGGAGGGGGCCGGGCAGCGTGGCGGGCGGCGGCTGCTCACCCAGATGAAGCAAACGTAACCGGTTATGCAGTACTTTTTTATCGGACTGGCCGTGCTCCTGTTCGGCCTCGTCGTGGCGCAGGCGTTTACCCGCGCCAATCCAGCGGCGCTGGCGCAGCGATTGCGGTCCGGAGCGGGGGTTGCAGCGCTTGCCGGGGCAGGCGTTCTGTTCTTCAGGGGCGGCGCCACGTACGCGTTTCCGCTCGCCGGGCTCGGGGCGTGGCTCCTGTGGGGCCATGGCAGCCAGCCGCTGGGATGGCCGGGCCGCGCGCCATCGGCCGGCCAGACGTCCAAGGTGAAGACCGAGCACCTCGAGATGGAGTTGGACCACGATACCGGTGCCATGCGCGGCCAGGTGCTCAAGGGCTTCTTTGCGGGGCGCAACCTGGAGGATCTGAAGCCGGTGGAACTGGCGCATCTGTGGCAGGACTGCCGGTTCAACGATCCCCAGTCGGCCCAGCTCGTGGAGGCCTACCTCGACCGTCTGCATCCGTCCTGGCGGGATGACATGGCGCGCGGTGAGGCCGAGCACACCAACGGACCGGACGGCAAGATGACAGCCGTGCAGGCCTTCGAGATTCTCGGTTTGCAAGCGACCGCGAGCGAAGACGATATTCGTCGTGCGCATCGCGAGCTGATGCTGAAACTGCACCCTGATCGTGGCGGCTCGACATACCTTGCTGCCAAAATTAACGAAGCCAAGGACGTGCTGCTTGCCAGACGCGACGATTGAAGGATGCTGCCTGCAGAGGTCCTAGCGCGCAACGGGCGTGCGCGGTGTCTCCCGGACATCGAGGTTTCGTACTAAACACGGCATTGTCGCAAATGATTCGCGGGAATTCGACCGGGCAGCCCCTCGCGCAATGGTCAGCGTGAAAGGGCGACCCGTTCATCGGGGAAACGGAGGGAAGCATGAACATGAACACACGCGCGCTGGTCGCGGAGGCGATCGGCACATTCGCGTTGGTTTCAGCCGTCTGCGGTGCCGCACTCTTCTCGGCGCCGGCGGCCGGGCTTGTGGCCGTTGCGTTCGCGGTGGGGCTTTCGGTGCTGGCGATGGCCTATGCCGTCGGGCATATCTCGGGGGGACATTTCAATCCGGCCGTCACATTGGGATTGATTGCTGCCGGCCGCTTCGATTCCGGCAGGGCCGTTCCCTACATCGTCGCGCAATGCGTCGGCGGGATCGCCGCAGCGATCATCTTCTATGTGATTCTCGGCGGTGCGATCACCGGCGGCAAGTGGAACACGTTCACGGCGATCTCCAACACCTATGGAGGCCCAGGGCAGTTTGGCCTCGCGTCTGCGTTCCTGATGGAAGTCGTCATTACGGCACTGTTTCTCATCGTCATCATCGGAGCGACATCGCGCCGGGCGCCGGCCGGCTTCGCGCCGATCGCCATCGGCCTCGCTCTCACCCTGTTTCACCTGATGTCGATTCCCGTATCCAATGCCTCGCTCAACCCGGCCCGCAGTCTGGCCACAGCCATCTTCGGCGGCGTCGGAGCCATCGGGCAACTCTGGGTCTTCTGGGTGGCGCCGATCCTGGGGGCCATCATCGGGGGCGTGGTCGGACGCTATCTCCAGGAAGAATGAACCGCGATTGCCGTCAACTCGCCTCTGGCGCGGCTGACGGCACCTTTTGGCGCGAGGCAGGAGCCCCGACCGCTGCTCATCCGGCCGTGCTGCGATCCCCTGCGCAAAATGTCCTAGACGGTTGCCGCACCTTGATTTTTGCCACGAACAATGCCATGTAGCGGCCACTAGCGGGCGCAGGGGTTCGTTTTATTTATCCCATTTCCCGGAAGCTTCAGCTTTTCCCGTTAGGCCCTTTACGGCTCTCCCCTGCGCTCATGGTGTCGACGTCACGCTGCTGTTGCGGCGTCATGTTACCGTCGGCTCATGAACTCTGATGGAGACAACTCCTTTTGCAGACCGACAGCTTCGCTGGCCTAGGGCTCAGCGCCAAAGTGCTCGCCGCGATTGAAACGGCGGGATATTCAACTGCCACACCGATCCAGGCCCAGGCTATTCCCGTCGCCGTCACAGGACGCGACGTCCTTGGCATCGCCCAGACGGGCACCGGGAAAACAGCCTCGTTCGTGTTGCCGATGATCACGCGGCTCGAGACAGGCCGTGCACGAGCGCGAATGCCTCGCTCCTTGATCCTTGCGCCGACCAGGGAGCTCGCCGCCCAGGTGGCCCAGAGCTTCGAGAAATACGGCCTCAATCACAAGCTGACGCTGGCCCTCTTGATCGGCGGTGTCTCGTTCGAGGACCAGGATCGCAAGCTCAACCGCGGCGTGGATGTGCTGATCGCCACGCCGGGTCGGCTTCTCGACCACTTTCAGCGTGGCAAACTGATGCTGATGGGCGTGGAAATCCTCGTGATTGACGAGGCCGACCGCATGCTCGACATGGGCTTCATCCCGGATATCGAGAAAATCTGCAGGCTGCTGCCCCCGCGCCGGCAGACGTTGTTTTTCTCCGCGACCATGCCACCCGAGATCACCCGTCTGGTCGGGCAGTTCCTCAACGACCCGGTCCGCATCGAGGTTGCGAAGCCAGCGACCGCTGCCAAAACGATCACCCAGCGTTTCCGTTTCTGCCCTTCGGGCGAAGAATGGGCCAAGCGCGAGGTGCTGCGCGAGTTGATCCAGCAGCTCGACGTCAAGAACGCCATTATCTTCTGCAACCGCAAGCGTGATGTCGCCATCCTGCTGAAGTCGCTGCTCAAGCACGGCTTCAATGCAGGCGCGCTGCACGGCGACATGGACCAAGCGAGCCGCACGGCCACGTTGGATTCATTTCGCGATGGACGCATCACCCTGCTCGCGGCGTCAGATGTGGCCGCGCGCGGTCTCGATATTCCCGATGTCTCGCATATCTTCAATTTCGACGTGCCCTGGCAGCCCGACGACTATGTGCATCGCATCGGCCGCAC
>JBKKCB010000122.1:0-11051 GCA_046713545.1 Hyphomicrobiaceae bacterium | reverse complement strand
GACATCACGGCCGTGCGTCAGCAGGCCGACGAGCTGCTTGCGGTCCGGCCGCACCATGTCGGCCCGCACGAGCGAACGCCGCCCGACGAAGTCCGTCTTGCTCTTGCCGATCGCCCACCCGAGCCCGAGGTCATCCGGCACCACCGTGCCGTCGGTTTCCTGGCCGACGATGATGTAGCCTTTCTCTGCGCGAAGCACGTGCATCGCTTCCGTGCCATAGGGACATCCACCGATCCGATCCACGTTCGCGGCAACGGCTTCCCATACGGCAAGGCCAGTGCTCGCCGGCACGTTGATCTCGAAACCAAGCTCGCCCGTAAAGCTCACCCGGAACAGGCGCGCCGCCACGCCCGCCACTTTCGCCTCGCACACGCCCATGTGCGGAAAAGTTTCGCCACCGATATCGGCGCCATCCACCAGCGGCGCCAGCACCTCGCGCGCCCGCGGCCCCTGCACGGCAATGACCGCCCACTGCTCCGTCGTCGATGTCAGCCAAACCTGCAAGTGCGGCCATTCCGTCTGCAGGTAGTCCTCCATCAGGTTGAGCACCGAAGCGGCACCGCCGGTCGTGGTCGTCACATGAAACCGGTCCGGCGCGAGGCGCGCGATGACGCCGTCGTCGATGACGAAGCCCGCCTCGTTCAGCAAAACGCCATAGCGGCAGCGGCCGGGCTTCAGCGTCTTGAACGCATTGACATACATGCGATCGAGAAACTCAGCCGCATCCGGGCCCACAACTTCGATCTTGCCCAGCGTCGACGCATCGAAAATGCCGGCCGCGCTCCGCACCGTGCGGCACTCGCGGGCGACCGCGGCGTGCATGTCCTCCTGCCCGCGCGGAAAATACCAGGCGCGCTTCCACGTGCCGACATCCTCGAACACGGCACCCTTCGCCTGCGCCCACGCATCGATGGGCGTGCGCCGGATGGGATCGAAGAGATCGCCGCGCGCGGTGCCCGCCAGCGTGCCGAATGTCACGGGCGTATAGGGCTGGCGGAAGGTCGTGAGCCCCACAGCAGGAATCGGCGCACTCAGCGTCTCCGATACCAGCGCCAGGGCATTCATGTTGGAGGTCTTACCCTGATCCGTCGCCATGCCGGTGGTCGTATAGCGCTTGATGTGCTCGATGGAGCGAAACCCCTCGCGCGCGGCCAGCTCGAGATCGCGTGATGTGACGTCGTTCTGGAAATCGACGAAGGCCTTGGCCAAACCTTCGGGCATGCGCGGCGCTTCGACGTGCGCGGCCGCATCGAACGTGTCTTCGACACGATAGGCGCGCGCTGACCTTGATCCGAAGCCGCATGCCTCTGCCGCCGATCGTCCGGCTGTATCGCCACTCTCGATGACCGCCGCAAGGCCCGAAAGCCCGGCGCACGCGCCTGCCGACGTTTCGCTTTGCGCCGAAGCCCCCGGCAGGAACGCCCCGGCGGAGGCATCGAACCGAAGCTTGCCGCGCGACTGCGAGAACAAATGCACCGACGGCGTCCAGCCGCCGCTCATGAGAACGCAATCGCAAGGAATACGGCCGGCATCTCGGATCGAGCCGTCCGGCATCGGCGCGCCAAGCATGACCTCGGTCACGCGCAGGTGCCCGCGCGACCCGACAATGCACGTCCCCGTTCGGACCGGAAGCCCCGCGTCCCGCGCGGCCACAACGACCTGACTTTGCGGATCGGCCCGCGAGTCGAGGACGGCGGCCACCTCGACGCTCGCCCGGCTTAGGCCGAGGGCCGCGTCATAGATCGTGTCGTGCGATCCCGCGACCACGGCGCGGCCTCCCACCTTCACGCCGAACCGATTGAGATACGTCAGCCCGGCTCCGGCCAGCATGATCCCCGGCCGATCGTTGTCCGGGAACACCAGCGGCCGCTCGATCGCACCCGCGGCGATGACGACGTACTTGGCGCGGACCTGCCAGAGCCTTTCCCTCGGACCATCCGGATCGGGCGACGCCACATGATCCGACACCCGCTCCGCCAGCCCCAGCATGTTCTGCGCGAAATACCCGAACACCGTCGTCCGCGGCAGCAGCCGGACGCGCGCATGGCGTGCAAGCTGCGTCAGAGCGTCAGCAACCCACTGCCCTGCAGGCACGCCGCCTATCGCACCACGATCCGCCGACAGCAGCGACCCACCCATCTCGGACTGCTCGTCCGCGACAATGACGCGAGCGCCTGCCTCCGCCGCCGCGAGCGCCGCAGCCAAACCAGCCGGCCCCGCGCCAGCCACCAGCACATCGCAATGCGCGAAACGGCTGGCGTAGCGATCCGGATCGGCGGCGGAGGGCGCGCGCCCCAGGCCGGCCGCGCGGCGAATGGCGGGCTCGATGATCTTCGTCCACGCCCAGTTGTCCGGCAGGAACCGCGGCCCCATGAACGTCTTGTAGTAGAAGCCCGCCGGAAAGATCGGCGACAGGCAATCATTGATCGCGCCCACGTCGCGCGCCAGCGACGGCCAGCGGTTCTGACTGTGAGCCTTGAGGCCGTCATAGAGCTCCACCTGCGTCGCCCGCAGGTTCGGCGTCACCTGCCCGCCATCGCGCACCACCGTCACCAGCGCATTGGGCTCCTCCGACCCACAGGTCACGATGCCCCGCGGCCGGTGATACTTGAAGGATCGCCCGACCAGATGCCGGCCATTGGCGAGCAGCGCGGACGCCAGCATATCGCCTGCGCATCCTTGGAGTTGCTGCCCATCGAAGCTGAAGCGCAGCATTTTGCTGCGATCGATGCGGCCGCCGCTGCTGGTTCTGTAAACGCCTGGCCCCGTCATTGCGGCGGCTCTTGCGCCGGCAGCTCGGGCCTTGCCTCGCCTGCCTTGTACGTCATGAAAATCCGGTCGCTGACGGTATCGCGGATGGCATTGAAAAACCGCCCACACCCGTGCACGTGCCGCCAGCGCTCCGCGTGCACGCCTTTCGGGTTGCTGCGGAAGTACAGGAACTCCGCCCACTCCTGATCGCTGAGCTGCGAGGGGTCCACCGCGCGCGCGACGTGAGCCTCCCCCGCGTGTCGAAACTCGATCTCTGGGCGCTCCGCGGCGCAGTAGGGACATCGGATCAGAAGCATGGGATTTCTTTCAGTGCGCGACAGCGGCGGCAGCAGCTTCGTCGATGAGCCTGCCGGTCACGAACCGGTCGAGGCTGAAGGGCGCCGCAATAGGATGAGGCTCACCCGCGGCAATTGTGGCAGCGAACACGTGGCCGGAGCCGGGTGTCGCCTTGAATCCGCCTGTGCCCCACCCGCAATTGACGAAAAGTCCAGGCACGGGTGTTTTGCCGATGATCGGTGACCGGTCCGGCGTCACATCAACAATTCCACCCCAATTGCGCAACATGCGCAGGCGGCGGAACGTCGGAAACAGCTCCGTGATGGCTTCCAGAGTATGCGTCGATATATGCAGCCCTCCCGTCTGGCTGTAGGACGTGTACACGTCCGTGCCGGCGCCGATGACCAGCTCTCCCTTGTCCGACTGGGAGATGTAAGCGTGAATGCTGTTGGACATCACCACGCACGGCAGGATGGGCTTAATCGGCTCGGAGACCAGGGCTTGCAGCGGGAAGCTCTCGATCGGCATGCGCACGCCCGCCATGGCCATCAGCACAGACGTGTGCCCGGCGGCGACCACACCCACTTTCTTCGCCTTGATGCTGCCGCAGGTCGTCTCGACGCCCTCCACGGCGCCGTGCACATCGCGCCGGATGCCGGTCACCTCACAATTCTGGATGATATCAACGCCGAGGCTGTCTGCTCCCCGCGCGTAGCCCCACGCCACCGCATCGTGCCGCGCAACTCCTCCGCGCCGCTGCAGCGCACCACCAAGTACCGGATAGCGCAGCTGCCGCGAGATGTTCAACGGCGGACAGAAGGCCTTCGCCTGTTCAGGCGTTACCCATTCGTTGTCGATGCCCGCCAGCCGGTTCGCGTGCACATGCCGCTTGAACACCTGCACGTCGTGCACCGTGTGTGCCAGCATCATAACGCCGCGCGGCGAATACATGACGTTGTAATTCAGCTCGCGACTGAGGGTCTCCCAGAGCTTGAGGGCATGCTCATAGATGGCCTCGCTCTCTTCCCAAAGGTAGTTCGAACGAATGATCGTCGTGTTGCGTCCGGTGTTGCCGCCGCCCAGCCAACCCTTCTCCAGCACCGCAACATTGGCGATGCCGTGCTCCTTGGCCAGGTAGTAGGCCGTCGCGAGCCCGTGCCCGCCCGCGCCGACAATCACGACGTCATAGGCGGCCTTCGGCTCGGGCGAACGCCATTGCACGGGCCAATTCTGGTGACCCGACAGTCCTTGGCGCATGAGATTGAGAAAAGAGTGCCGCACTTGATCGCCATCCGGATGTTGATGGCGCGCATCCTACGTGCCTTACCTTCAACGCCTCAAGCGCATTTCACCCGGGCCCCGACCAGCTGAGTCCCCGCAGCCAGCTTGTCTCCGGCCACGTACGAACCGCCTGGATCGCAAGCGAAGCGGCGGCAAAGATCAGACGTCCAGGGATGGGATGGGAGGCCGGTCGTCCGCACTTTCGGCAGCGGGGTTCGAAACCGAATGCAATCGTTCGGCCAGCCTCCCTAACCGGGTGCACCAGAGAGGGCGCGGCGCTACCCGGAACACCATCAGCTTGCGCAGGCGCTGATGCCACGAGATCGGATTGGACTTTAAGCTGCGATAGTGTGGGTGGATCGTGTGGCAGGCGTGTGGCAAGCGTGTGACAAGCAACACTTTTTTGCCACTGCGCCCTCACGGCCTGTGGAATACGACCTGTGGAAAGAGACTACGCGCCATATCTGCGGTTAATTGCAATAAAAAACGGGGCCCTGACGGACCCCGTTTTCATGCGCAGTCTCTGGAGAAGGAGGGAGAAAGCCTAGTACGTGACTTTAGCCGTCGCTACGAAACGCTCGTCGCACTGGAACGTCTGACCAGAGCAGAAGCCGCCCGTGTCACTGATGTTCGTGTCCCAGTACCGGAGGTCGATGGAGAACCGCTCGTGGAAGGCAAAGCTGACACCGGCGTTCCAGTAGAGATAGCTGTCATCGCCATTGGCTATGATCGTAGAGAAAGCGAGCGTATCACCCGCCTGATAGCCAAGGGTCGCGCTGAAGGTCGGGACGATATCGCGCAGCTTGGGCAGCACTTGCGCGAATGTACCCTCCACCGTCCACACATCGCCGGTCTTGCTCGTATATTCAGGCGAATAGAAAACCGTGACCCCGAGTGTGCCGTCTTTCCAGATCGTCCCGCTCGCGCCGACTTTGATTTCTACGTAATCCAGTTCGGCGTTGGGAAGGTCATTGGCGCCAGGATAGGTGTAATAGATGACCCCGAGGTCGAACGTGATGGGGCCCAAAACCGGTTTGATGCCCGCGTAGTAGTCGATCTCGCCCCAGGCTATGTCACGATTGGCGCTGTCGTGTCCGAAATCCACGCCCGAGCCCCAAACACCAGCGTAGAAGATCTTGTAGGTCACGTCGGCGCCCGCCTGAATTGTGGGGTTCTCGGCAGACTGTGAAATCCCCCGGAATACATATTCGGAAGTTACTGCGAAATTGTATGAAATCGCCCAGTCGGGGGCGGGCGGCGGAGCCGGCTCGTCCTTCACGCCGCCGTACTTCTTCTTCATTCCATCGGCATACGCGGGTGCGGCCAGAACGGCGGCGCCGAGCGCAACCAGCCCGGCCATCCTTCCAACGGTCTTGATCCAGCTTGTCATTTCGTCTGTCCCCTGTCCTTCACGCGAACCGCACACCAGCGAAGCGCGTCCGGCCGCAAGCTTTGGTCGACTACGGTCGGGTCGGCAAGAAAGAACATTGGCAAGCAACAGGCTTTCATATGCTGCGTGGCAGGAGCGTAACACTTTAGCCAGCATGCCTTTTTACCGATCTAGACTTTGCCTGCTTTATGGGCACATTGCTTAAGTTCTGCCGTCGCCGATCTCGTCACCGCCCGCCATTTCCGGACTGGTTGCGCCGCTCTTGAGCCCCTAGCATTGCCTGAATTGCAAATGAGCAGGACTGAACACCCGGTCGAGCATGAGTGAGCAGACACGATCACCCGACACGGTGCTCATCACAGGTGCCGCACGCCGTATCGGCCGCGCCGTCGCGCTGGATTTCGCGGCCAGGGGATGGAACGTTGCCATCCATTGCCATGCCTCGACTGCCGAAGCCGAAAGCCTCGCCAGCGATATTGCCGGGTCCGGCAACAACGTCCAAGTATTGCAGGCAGATCTTGCCGATCCGGCTGCAATCGAGGCCTTGATCCCGCAATGCATCGCGGCCATCGGGGCTCCCACGTGCCTGATCAACAATGCCTCGACGTTTCTTTACGACACCCTCACGAGCCTCGAATCCCGCCAATGGGATAGGCAGCTCGCCATCAATCTGAGAGCGCCGATTTTTCTCGCCAAGTCGTTTGCCCGGCATCTGCCGGCGGCCAGCACGGGCAACATCATCAATATTCTCGACCAGCGCGTGCTGAAGCCGACGCCGCATTTCTTTTCCTACGCCGTCTCCAAGGCAGCGCTCTGGTCCGCGACCGAGACGATGGCCCAGGCCCTGGCGCCGCGCATCCGCGTGAACGCCATAGGACCTGGACCCGCCATGCCCAGCGTGCACCAGACACCGGAACAGTTCGCGCATCAGAGTGCCGCCACCCCCCTGCAGCGCGGAACGACCCCGGCCGAGATCGCCGCTGCCATTCGCTTCATTCTTGACGCACCTGCCCTGACCGGGCAGATGATCGCGTTGGACGGCGGCCAGCACCTCGCCTGGCAGACGCCCGACGTTCTGGCGGCGTCTGACAAGGGATAGCCGCACCGGATCAATATCTTACAGCAACGTTCCGCTTGGTTGACGAGTATGAGTGATACGGTCACTGGCGCGGCAGCCGAGCCGCTTGGACTGCATGCGGCGGGCCATCGCAAGGTCTTCGTACGCGAACTCGAACTCATGGCGCGCGTCGGTGTTTACGAGGTCGAGCATCGCTACGAGCAACGCATCGTGGTGTCCGTCGATCTCGACGTCGTCGATGCGTATGACGGAACCTCGGATCGGCTCTGTGATGTGCTCGACTACGGTGACGTGGTGAGCGGCATCCAGGGCATCGTCGATGCCGAGCATGTCAATCTCCTCGAGACGCTGGCGGAACGCATCGCGCTGAGCTGCCTCGATGATCCCCGCATTCAGCGCGTCCGCGTCCGGATCGAAAAGCCTGATATTCTGCCGGGATGCCGCTACGTCGGCATCGAGATCGAGCGGATGCGGCCGCTGCGCTGAACCAAGACGTAAATTCGATCGGCGCGCCCGCCGCCACAATTTGTCCTTCGATCGCCCCCACTCACGCCCCAAACATCACCGCCAATGGTGATGGTCGTCAGCGATTCGTAACCTCCCGTTAACACTAACTCATCCATAACCAATGTTGAAAACCAAGGCTCGCACTTTGAGCGCCGCATCTGCAGCCAGGTTGGGTATCCAATGAAGTATCGCGTCGTAGCCCTTGCCGTTGCCACCACCCTTTCGCTGCCACCTGCCCAGCAGGCCTCCGCTGCCGACTTGCCGCAGATCCGGACATCGGAACGCAATGCCGTGCCCGAATGCGCCACGCCAGGCCGGCTGACGGCCTATCTCAAAGCGCGTAACGCCGCGCTGGATCCCCGCTTCGATAAAATTGCCGTCGAATACATGCGGCACGGCGAAGACCTGAACCTCCGCTGGGACTACGCCTTCTTCCAGATGCTGGTCGAGACCGGTTATCTCACCTTCATGCGCGACGGTCATCGTCCGGGGCTCGTGAAGCCATCGCAGAACAACTTTGCCGGTCTGGGCGCCGTCGGCAAAGGACAGCCGGGCGAAGCCTTCGACGACATGTCCACCGGGGTTCGGGCTCACCTCCAGCATGTCCTCATGTACACGGGCGATCAGGTCCAGAACCCGGTCGCGGAACGCACCCGCAAGGTCATGGAGTGGGGCGTGCTGACGTCGTGGCAGAAGACGATCAAGGGCCCGATGACTTACGCTCATTTGGCGCAGCAATGGGCCAAGAACAAGGGTTACGCCGACACGATCGGTACCGTCGGCGAGCGTTTCTTCGAGCAGTTCTGCAACAAGCCCGATCCCTATCCCGATTTCGTTCGCGAGGCCCGCGCCGGGCGAGGCGTGAAATCAAGGATGCCGGTTGAAACCGCCGTTCTCGAAGAAAAGCCGCGGCCTGTTTCAGGTGTCGACTTGGCCCGTCAGGCGATCGAGGACGGTAAGGCCGAGGGCAATACCAAGCGCTCGGCACTGGGCGCGGGCTCCCTCATGCGCGCAATTGGCGACCTGACGAAAACTGACGGCGACACGGTGCAGGAATTCAAAGCCGGCAAAGATGTTTCGCCGACCCCGAGCATCTCGTCCCTCACCTCACCAAAGCCGGATACGGGTAGCAAATCGGCAGCTGTCGTGCCGGTGTCGGCAGGCGCCGTGCTGGCAAAGCCTGTGACCCCCACACCCAAATGCAACGTGTGGACGGCGAGCTATGGCGGCGAGAAGGCCATCATCATCAAGGCGCAGAGCGAGACGGGCACCAATTATACCGTTCTCGATGTCAACGAAGGCGCCGAGAAGCGCGAGGCGGACGCCTACATCGCGGCTTACGCCAAGGGCGGCACAGTCGCAGGCGAATTCGCCAGCCAGTCGCAAGCCCTTGATCAGGCCTTCGAGCTTTGCCCCGAGGGCTGACGCCGAGACGCGGACGTAAAGAGCAGTCATTGGAAGGGAATTTACGCGGATGACGTTTCGTCCGGCGACGCGGTGGCTGTTGGGCAGCCTGGGCATTGTTGCATGCACGCTTGCCTCACCCGGAGCGGTATCGGCACAGGCGCCTGCGCCCGAAATCCGCATGCACGACAAAAACCGCGTGCCGGCCTGTGTAACTCCCGCACGGCTCATGCGTTACTTGATGACGCGCAATGCCGATCCTCTTCCTCAGTTCAGGGATATTGCGCGCTTCTACAAGCAGCACGGTGATACTTTGCGCGTGCGCTGGGACTATGCCTTCTTCCAGATGCTGATCGATACCAATTTCCTCACCTACAAGACCGGCAGCGGCCGCTGGGGCGACGTCAATCCCAAGCAGAACAATTTCGCCGGCATCGGCACCACGGGCGGCGGCGTACCAGGCGACAGCTTCCCGGACGTTTCGACCGGCGTGCTTGGGCAGATGCAGCACCTCGTCGCCTACTCGGGCGAAATGGTCGAAAATCCGGTTGCCCGACGCACGCGCGAGAAGCAAAGCGACATCGTGAGCTTGTCGCGGGCCCTCAAGCGCCCGGTCACCTTCCGGGATCTGGCGCGCCGGTGGGCTGTGGATCGCCGCTACGGGCAATCGATCGAAGCCATCGCCGAGCGCTACCGGGCATCGTTCTGCACCGGCGCGGCCGTAGCCCAACTTGCCGACGAAGACCGGCAAGACACGAAGCTGCAGACGGCGGCCGTAGCCGGCGCGGGGCGCCACGCATTCAACGGGGCTACGATGGCCGGGGCGTCACCCAGGCCCTCGCGCCCGGCCATTGCAAGCGAGACATGCAAGGTCTGGACGGCGAGCTACGGCAAAGGCAAAAGCGTCCTCATCCGCGCACCCGTCGGGTCGGAGACCCACTATACGGCCCTGCAGGTGCTTGATGGCTTCGAGAAGAGCTTAGCCGACAGCTTCATCCGCACGCACGCGCACGGCGGCGAGGCTGTAGGCCAGTTCGAGAACCGTGAAGCTGCACTGGTGCACGCGTTCGAACTCTGCCCGAGCGCGCGGGACGCACGATAGCGATCCGCCCGTCGTCCGTCTGTGCAGATCGCTTAAGCCGCGCGATAGGGCTCGCGCCGTTCGGCGAGAATCCGGCCGTTGATCGCGAATACGATCTCGCCCTTCTGATTCCGACCCTGGGTTTCGGTGACGACAAGACCGCGCTCCGGCCGCGATTTCAGATCGATCTTCTGCGTTGTGCGGTTGCGATAGGTAATCGTGTCGCCCACGTACACCGGTTTCAACCAGCGCACATTCTTGAAGCCTGGCGAGGGACCATAAACGGCCACTTTGCCACCCGCGTCACGGATCTTGGCCTCGATCCCCTGGCGCAAGGCCACGGACAGACGGATATAATGCGCTGCCGTATGCCAGCCCGATGCGCACAACGCACCGAACAGTGAGGACTTTGCAGCCTCCTCATCGAGATGGAACGGCTGGGGATCGTACTCCCGGGCGAAGGCGACGATTTCCGGCTTCGTGAACGTGTGCGATCCCAGATCGGCGAATTCACCGATCACTCGATCCTCGAAGTAGTTGCTGCGCACGGAGGGTGCCGGGCTTGCCGGCATGTCCCAGAGGCTTTGCAGGGGCGTGGCGGTTCTGGCAGGCCCCGACGACCGCGTTTTCGGAGCCTGTGCATCGGGCTGGCGAACACTCAGCAGCTGATTGGACGTCCACACCATCACGACGTCGCCGGTCTGGTTCAGCATGTCGAATGTCACCGCAGCCAAACCGACATTCGGCCGCGAATGGAGGACGCGCTTGCTGGTGCACGTGTAGCGTGCCGTCAGGACATTGCCTGGGCGCACCGGCTTCAACCACTTCACCTCATCCATGCCGGGCGAGCCAAGCGACGTCGCCCGGTTCAAGACATCGTCTGCCAGCATCCGCATGAGAATTGCGCAGGAATGCAATCCCGAAGCGCACAGACCGCCGACGATCGACTGCTTCGCGACGTCCTCGTCGAGGTGAATGAGTTGGGGATCGTATGCGCTCGCAAACGCAACGATCTCCTCTTTCGTCACGTGCTTGCGTCCGAAGGGCATCGTCTGCCCGACGATCATGTCTTCGAAATGCAGGAGGTCGGAGCGCGGGTGTACCTTGTCTTGCATAAGCGATGCTGGCTCCGGCCGGTGGAGATTTGCCACGATAGGTAAGACGCCAAGAGCGCCAGTTTAACATCATCTGGAATCGAGTGGGTACCAACCCACCCCCCGAAGGCCGCCAAGCCTAGCATGCAAATCAACACCACCTCCGGT
>JBKKCB010000121.1:0-6814 GCA_046713545.1 Hyphomicrobiaceae bacterium | reverse complement strand
ACAAGACGGCCAACGCATCGATGTGGGCCGACGCGATCTTCTCCATCGCCTCGATGACCAAGCCGATGACGTCGGTCGCGATCATGATGCTGCACGAGGAAGGCCGTCTGCTGCTGACGGACCCTGCCTCGAAATTCCTGCCGCAGCTCGCCGGCATGAAGGTGGCCAAGTCGCCGGTGTCGGATGTGCTGGAGACGGTGGCGGCGGATCGTGAAATGACGGTGCAGGACCTGTTGCGGCACACTTCGGGCCTGACCTATCGCGACCGCGGTCCGGGCGCGGCTTACAAGGTCTATCCGGGGTCATCCATCACGGCCGCGGTGGCGTATGACAAAGCGGCGTTTCTCGATGCGCTCGCCAAAGCACCCCTCGTGTATCAGCCAGGCACCGTGTGGGAATACGGCTTCTCGACGGACATTCTCGGCCTCATCGTAGAGGCTGTCTCGGGCCAGTCTCTCGGCGCGTTCCTGAAGGAGCGGCTGTGGGGCCCGCTGGGCATGGCGGACACGGGTTTTGTCGTGCCTCAGTCAAGCGCGGGGCGATATGCCCATGCGTTGCCCAACGACCCCCTGACAGGACAGCCGCAGGCGGTGCATCACGCCACCGGCGCTGTCATGAAATGGGACTCGGGAGGCGGCGGCGCCGTCTCCACGGCGGCCGACTACCTGCGCTTCACGCAGATGCTGCTGAACGGCGGCGCCCTCGGCGATGCGCGTATTCTCGGTCGCAAGACAGTTGAGCTGATGCGGGCCGACCATCTCGGGCCCGAGATCGTCAACCGCATCACGACCATGGACCCATCCTGCAACGGGTATGGCTTCGGTCTGGGCTTCGCTGTGCGCCGCCAGCCCGGCGTCGCCGGCATGCTGGGTTCGGCGGGCGACTACTACTGGTCCGGCGTCTACGGCACGTATTTCTGGATCGATCCGGCCGAGCAGTTGACCACCGTGGTCATGGCGGCTGCACCAGGTCTCACGCGGCTGCGCTATCGCCAGCTCGTGCGTGCCCTCGTCCTGCAGGCGCTGGTCGATTGATGCGCCGTCACGTTTGAGCGTTGAACACCATGCGGAGATTGCAACACCCATGACTTCTGCCACGACCGCGTCAACCGGGCTCGAAGCCATGGTCCAGGGCCACATCCTGTCGGCGTTTACCCGCGCCCGGCGTTTGCTGGAGGGCATCCCTCCGGGGCACGCCAAGCCGATCGAAATGACGGCGGGTGATCCACGTGAAACAATGCCCGGCTTCGTGATCGACCGGATGTCGGAGGCGCGGCAACTGCTGTCGACGTATCCGCATATTCGCGGCTCGGAGGATTTGCGTCGCGCCATCGGCACGTGGATCGAGCGGCGCTACGGCATTGCCGGCAAGATCGATCCGCTGCGCGAGGTGCATCCCATCAACGGGTCGCGGGAAGGGCTGTTCTTCGCCATCCTGCCGGCCACCGGCCGCAAGCGGGTCGAGGGCAAGCCGGCGGTGCTGATGCCCAATCCCTTCTATCAGCCGTATCTCGGTGCCGCGTGCGTCGTGAATGCGGAGCCCGTGCTCCTCGACGCGACGGAGGCGACCGGCCATCTGCCGGACCTGGACGCCTTGGAGAAGGACGAGGCGACGCTGCAGCGCGCCGTGGCCTTCTACCTGTGCTCGCCAGCCAACCCGCAGGGCTCGGTGGCCAATGCTGCTTATATCCGCCGGGCCCTTGCCCTGGCGCGGAAGTACGACTTCATGCTGTTTTTCGACGAGTGCTACTCCGAGATCTACTCGGGCGAGGCACCGACGGGCGGGTTGCAGGTGGCGGCCGCCACGCCGGAGCGGTACAAGAACCTGATCGTCTTCAATTCCCTGTCGAAGCGCTCCAATCTGCCGGGCATGCGTTCGGGGTTTGCGGCGGGAGATGCGGATTTCCTCGAGACGTTTGCCGAGGTGCGCAATCTGACCGCGCCGCAGATGCCGGGCATCGTGCAGCACGCGTCCGTGGCGGTGTGGTCCGAGGAGCAGCACGTTTCGGTCATCCGCCAGGCCTACAAGGCGAAATTCGACCTGTGTGACGAGATGCTGGCAGGACGTTTCGGCTATCGGCGGCCGCAAGGCGGCTTTTTTCTTTGGCTCGACATGAGCCATTTGGGGAACGGTATCGACGCAACGGTAACCCTATGGAAACGTTGCGGTGTCAAGGTTGTGCCTGGCGCATACCTGGCGCATGCCAATCGGGATGGGGTCAATCCCGGCGAGAAGTACGTTCGCGTAGCTCTCGTTCACGATTTGGCAACGATCAGGGAGGCGCTCGAACGTGTCATTGCAGTCCAGGCGTAGCAGCCGTTCGCGGATATGGCGTATCAGAGTACAGGTATCGATCGCAGGCCGTTTCTCCCCGATGCTCTGGAGGGACGCGTGCTGCTATGGGCCGGCAGGAGTGCCGGTGCGGCCCTGGCTGGGCTCGCCGCCGTCGGCTGGCTGAGCCTGCTGTCCTGGTCGGTTCACGACCCAAGTTTCACGCATGCGACCAACACCGTCACCCGGAACTGGATGGGTCATCCGGGGGCCGTGCTTGCTGATTTGATGCTGCAGACCCTTGGGTTGGCGGCGATTTTCGCGTTTCTCACATGCGCAGGATGGGCTGCCGAACTGATGTTGCGGGAACGCGTGCCGGGTTGGCGCCTGCGCGCGGCCCTGCTGCCGGTGTCGCTGCTGGTACTCGCCGGCGCCTTCTCGTCGCTGCCGGTGCCTGTCAGCTGGCCGCTGCACAACGGGCTCGGCGGTATCTTCGGGGATGCGGCTTTCGGATTCGTCGGTGGTCTGCTGAGCGCGGTCATCGGCGCACGCGGCGGCGCGCTGGGCGGTTTGCTGTTGTTTGCGGGGGCGGCATGCGTCCTCGGCATCGTGCTTGGCGTATCGCAGCGCGAACTGGGGCTCCTGTGGCAACGCAGCCAGCGGGTGCGGATGCGATCCGTGTCCGACGATGCGCCCAACTGGCTCGCCGGCATGGCGGCGAAGGTGGCCGAGGCCCGGCAGCCCGCGCCCGGTAGTGCTCTGTCAGCGCGCCGGGAGCCGCAACTGGCATGGCCCGGCGCTGAGGACATCCGTGAAGAGCCTGCAGCCGTTGTGCGCGGTGCTGCGGCGCCCCTAGCCGAGGCAGGCGACGCCGATGCCGGTGATTTCGATGCCGCCACGGACTGCGAAAGCCGGGCGATTGCGGAACGCTTCGCGCCGATCGGCGTCACGATTGCCAAGCGCAGACCGGCCGAGGCGATGGCCGGGCTGATGGCACGGCGCCCCGCGGAGCCCTCTCACCGGCGGCCGTACTTGAATTTGCTGAAGCGACCTTCCGCGAGCCGTCCAGGCCAGGAATTTTCGCAGACCGCGCGGCGCGACCAGGGGCGCGTGCTCGAGGACGTGCTGAGCGACTTCGGCGTCAAGGGCGAGATCAAGGCCATCAAGCCCGGCCCGGTCGTCACGCTGTTCGAACTCGAACCGGCGCGCGGCACGAAGTCCTCGCGCGTGGTCGCTCTCAGCGACGATATCGCGCGCTCCATGAGTGCCGCCTCCACACGCGTTGCCACAGTGCCGGGCCGCAACGTCATCGGCATCGAATTGCCCAATGCCAGGCGCGAGACCGTGCTTCTGCGCGAGTTGCTGGAATCCGACGCCTGGCGCAGCGCCGAGGGCGCGTTGCCCGTCGTGCTGGGCAAGTCGATCGCGGGCGATCCCGTCATCGTCGATCTGGCCCGCATGCCACATCTGCTGGTGGCCGGCACAACCGGCTCGGGCAAGTCCGTCGGCGTGAATTCCCTGATCCTGTCGCTGCTGTACCGGTTTTCGCCGGAAGATTGCCGCTTGCTGATGATCGATCCAAAGATGCTGGAATTGTCGATGTACAACGGCATTCCGCATCTGCTGTCGCCGGTGGTCACGGACCCGCACAAGGCCGCGGCGGCGCTGAACTGGGCCGTCAGCGAGATGGAAGAACGCTACAAGCGCATGTCGCGGCTCGGCGTGCGCAATATCGAGATCTTCAACAACCGCGTGCGTCACGCCAAGACGCGCGGCGAAGTTCTGTCGCGCACGGTGCAGACGGGCTACGACGAGGACACCGGCGAAGCCATCTTCGAGCAGGACCGGCTCGAGCTGGAGCCGATGCCCTATATCGTCGTGGTGGTCGACGAATTTGCCGACCTCATGATGGTTGCCGGCAAGGAGGTTGAGAGTGCCGTGCAACGCCTGGCGCAGATGGCGCGCGCGGCGGGCATACACCTCGTCATGGCGACGCAGCGGCCGAGTGTCGATGTCATAACCGGCACCATCAAAGCCAATTTCCCGACGCGCATCAGCTTCAAGGTGGCGTCGAAGGTCGATAGCCGGACGATCCTGAACGAGCAGGGCGCCGAGCAGTTGCTGGGACAGGGCGACATGCTCTACTCGGCGGGCTCAGGCCAGGTCGTGCGCGTGCACGGCCCCTACGTCTCCGACGAGGAGGTGGAGCAGGTTGCAGCGCATCTGCGCAGCCAGGGCGTGCCGGACTACGTATCCGGGATCACCGATGGCCCCGCGGCAGGCGCTGATGGCGACGATACACCGCGCGACGACGGAGATGATCTCTACGCGCGCGCAACGGCGATCGTGCTGCGCGATCAGAAGGCATCGACCAGCTACCTGCAGCGCCGGATGGCGATCGGCTACAACCGTGCGGCGGATCTGATCGAGCGCATGGAGCGCGAAGGGCTCATCAGCCCAGCCAACAGCGTCGGCAAGCGTTTCGTGCTGAACGATCATCAGAAGGTCGACCCCGAGGTCAGGCCGCGCCGCGCCGGACGGCGGGCGTGAGTCATACTTGCCCTTGTTCCGCCTGCGATCCCGTCTAGATTGCCTCCATCTCGTCTCAATGTTGCGAAATGACGAGCGGGGCGAACCGGGATTCGGGGGAAATCATGATCGGACTCGGGATATTCACAGGCAACAGGCGATGGCTGGGCGGGGCCCTCGGGCTCGGCGTGGCGATTTTTGCGCTGGCGGCGTCGCTGGCGGCCCAGGAGGCCAAGAAGGATACGCCCAATCCCGTCGGGGGAGGCGCGGCCTGGAACGCCAAGGTCAACACGGATGCGACAACCGGCGTGGAACTGGATGCGAAGCAATTGGCCCTGGTTGGCAAGGTATCGGCCTACTTCAACGGCCTGAACAATCTCAAAGGTGCGTTCGTCCAGACTGGCTCCGACAACAAACGCATGCGAGGGCGCTTCTTCGTCAAGAAGCCCGGCCGGCTGCGTTTTGAATACGCCTTGCCCAGCAAGCAGCTGATTATTTCCGACGGCCAGATGGTCGCGATTCAGGATCTCGACATCAATACCGACGATCGGATTGCGCTGGACCAGACCCCCTTCCGCCTCCTTCTCAAGAAGGATGTCGACCTTCTGCGTGACGCTCGGATTATCGACGTGCAGGAAGCCGACGACATCGCCATCGTGACCTTGCAGGACAAGAGCGCGGATGCGCCCGGCCGCATCAAACTGTTCATGTCGAAATCTCCCGATCTTGAGCTGAAGGAGTGGGTTACGACCGATGCACAGGGGCTCGACACGCGGCTGGAGGTGTCAGGTCTTGTCAAATCTGAGGAAATTGATGTGGCTCTCTTCAAGATTACCAGCCCGCAGCTGATAAATTTGCAAAAAAATCAATGAACTAGGCCGAATCATCTGGCGGCCTGAAACACATAGTAAAAAAGCCGTGATAGGGTTCTACCCCGGGACTTGAAAAGATCGGGTTATCACCCAGATTCGGTGAAGAGCGGATGATGTCGCTTTCATCGGTAGTGCCCCCCGTCTAGCCGAGACATCATCTGCAGTGCCGGATTCCCTCCCGGCGCTATGCGCGAAAGCGCGTCTAGCGCCCGACCTCCTCCCCCGGGGTCGGGCGTTTTGCTTTTTGGGCAGCCACGCACTGCCCTCTGACGCTTCTGGCCCTCAGGTCCCGATCCGGGCTTCCGCGACACGCGCGAGCCGGCTGTCAATGCCCCGAAGCTCCGCTGCAAGCCTTGAGAGCCTGGCCGTTATCTTGGCGCTGATGTGTTCGGCAAGATGCCGGTCGTCGCGCATCTGGTCGTGCATCGCCTCGCGGCCAATTTTCAAGGCTCTCACGGGGCCTTTCGCGACGACCGTGATGGAATAGTCGTGCTCCACCAGCATGGCGAGCTCGCCGATGAGAGATCCTGCCTCAATGGGTTCGGCGCGGACATGGCCCCCCGACCGCTTCAGGCACACGGCTTCCCCAGAGACGACGACATATGCGGCGTCCCCGGGTTTTCCCGAGTGAACGATGATGTCGCCTTCGCGGAACACGATACGCTCCGCCTGCCGCGCAATCTCGGTAATCTGCAGCGGCTTGAGCCCCTGGAAAATCTCCAGTCTCAAAAGGGGTTTGATCAACGCGTCCATGGCCATGGTGGTATCAACCTTGAATCCGACATGTGGCGCGTCTGTGGCAGCGCGATGCAATTCGCGCCGGACAGGACCGCACGCCTCACGGTTGAGGCTCGTCTGATTCGGGGGGCGCAGCCAGCCCGTGTGGACAGCGCGTGGAAACGTTGTGCGCAAGTCGGGCGGGCAGGACGGAGGACGCGTCGGCCTTTAGATCGCAGCCTCCGTTTTCGCGTCGAAGAAATGCATCCGGGCTGGATTTATGGCCAGACGCAGCGTCTCCTGCATCTTCGTGCGTATCGTGGGCTCGACGGCGGCGACCATGGTCCCGTCCCCGACGCGGACATCGAGCAGGATCTCGGACCCGAGCTGTTCGATGACTTCGACCTTGCAGTCGAACGTGAGGC
>JBKKCB010000120.1:0-2814 GCA_046713545.1 Hyphomicrobiaceae bacterium | reverse complement strand
ACTCAACGCAGACATCGAGCAATTTCCGATCAATCCGACGCACTGCTTAACTCCCTCTCCCACAGGGAGAGGGTTGGGGTGAGGGGTTTCAACCTATCGGGCGCTCTAACCCCTCACCCGGAACGCTAAAGCGTTCCGACCTCTCCCCACGGGAGAGGTGCGTCTGCAATGCTCTAATCGCCTCAGTCCTTGTCCTCGGACTTGTTGGCGGGATCGGCCTGGAGCTGCCCGTAGTTCTGGACGCCGATCTTGGACATCAGGTCGAGCTGCGTCTCGATGAAGTCGATGTGGTGCTCCTCGTCCTTGAGCAGATCCTCGAACAGCTCCATGGACACGTAGTCGCCGGCCTTGCGGCAGATCTCGCGCGCTTTCATGTAGAGATCGCGGGCGCTGTACTCGCCCTTCAGGTCGGACTCGAGCACCTCCTTGAGGTTCTGCCCGATCATGAGCGGGTTGAGATACTGCATATTCGGATGACCTTCGAGGAAGATGATCCGCGTGGTCAGCTTGTCCGCGTGCTGCATCTCCTCGATCGATTCCTCGCGCTCCTTCTTGGCGAGGCGCGTGAAACCCCAATCGTCGAGGAGCCGGTAGTGCAGCCAATACTGGCTGACGGCCGTGAGCTCGTGCTTCAGCGCCTCGTTGAGGATGTCGATGACTTCTTTTTTCCCCTTCATGGCGCAACGCTCCGTGCCTGGCTGATAACTGGGTGGGACATGGGCTCTCCGCACGAGGCCCGTCCAAAATGTGCAGCGCGCCGGGGACCGGAAAGCCGGCCAGCGCGCCACTGCACCCCTATCATCCCAGGGAATTAAACGGAAGTCAGTTCATTGGCCTGCTGTCCCGCACGCACAGGAACCTTGACCTCGGGACGCGTTCTGCGGGGCGGGCTAAACAACCGTTCAAGCCGCGTTTTGGCGCTTGCACAGGCGCAAGGACAGATGCGCCCTTCGCGTTCAAGCTTTTGAACGATCTCGTAGATGGTGGTCACCACCAAAGGCGCGCAGCCGCAGCAATTCATGGTCTTGGAGAGATGGCGGAAAACAACGCCGGGAGTCGGAATCGGTGCATTGGGCTGATTCAAAATCTCGAGCAACGCCCGCTCGATGTGCGTATCGGTGATTACCGTGCAGGAACAGACGATCATAGCTGTACGCTCGCTCCTTCCGGTGTCAATGCTGCAGATGGCTTTGGCTGGCGGGAAGATGGGCGACAGCGCAGATCGAAGCCGGAGACAGAACCTGACTAACAGATCGAAGGGTCGCAGCAAAGCTCTCCGCCCCCTCGATGACCTCGTCGATCATCGGGCAGCCCAGCAACGTGAAGGCGCAAGCCCGAAGCGCCGGGCAGGCGTTGTGCTGGCATGAGGCGATCATGGAGATGGCGACGCATTCGTCGCGGCAGAAGCCTCTGCAGCCCGGCGGGAACGTCTCGATGCGACGCTGCGCGTGACCTTTGACGGCGCGCACCCAGCAGGACAGATCGCCCAGGGCGCGCTTTGCGTCGACAGGCCCCAGCACATCGGCGTATGCCGTCCACGCCTGCTCCCAGCACGCGATCTCGCCTGTCTCGTAACCGGCGAGCCAGCAGCGAAAGCCGATGCCGACGAGATGTTCGGGTGCACGATCCAAAGGTGTTTGCCGCAGCGGGCAGCGTGCATCCGCAAGCGACTCAGGTCTCCACGGCTTATTCACGGCCGCGCCCCGTCACGTCGTAAACTTGCATCGAGCGTCTCCAATCATTGGGGTTCAAGGCCCCGACATCGGAAGCTGAAACTGGATGGGTTTGTCCCACAGGATCTAGAAATCAACTGCGGGTTTGGCCGTCAAGCGCCGAATGACCCCAGCCGGAATTAGAATAATTCAAGAAAATCAAACGGCTGGCGCCCAACCTCTGGATCGGAGGAGACGCCGGCGGCGCTATCTCGCACTCACTCAGACACCAGAGACCGCAGTTTCTGCTCGTCGCGTTGCGCTGCTGCGCGAATGCGCGGCTTGCTGCCCCCGGCAGGCGCGTCCGATACGGCTGGCGCAGCGCGGCCCAGAGCCATGTCTTCCAGCGTATGGCGATCCAGCACGCTGATGAAGGCATCGAGGGCTTCGTCGAAAATCGTATTGAGCTTTCGCCCGCCCTTCTTCGAGCGTTTTTTGTCTTCGGCCGCACTCTCGACCTCGACGCTCGTGATCTCGGTCGCCCTGACGACATCGCCGATCCGGATGTCGGTCGCCGGCCGGGCCAGGCGGACGCCTCCGTTGCGCCCGCGCACAGCAACGATGAAGCCGGCGCGAGACAGCATGTGGACGATCTTGAAAACGTTCAGCGGCGTGATCTCGAGGCGGCCGGCGATCTCGGCGACCTTGATCAGCTCTCCGCCGGCCTGCGCGCAATCGATCAGAATGCGGATGGCGTGGCTTGTGGTCTTGGTCAATCGCATGTCGATGTCCTGTCAATCGCGCACTTGGGCGATGCCGCGCTGGTCTTCAGCATATCCTATGGAACGATGTTTGGAACAACCCGACACTGCCTTCCGATCCGCGGACGCCGCAGGCCCGGACCGCAGGAAATGCGGCAACATGTACGGCATACCCGCCGGAGGCGGGACGTTGGCCCTGATCGGGCACCCGAACACGGCCGACAGGAGGTCGTCCTGGAAGATCGCCGATGGCGGCCCACGCGCGGCTATTCCGCCCGAATTCATGAGAATCACCTCATCGGCCCATGCAGCCGCGAGATTGAGATCGTGCAGCACGACGGCCACCGCACGGCCATCGTCGGCCTGCGACCGGGCCTCGCCCAGCACGAGGCTCTGATGCG
>JBKKCB010000119.1:0-9628 GCA_046713545.1 Hyphomicrobiaceae bacterium | reverse complement strand
GGCGAAATCTGCCTCCACGAGACGCAGGTTCGCGAGCGGGTCGGCCTCATGGGCATCGAAACCGGCTGAAATCAGGATCAAGTCGGGCCGGAAGCGCTCGAGGCCGGGGAGAATCCGGGTTTCGAAGGCCTCGCGGAAACGCGCTCCGCCGTCGCCAGGCCGCAGCGGAGCGTTGAAAATGTTGCCCACACCTGTTTCCGAAGCCGCGCCGGTGCCGGGATACAGCGGCATCTGGTGGGTGGAGGCAAAGAACAGGCTTGCATCATCCCAAAAGATATCCTGGGTGCCGTTGCCATGATGAACGTCGAAATCGACCACGGCGACGCGCTCGGCGTTATGCTTGCGCCGGGCGTAAAGGGCCGCGACCGCAATGTTGTTGAAGATGCAGAAGCCCATGGCCCGTGCCGCCTCGGCATGATGACCGCAGGGCCGCACCTGGCAGAACGCATTCTGCACCTCGCCCTCGACCACCGCGTCGACGGCCAGAAGCCCGGCACCGACCGCGCGCAGCGCCGCCTCCCACGACCCCGCCGACAGGACCGTGTCTGGATCAAGCCGAACCGGCTCGTCGTCCGGACCGGGTCGCGCACGTTTGATCGCCTCGATGTAGGCCTGGGGATGGGCCAGCGCGATCCATTGCTCGACGTCCTCGCGCAAGGGGGCCTCGGCCCTTTGCAGCGGTTTGAACACCTCGTGGGCGAGCACCTTGTCGATGGCACGCATGCGATCAGGCCGTTCCGGATGGCCGGGGCCCGTGTCGTGCTCGAGAAAGCAGGGATGGGTGATGTGTAACGTCGTCATCAGCGGACGTTTCCTCAAATCAGGCGCGTGTCATCCCCCACACTAGCCAACATGGCAACGCAAAACAGCGATTTCCACCCCGGCATTGACCCCGCGCATCCCTGCCGCGATGATCGCCGCAAAATGATGGTCACTCGGAGGTCTACGCCCATGCGCCTAGTCAGGTTTGCCGGTCTTGCCTTGCTGCTGTGGGGCGCCACGGGACCGAACACGGCGCGTGCGGAGGCCACAAGTGTACGGGCGGCCAAGCAATACGGGCTCGGATACGTCCAGTACATGATCATGGAGGATCAGAAGCTCGTCGAAAAGCACGCGAAGGCGGCGGGCCTCGGCGACATCACCGTGGAGTGGAACACGTTCCGTTCCTCCGACGTGATGAACGACGCGCTGATTTCGGGCAGCGTCGATTTCGTGTCCCTGGGCGTGCCGGGGATCATGACCATCTGGGACCGCACCAAGGGCACGATCGACGTGCGCGGCGCCACGGGCCTCAACGCCATGCCGATCGCGCTCAACGTGCGCAATCCCGACATCAAGAGCATCAAGGATTTCACCGAGAAGGACCGCATCGCGGTGCCGGCGGTGGGCGTTTCCAACCAGGCCATTCTCCTGCGCATGGCCGCGGAGAAGGAATTCGGACAGGGCCAGCACACCAAGCTCGACCACCTGACCGTCACGATGGCCCATCCCGACGCCACTGTCGCCATGCTGACGGGGCAAGCGGACGTCACGGCGAATTTCTCGTCCGTTCCTTTCCAGTACAGGCAGCAGAAGCAGGCGGGCATCCGCGAGCTGACGACCTCCACCCAAATACTCGGCGCCCCCTTCTCGTTCAACGTCGTGGCGACAACGGCCAAGTTCCGAAGCGACAATCCGAAACTCTATGCCTCGTTCCTGGCCGCGCTCAAGGAGGCTACGGCGATGGTCAACAACGACAAGAAATGGACGGCCGAAACATATCTGCGCATCTCCAAGGACAAGATGCCGGTCGAGGAACTGATGGAGATCATCAACCGGCCCGACATCGAGTTCACGACCAAGCTTTCGGGCGCCGATCCGATGATCAAGTTCATGGCGCGCACGGGCAACTTCAAGAACAAGCCCGAGGGCATGAAGGAGCTCGTGTTTCCCGAGGCGGAGATGCAGTAGGCGGGGTCACGCTGCACGCTGCCGCACACATTGCAGCCTTCACGTAGACTGGACCAAGGCTTCTCAGGCATCGGCCGCGCGGAACAGCCGCCGCACCGGCCAGGTCAGTCCGCGCCAGATCATTGCCAGGATAGTCCAGACCGAAACGATGGCGGACCAGGCCGACTTGACCGCCTGCACCGGCGCGCTGGCGACGGCCACGAGCGGGGCGAAGAGGACCAGCAGGAACGCGCCGCGCACGGCCCACGCGGCCCGATAGCCCAGCGCCGACCCGTATTCGGTGCGCTGCTCGGCCGGCCATACACGCGCCCACCAGTCGCGTGCGACGGGCAGGCCGAACAGGCCAAGCACGAACAGCGCGATATAGCCGAACTGAAGCCGCGAGGGGATGCCCGGGACGATGCGGTCGTCCAATTCGCGCTGACGATCCTGGCTGCGCATGTTGGCATCGATGCCGGACGTGACGATGCGGCCCGCGAGATCGGAGACGACGTCGACAACCGCATCGGTAATCGAGGTCGGCGCAGGGCCACCCGGCAGTTCGGCCGTGCGCGTCGCGATGAGGCGCGTGCGCAGCGCATCGACCGGCGTCGACGTCACCACCATGCGGTCGCCCAGCGCATCGAGAAAATCGGAGACGTCCGTGCGCCCGAGCGCCGCGCCGAGCCCCCTCACCTCGTGGCGCTGCCAGAGCCAGTTGCGCCCCACGGGCTGGCGCGCGGATTGCGATCGCAGGATCACGAGGTTCACATCGGCGGCTTCCGCGGCGGCAACGAGGTCTCGCACCACGAGGCTGCGCTCGGCGCCGCTCGACGGCCTGAAGTACAGCAGGTCGCCGTCGAGCCGACCGGTGACGACAGCGGTTTGTCCACGCAGCGCCGACATGCTGCGGAGAAGATTGCTGGGGTCGACTACGTCGGGCAGGGCACGGCCGGTAGAGGCATCGAGATGGGGAGTGCGCACGATGGCGGCCGGGTTGCCGGGGTCCAGGGCGATGACACGCATCCTGGCCCTGTCGAGCGGCTGGGCGAGCTGAAAGATGGCCTCGCCGAACAGCTTGGCCTCGGTCAGCTCCACCACCACGTTCGGACGCACCTCGGCGAAGAGCCGCTCGCTGCCGCCGGCCGGTTGCCGGACGAGGCGGTAGGCGCGGCGGTCGACCAGCGCATGCAGCGTGGCCTCCTTCGGCAAGTCCTTCAGCAGCGCGCGATGGCGGAAGACCGTGTCTTCCGAGAGGTAGAGCGCCAGCTTGCTGCCGGCGCCGGCGGCTTCCGGCGCGACGATGGCGAGCGCGCGGCGCAGTTCCTCCGGCGAGGCCGCCGTGATGGTTTCCCCGGCCCTGTTGGAGAAGCGCCAATGGCCTTCGGGTGTGGCGGCAACGGCGAGCACGTGACTATCGGGCTTGTGCGGCAGTGCCTTGATGTGCGCGGCAACGTTGTCGAACGATCCAGCGCCATGGCGCACGGCGCGGCTGCCGGCATTGTCGGCCGCACCGATGACCTTGCTCAGCCAGTTCGCTTCGGCCGGTCCCGCCGACAGAAGGACCAACAACACAGCCGCAACAGCCCCATATCGGCGCATGGCCCGACCTCGCGACCAGCTCAATCCTTGGCGCGCAGCTTGGCAAAATCCGGCGGACGCTTCTCGAAGAAGGCCGCGAACGCCTCCTGCGCTTCGGCGCTCTTCATCCGCGATTGAAATGCGATGGCTTCTTCGTCGATCTTGGCGCTGATCGCACTTGTGTCTCCACGCATCAGCCGCCGGGCGGCCATCAGGGCGTCGCGCGGTTTCTTGGTCAGACGCACGGCGGCTTTCATGGCCGTTGCTTCCAATTCCTCGGCCGGCACAATGGCATTGACGATGCCGGCGTCTTTGGCGCGCTCGGCGTTGAAGGGCTCGCCCAGACAGAGCAGCTCAAAGGCGCGGGCGTGCCCCATGCGCAGCACGGCCGTGAGGCTCGACGCCGCTTCCGGCACGAGGCCCAGATCGAGGAACGGCGTGCGCAAGCTGGCCGTTGGAGTTGCATAGACGAGATCACAGTGAAACAGCATGGTGGTGCCGACGCCGATGGCCAGCCCATCGACCGCCGCGATCATGGGCTTCGTCACCTTGGGCAGGCGGCGAATGAAGTTCAGTGAGGGCGCGGGAATGCCGTCCGGGCCGCTGTTGGCGCGGCGTACGAAATCGTTGATGTCGTTGCCCGCGTTGAACGACCCGCCGGAGCCGATGAAGACATGCACGGCGATGTCGTCGGACCGTTCGCCTTCGTCGAGCGCGGCCGACATGGCATCGTACATGGCGCCCGTGAAGGCATTCTTCTTCTCGGGCCGCATGAAGCGGATGACCTGAATGCCGTCGGTCAGCTTGATGTCGATTTCGGCTGCCATGCTGTGCGAACCTCCGCGTCAGGCCGAGAGCGCTTCAGGCTCGAGCGCAAGTGTGGACTCCGCGCCCGTGACGATCGTGTCCTTCAGGCCGGGCGCGGCGGTCGCCAGATTCTCGGCAAAGAACCGGGCCACGGCGATGCGGGTTGCGGCCGAGCCCGCGGCGCCGTTGCGCGCTGCGGCGAGAGCACCGCGTGCCAGGTAGTTGCCGCCGGAGGCGAGGCCGAACAGGCGCAGATAGGGCTGTGCCCCGGCCAGCGCCGCTTCCGGGTTTTTCTGCAGCGTGCCGCCGAGCCAGCGCGAGGCTTCCTCCAGCGCATCGACGCTGGCGCCGAGCCGCTCCGCCATGCGCCCGAAGTCGGGCCGGTTGGAGGCGCGCACCTCCTCCACGGTTTCGCGCAGCTCGCCGATGTAGGTGGCCAAAACCTTTCCGCCTTCCAGCGGCAGCTTGCGGGTCACGAGATCGATGGCCTGGATGCCGTTGGTGCCCTCGTAGATCGGCAGGATGCGCGCGTCGCGATAGTGCTGCGCGGCACCGGTCTCCTCGATGAAGCCCATGCCGCCATGGATCTGCACGCCAATGGATGCCACTTCGCAGGCGATATCGGTGGAGAAGGCCTTGGCGACGGGCGTCAGCAGCGCCGCGCGCGCGGCCGCTGCTGCCTTGACGGCCGGATCTTTGGTTGCGTGCGACACGTCGAGCTCGCGTGCCGTCACGAGGCAGATGGCGCGCGCAGCCTGCGTCAGCGCCTTCATAGTCATGAGATTGCGACGGATGTCCGCGTGCTCGATGATGGGGCTCATGTCGCCGGCCTTGCCGTTGGCCGAGCGGCCCTGCTTGCGCTCCTGGGCGTAGGCGACGGCCCGCTGCGTCGCGCGTTCGGCGATCGCCACGCCTTGCACGCCGACACCCAGCCGCGCCTCGTTCATCATGATGAACATGGTGTTGAGGCCGCGATTCTCCTCACCCACCAGATAGCCGATGGCGCCGTCCTTCTCACCGTACTTCATCACGGCCGTCGGACTGGCATGGATGCCGATCTTGTGCTCGAGGCTGGCGCAGACGACGTCATTGCGCGCGCCGAGACTGCCGTCCGTGTTCACAAGCCGCTTGGGCACCAGGAACAGCGAGATGCCGCGCGTGCCGGGCGGCGCATCGGTGAGCCGGGCCAGCACGAGATGGATGATATTGTCCGTCATCTCATGGTCGCCGTAGGTGATGAAGATCTTGGTGCCGAAGATGCGATAGGTGCCGTCCGGCTGCTTTTCGGCGCGCGTGCGCAGGGCGCCGAGATCGGAACCCGCGTGCGACTCCGTCAGGTTCATGGTGCCCGCCCATTCGCCCGACACCATCTTCGACAGGTAGATGCGCTGGAGCTCCGGCGAACCTTCCGCGGCGACCGCATCGATGGCCGCATGCGTCAGCAGCGGGCACAGGCTGAAGGAGAGATTGGCCGCGCTCCAGATCTCCATGACCGCCATGGCGACCATCTCGGGCAGGCCCTGTCCGCCGATCGCTTCAGGCGCCGGCAACGCCCCCCAGCCCCCCGCAACGAACTCCTTGTAGGCCTCCGCCCACCCGGCCGGGGTTTCCACCTTGCCGTTGACCAGCTTGGAGCCGGTGCGATCCCCGAGCGTATTGAGCGGGTCCAGCACGTCGGTGGCGAACTTGCCGGCCTCCTCGATGACGGCGCGGACGGTGTCCGCATCGATCGATATGGACCCACGGTTAATGAGATCATCCAGCCCCGCGGCCGTCTTGAGCGCGAACAGGATGTCGTCTACTGGAGCGTGATAGGTCATGGGCTGCGCTTTCCATCCCTGGTCTTGCGATTGCTCGCACCTTAGGCCGAAGCAGATTCGCGGGAAAGACACGTCCGCACGAGGAACCGCCGGAGCATGCCGGTCGTCACCGCAAATGACCGTACGATCGCGCAGGCCGCCGAGAGGCTCCGGGCGGGGCGGCTGGTCGCGTTTCCGACGGAGACGGTCTATGGGCTCGGGGCGGACGCCACGAACGGCGAGGCCGTCGCCGGCATCTTTGCCGCGAAGAACCGTCCGCGATTCAACCCGTTGATCGTGCATGTGGCTGATATGGCCGCGGCGGAGCGGCTGGTTGTGTTCAATGATATGGCACACGCTCTGGCTCAGTCATTCTGGCCCGGCGCGCTGACGCTGGTGCTGCCGAAGCGGCTCGGTTGTCCCATTGCCGATCTGACGACGGCAGGGCTCGACACGCTGGCGATCCGGGTGCCGTCGCATCCGCTGGCGACGCGGATCTTGCGGGCGGCGGGCGTGCCGGTGGCGGCGCCATCGGCTAACCGCTCGGGCCACGTCAGTGCGACCGAGGCCGCGCACGTGGCAGCCGATCTGGCGAACGACGATGTATTGATCCTGGATGGCGGGGCAACACCGCTCGGCGTGGAGTCTACGGTGGCGACAGTCATGGACGGCCGGGTCGTGCTGCTGCGGCCGGGCGGCGTGACGGCAGAAGCTATCGAACAGGTCACGGGGCAGCTCATGGACCGGGCTGTGCCTGGCGGGGCTCGACCAACCTCGCCGGGTCAGCTTGCGAGCCACTACGCGCCGCGTGCGATGCTGCGGCTGCGCGCGACAAGCGTTTCCCCCAGCGAGGCGCTGCTGGCATTCGGACCTGATGTCCCGCAGCACGCTGGGCCAATCGTCAACCTCAGTCCGCGCGGCGATCTCAAGGAGGCGGCGGCAAATCTGTTCGCGGCCTTGCGCACGCTCGATGCCAGCGGCGCGGCTACGATCGCCGCCATGCCAATCCCGCACGAGGGGTTGGGCGTGGCCATCAACGACCGCCTGCAGCGGGCCGCCGCGCCCCGCGACGCGTAAGCATCCGCCCGGGCAAACTCTTGCCTTCCGGGGCGTTCGGGAGCAGAAATCCCGGGCCATGAACGACACCGCCCAGACACCGCTCACCTATGCCCTGCCGCCCGAGATCGTCGCGCGCTTTGCTGCGATTGTCGGGCGCGAGCATGCTTTGACGGATCCCGACCAGCAGCTCCCGTATCTGCGCGAGTGGCGCGACAAGTATGACGGTCGCTCGGCTCTGGTGCTGCGCCCGGGCTCTACGGAAGAAGTCTCGCGCATCATGCGGCTGGCGCACGAGCTGAATCTCGCCGTCGTGCCGCAGGCGGGCAACACGGGGCTGGTCGGCGGACAGATTTCGCATCGCGGCGAGATCGTGATTTCGGTCGCCCGCCTCAACCGCGTGCGCCACGTCGATCCCGCAGTCACGAGCATGACTGTCGAAGCGGGCCTGACGCTTGCGGAGGTTCAGGCAGCTGCGGAAAAGGCCGGCCGGCTGTTTCCACTGAGCCTGCCCTCGGAGGGCAGCTGCCGCATCGGCGGCAATCTCGGCACCAACGCCGGCGGTGTGGGCGTGCTGGCCTACGGCAATACACGCCACCTCGTGCTCGGGCTCGAGGTCGTGCTGGCCGACGGTCGCGTCTGGAACGGCCTCAAGGCGCTCAAGAAGGACAACACCGGCTACGACCTGAAGGATCTGTTCGTCGGATCGGAGGGCACGCTGGGCATCATCACGGCGGCTGTGCTGAAGCTGTTTCCGCGACCGGCCGAGAGAGTCACCGCCTTCGTGGCGATGCCCGAGATCGAGAATGCGCTCGACTTCTACTCCCTTGCCAGCGACGACGCCGGTCCGGCGCTGACGGCCTTCGAGTTCATCCATCGCTTTCCGCTGGACGTCGTGCTGCGCCACATGCCCGGCACGCGCGATCCGTTCACCACCCAGTATCCATGGTACGTGCTGCTGGAAGTGTCCGGCCTGAAGCCCGACGGCTCGGCACAGGCGATCATGGAACGTGTGCTGGAGCAGGCTGCTGAAAAGGGCACCATTCTCGATGCGACGATTGCGGCATCGCTGGCGCAGGCCCGCGACTTCTGGAAGTTGAGGGAAGCCGTATCGGAAGCGCAGAAGCCGGAAGGCGGCGTCATCAAGCACGACATCTCCGTCGCGGTCTCGCGCATCCCGGAGTTCGTGCATAAAGCCAATGCGCTGGTGGAGAGCCTGTGCCCCGGTGCGCGGCCCATCGCGCTCGGCCACTTCGGCGACGGCAACGTGCACTACAACGTCGCCCAGCCGCTGGATATGAAGAAAGAGGATTTTCTCGCGCGCTGGGACGAGATCATGGAAGCCGTGCACCGGCTCGCCGCCGACATGGATGGTTCGATCTCGGCCGAGCACGGTATCGGCTACATGAAGCGGGACGAGCTCACGCGCTTCAAGAGTGACGTGGAGCTGGACCTCATGCGCCGCATCAAGATGGCGCTCGATCCGAAGAATATCCTCAACCCCGGGAAGGTCGTGTGAACGGCCCGCGCCAAGAGCTGACACTCGACATCCGGCCTATGGCCGATGGCGAGGAGCAGGCGGTCATCGCCCTGTGGCAGCGCGCCGGGCTGACGCGGCCGTGGAACGATCCCGCGAACGATCTGGCTTTCGCGCGCGGCAAGCCGCACTCGGATATTCTCGTTGGTCTTGTTGGCGGCGTGATCATCGCCAGCGCCATGGTCGGCCACGACGGCCATCGCGGCGTCATGTATTACGTCGCCGTCGATCCGGACCGGCAGGGTCATGGTCTCGGCCGGCAGATCGTCGATGCTGCCGAGGCGTGGCTGCTGGCCCGCGGCGTCTGGAAGATCAACCTGATGGTGCGGCAGGGCAACGAGCAAGTCCGCGGCTTCTACGATGGTCTGGGCTACGCGCCGGGCACCAGCGTGCCGCTCGAGAAGTGGATCGATCCGTCCAAGCGCGGCCCGAGCAGTTAGCCCGCACTACCACACGCCGCGCGTCACACCGTTCCAGGCATAGGCCCACAAGGTCGGCGGAAACCATTGCCGCGACGGCAGGTGCACTGGCCTCGGCGTCACGCGATTCGACAGGCCGTCCTCGATGGCGGCGGCAAGGAGCGGCACGGCGTGCGCCATCTGCAGCCATTGATAGGTGGTGATGTCGTCTTCAGCAGAAAAGGCGACTCGCGCCTGATAGAGCACCGCGCCCGTGTCGACGCCCTCGTCGACGAGGTGGATGGTGACGCCGGCATGCTCGGGGTCGCCGTTGACGAGCGCCCAGTAGCCCGGGTGCTGGCCGCGATACTTCGGATTGATGCCGGCGTGGTAGTTGATGAATGGCGCCCGCACGGCGCGCAGCGTTTCGCGGCGGATGATGCGCGTGCCGTAGACCGCCACCACATCAGGTGAGATCTCGCGCAGCGCATCGCGACATGGCTTGGAGTTGACTGAACCGA
>JBKKCB010000118.1:0-6688 GCA_046713545.1 Hyphomicrobiaceae bacterium | reverse complement strand
GGCGACGATTTCTTGGTCAGGAACTTCGAGAACTGCGCCGTCGGATCATCCATGAAGTCGGCCTGGAATTCGACCGCCACATCGAAGTCGCCGGCCGCCACCCGATCCTGATAGAGCTTGGTCTCGAGCTGCTCGTGCTCGGCAATGATGCCAACCCGGCGCCACTGATCGATCGAGTAGACCGCCGCCGGCGTATAGGGTTCCGGCACGTTCCTGTTGAGCAGCTTGAACTTCAGGCTGCTCTGCCCGGCCGCGGCCAGAAGCTTCTTGGCGTCCTCCCGCGATTTGGCAATGTCCTTGGAGAAGCCTGGCAGCTTGACGAGCTCGGCTTCCGGCAGCGACATCGAATAGCCGGGGCGCATCACCCCGCCGACGTATTTCAGGATGGAGATCTTGGCGAGCGCTTCCGAACCTCCCCATCGATCGATGGCCATGCTCAGCGCCTGGCGTACGCGGATGTCGTCAAAGGGTTTGCGCGTCGTATTGAAGACGAGCATCAGGTTGTTGACCCAGGTGCCCTCGAAGACGGCAAGCTTGTCTTTCGCCTGCTCCAGCAGCTGGGCCTTTTCCGACGGGTTGCGGCCCCGGAATTCCGCATCGAACTGCCCTCCGATCAACCCCGGGACGACGGCGGGCGATTTGACGAAGAACGCCTTGAACCCGTCCAGATAAGGCCGGTCCTTGAGGAAGTAGCCGTCGAAGCGCTTGCCTGTCCAGCTCGACCCCTTGACGTGCTCGACCAAGGTGAAAGCACCCGATCCCATGATTTCGGTCTCGGGATAGCGCGGGTTCTGCTGCAGCTTGGCCGCGCTGTAGATGCAGTTGTAGGGCGAGGCCAACGCTTCCATCACACCGGCCACGGGCGCCTTCATCTTGAAGACGACCGTCGCGGGATCCGGCGTCGCGATCGAATCGACGTCGGCGTAGTAGGCCTGACGGATCGACACCACGCCTTGCGGCGGCTTGACGATCCGATCGTAGCTCGCCTTGACATCGGCAGACGTCAGGGCAGAACCGTCGTGAAACTTCACGCCGCTGCGCAGCTTGAACGTGTAGGTGAGCTTGTCGGGCGAGACCTGCCAGCTCTCCGCCAGATCCCCCACCACTTTGGGATAGTCCTTGCCGTCGAACTTCACCAGCAGCGAGTAATGCGGGGCGATGGGATGGATGAGCGCAAACGTCGTGCTTCCATGGCAGTCGTAGTTGGGCGGCTCTGCGACGACTGAGAAATTCAGCGTTCCCCCCTTCTTAGGGGTTTGCGCCATGACAGAAGACGTCGCCAGTGCGATCAACGCGCCAGCTATGGCAATTGACCACGTCGTACCTTGTCGCATCTTTGCCTTCTCCGATGAACGGAGCGTGCCGGAACACCGACACGCTCATGGGTTCCCTCCCCTCGTTCGTTATTCGCTCAGCCAAACCTCCGCCAAGTCGTTGCCGAGGTAATGGCTGGGCGTCAACTTCCAGCCGTTGATCCTTTTGTGGTGCACGACGATGCGCTGCCACCAGAACAGCATCTGGTTGTAACCCTGGGTGATGGCGTAGCGCTCGAAGTCCTTCGTGAGGATCTTGCGCTTGGCCGGATCCAGCTCCCGCTTCTGCGCCTGGAACAACTCATCGATCTTCAGGTCGGAATGCTTGGAATAGGATTGCGGATTGTTCATCGCTTCCGACACGACATGCACGTATTGGAGGTTCGGGTCGTCGGCGTGGTCGGTGATGAAGTCCATGGCCACGTCGAAATCGCCGCGCGCCAGGCCGTCGAAAAACAACTTCGTTTCGACCTGGCGATGATCGGTTTCGACACCGATGCGGCGCCACTGATCCACCGCGAAAATGCCGCCGGCCGTGTAGGGCTGGCCAACGCTGCGGTTGAGGAAGTTGATCTTCAGGTTCTTCACGCCCGCTTCCTCGAGCAGCTTCTTGGCATCCTCGCGCGCCTTGTTGGCGTCACGCGAGTAGCCCGGCAGCTTCTCCAACTCGGCGTCGGTCAGGCCATACTCGTAGCCCGGCCGGGTGAAGCCGCCGACATATTTCATCAGCGAGATCTTGGCCATCGCCGGAGCGCCGCCCCAGCGGTCCAGAGCCATCAGCAGCGCCTGGCGCACACGCAGATCATCGAAGGGCTTCTTCTTGGCGTTGATGGTCAGCATCAGGCTGGCCGACCATGGGCCTTCGAGAAGGACCGCGTTGTCCTTCATGGCCCCCATCACCTGATCGCGCTCGCCGGGCGTCAGGCCGCGCATCTCGATGTCGAACTGGCCGCCGATGAGCCCCGTCGCCAGAGCCGACGACTTGACGAAGAACATCTTGAAGCTGTCGAGATAAGGCAGGCCCTTGCGGAAATACCCGTCAAAGCGCTTGCCCTCCCATGAGGAGCCTTTCACGTGTTCGGCAAACACGAATGCGCCCGTCCCCATGATGTTATTTTCGGGGAAGCGAGGGTCCTCTTTCAGCTTGGCGGCGCTGTAGATGCAGTTCCAGGGCGATGCAAAGCCGTCGAGCATGGATGCATTCGGCGCCTTGATCTTGAAGATCACGGTATGCGCGTCCGGCGTCTCGATGCCGGTGATGTCCTCGTAGAGCGCGCGGCGCAATGAGACGACGCCCGTGGGCGGATTGGCGATGCGCTCGTAAGTGGCTTTCACGTCGGCGGATGTCATCGGCGAGCCGTCGTGGAACTTGACGTCCTTGCGCAGATTGAAAGTGAACGTCAGACCGTCGGGAGCCATAACCCAGCTCTCGGCCAGATCGCCTTCGATCTTCATCGACTTCCAGTCGCCGGCGTACTTGATCAGCGTGGAGTAGTGCGGAAAAATCGGGTGAGCCAAGCCGAACGTGGAACTGCTATGGCAGTCGTAGGTCGGCGGCTCGGCGACGACCGCGATATTCATCGTCCCGCCCTTCTTCGGCGTCTGGGCGACAGCGCCAACCGATACTGCGCCGGCAAGAATGACGGCCAGCGCAGCAACTGATCCCAATCTCTTCATAGCGGTCGTTTCTCTCCTGATTTCTCTATCTTTGCGATGCAGCTAAACGGCATTCATGCGTCAGGCATGGATGCATGCCGCCCAGTGACCTGCGGCCAGTTCGCGTGTTGCCGGAACGGCCTTCTTGCATTCTTCCGTGGCCAGTGGGCAGCGCGGATGAAAAACGCAGCCCGACGGCGGATTGAGGGGGCTCGGCAATTCGCCCTTGATGATGGTACGCGGGCGCGTGCGCTCCACGACAGGGTCCGGCACGGGCGCCGCAGCGAGCAGCGCTCGCGTATAGGGATGCTTGGGATCGGCAAACAGATCGTCCGCCGCAGCCAGCTCGACGATGCGACCGAGATACATGACCGCCACACGCGTGGAGATGTGGCGCACGACCGCCAGATCATGGGCAATGAACAGATAGGTGAGCCCAAGCTTCTGCTGCAGATCCTCCAGCAGATTGATGACCTGCCCCTGGATCGACACGTCGAGCGCGGAAACAGCCTCATCGCACACGATGACGCGCGGCTCGACCGCGAGTGCGCGGGCGATGCCGACGCGCTGACGCTGACCGCCCGACAGTTCGTGAGGGTAGCGCAACGCCATGTAGGGAAACAGGCCGACGAGCTGGAGCAGCTCGGCGACACGCGCCGATATCTTGGATTTCGGCATGATGCCGTGCACGGCAATGGGCTCGCCGATGATCTGGCCGACCGTCATGCGCGGGTTGAGCGATGAATAAGGGTCCTGGAAAATGACCTGCAGCTTCTTGCGCACGTCCGTCATCTTGCGACGGCTGAGCGGAGCGAGGTCGATCTCCTCGAAGAAAATCTCGCCCGCCGTCGGATCCTCCAGGCGCAGCACCAGGCGCCCCAAAGTGGACTTTCCGCAACCCGACTCCCCGACCAGCCCAAGCGTTTCTCCCGGCCGCACGGTCAACGACACGTCGTTGACCGCCCGCACGAGTTTGGAGGCGCCTTTCAAGAAGCCGCCACCTACGGGGAAAAACTTGCTGGCATGACGGATATCGAGAATGGCTGCGCCACCCAGGTCCGAGCCGTGCGCGGCGGATGAACCCGACCGAGGCGGCGTACCGGTATCGAGCGCCTCGATCTCGTGTGCGCGAATGCAGGCCGCGAGATGTCCCTCCTCGACTTCAACGAACGGGGGGACGTTCATGCAGGCGTCGATGGCGTATTTGCAGCGGGGCCGGAAGCGGCAGCCTTCGGGCGGATTGAGAAGGTTGGGCGGTGCCCCGTCGATGGTCGCGAGCTTGGTTGCACGTCCCTGATCCAGCCGCGGCACGGCGGCCAGCAGACCTCGGGTATAGGGATGGAGCGGCCTGCCGAACACGCGCTCGGCCGTTCCACTCTCCACCAGCCGGGCCGCATACATCACGTTCACCCGGTCCGCATAGCGCGCCACGATACCGAGATTGTGCGTAATGATGATGACAGCGATGTTGAGACGCCGCGACAGATCCTTCATCAGCTCCAGAATCTGGGCCTGAATGGTGACGTCGAGGGCGGTCGTGGGTTCGTCTGCGATCAGCAGCTTGGGATCGCACGCCAGCCCGATGGCGATCATGACGCGCTGGCGCATGCCGCCGGAGAGCTGGTGCGGATACTGGGCAAGCCGGCTCTCCGGATCAGTGATGCCGACGAGGGTCAGCAGTTCGATGGCGCGGGCGCGGGCCTGCTCGTCCGTCATGTTCAGGTGGATGACCAGCGGCTCCATGATCTGGAGCCCGATCGTCAACACGGGGTTGAGCGACGTCATCGGTTCCTGGAAAATCATCGAGATGTCGCGCCCGCGAATCTGGCGCATCTGCTCGTCGTCGAGCTTCAGAAGTTCGCGGCCGTCAAAGCGCACGACGCCTTTGAGAATACGCGCCGTGTTCGGCGGCAACAGTCGCATGACTGCGAGAGCCGACACGGATTTCCCGGATCCGGATTCGCCCACAATGGCGACCATTTCGCCTGGGCGCACGACATAGCTCAGGCCTTCGACAGCACGCACGGTTCCGTGCGAGGTGACGAAGTGCACGTGCAGGTCGTCAATCTCGAGGATAGGCTGCCCAATAGCCTTTACCGGTGACGCCCCGACTGCTTGCGTTTGAGCAAGTCCAGCCGCCGCCGCGATCCCATGCTGCAATGATTACTCCTCCCGAGTCACCGTAACGGATCGGCCACCGGTGCTCCGATTAGAATTTCGTTGGTACCTTGCTAACGGAGCTTGGCGGCAAGAGCAAGCGTTCTGCAATAAATGGTAATGAACCGGAGGTTCTTATACGGCACGTCCGAAAATTTGCGTCGGCGGCACGCGTTGACTGCCTAATATTCTGTCACATACCGTGGACAGGAAATCGCATCACAAAATCCGCTCAAGGACGAAAACATGACTGCCGGCCAGATGACAAAGCGAGGCCTCGCCTATACGGCAACGGACGTCCGGCCGCCATGGCGCGGAAACGAACGGGCCGTGATTTTCCATCATGGTATTGGAACCAATCGCGACATCTGGTGTGACTGGCTGCCCGAGGTTGCAGCGCAGCATAGCGTGGTCCGCTTCGATTTTCGTGGCTTCGGCGCGTCGGCCGTGCCGCCGGCCAACCACACGTGGACCATGCGAGAATTGATCGACGACGTGCTGGACGTGGCAGACGTCGCCGGGCCGGAACCCGTCCATCTCGTCGGTGAGTCCATGGGCGGCACGATCGCCCTGGCAGCCGCCATCGAGCGGCCGGACCGGTTCGCATCGGTAACGATCTCCAATGCGGGTTACAAAGGTCAGGGCATAGGGCGGCTGCCGGGCTGGAAAGCGGAGATCGAGAAAGACGGCATTGCGGCCTGGGCCGAGCGCATGATGCCGCTGCGGTTCGCTCCCGGCGCGGGCGATGCCAGGAAGCTCGCTTGGTTTGCCGCCGAGCAGGCGCGCGCCAAGCCGCATGTGGTTCTTGGGTTGGGCGACCTGCTGGCCCGCCAGGACCTGACGGCGCAGGCGCCGTCCCTGAAAATCCCGCTGCTGATCCTTGCGCCCGACTCCAGTCCGTTCGTTCCCGTGCGGCAGGCGAGCGAATTGGTGGAGCTGATCCCGCATGCGGAGCTGAACGTGTTCGCCGGGGTGCGGCATGGGCTGCCGTTCTCGCATGCGGCCGAAGCTTCCCGGATCACACGCGACTTCCTGGCTCGGGTCGAGCGCGGCGAGGCGGGGCGCGCGCGGCTTTCTTGACCTGTGTCAGGGCCGCTCCTAACGTCCGCGGCAATTCACCGGGAAGGAAACGGCGTGGCACGCGAGTACCTGAAGAAGGCGTCCGGCGGCGCGCAGGCGCGCAAGGCCGAGGTCGAAGACACGGTGCGGCGCATGCTTGCCGAGATCGCGAGTGATCGCGATTCCGCGATCCGCAAGTTTGCCCGCGACCTCGATAAATGGACCGGCGACTTCCGCGTTTCTGCGGCTGAGATCGACGCCAAATCCAAGCTGCTGCCCGAGACGTTCAAGGAGGACTTCGCCTTCTGCCACAAACAGGTGACGGATTTCGCACGGCGGCAGAAGGACAGCATGCGGGCGTTCGAGACGGAGACGCTGCCCGGCGTCGTTCTGGGCCAGAAGCTGATCCCGGTGGGCAGCGTCGGCTGCTATATCCCGGGCGGCAAATATCCGCTGATCTCGGCCGCCATCATGAGCGTCGGCACGGCGAAGGTGGCTGGCGT
>JBKKCB010000117.1:0-13986 GCA_046713545.1 Hyphomicrobiaceae bacterium | reverse complement strand
GGCAGAGCATCTGCGCCATAGCGTGCTTGCAAAGCAGCGATTTTTGCAGAACCGGCGCCAACACTCACGTTCATCGAGCACATCCTCTCATTGCGCGTCCTGCTGGTCGCGCGTACGGGCCCGCATGGTGCGAGCCCGCATGTTCTTCATCCAAGATCCCGCTCGTTAGGTAACCATCTTTCGTCATCCGTCCGCGCGGTGTGTGCTGGACCCTAACGCCAATTGCGGCGCGGTCAAAGTCCGCTTCTGCATGCCAGCACCCCGATGCGCGGCCGCGGCCTTGCCGATCACCCCGAAGCTCTGGCATATGTGTAGGAACCAGAGACGGCAAGCTGCGATCTTCGGATACTTCGCGTGCTCAACCGTTCGCGCCGGGTGCGATGGATTAGGAGCTCAACATGCAATTCCTCGGTCAGGGTATCGGGCGTTTTCTGCTGGCCTTCATTTTCCTGTTCTCCGGCGCCCGCAAAGTCATGGGCTATCAGGGCATGCTTTCCTACATGCAGGGCAAGGGGGTGTTCCCTGCAATGGACGTCTTCGGCTATCCGTTGGTCGAAGTTCTGCTGATGGCCACCATAGCTGTGGAGATTCTTGGCGGTCTGATGCTGATCACGGGCATCGGATCCCGGTTCGCGGCCCTGGCGCTCGCGGCATTTACCATCGTGGCCGGCGTGCTCTTCCATGATTTCTGGACGATCGCGGACGCAGCCCGGTACGGCAATGAGCTCAATCACTTCCTGAAGAATCTGGCGATCGTTGGCGGCTTGTTGATCGTTGCATCCCAGCCATCGCGAGATGAGCTCCTGAACTGAAATCGCACACCGACAGGATGAAATGGCCAAGCAATCGAACGTCGCTGGATCAAATACGCTCAAGATCGCCGTTATTCCGGGCGATGGCATCGGCAATGAGGTAGTGCCGGAAGGCATCAAGGTTCTCGAGGCTGTCGGTCGCCGGTTCGACCTCGCCTTCGAATGGCAGCATTTCGACTGGAGCTGCGAGCGTTTCAAGAAGACCGGCAAGATGATGCCGGACGATGGTCTCGACCAGTTGCGCCGGCACGATGCGATCTATCTAGGCGCGGTGGGCTTTCCCGGTGTTCCTGATCACGTGTCGCTCTGGGGATTGCTGATTCCGATCCGCCGCGGTTTTCAGCAATACATCAATCTTCGGCCCGTTCGTCTCTTCGACGGTCTCAAGTGTCCGCTGGCCGACCGCAAACCTGGCGACATCGACTATTGGATCGTGCGCGAAAACAATGAAGGGGAATACTCCGCCATTGGCGGCCGCATGTTCGAGGGCACCGATCAGGAAGCGGCGATCCAGCAAGCGGTGTTCACGCGCAAGGGCTGCGATCGCGTGATGCGGTATGCCTTCAACCTGGCGATGACGCGCCAGCGCAAGGAAGTGGCTTCGGCCACCAAGTCCAACGGCATTTCGATTTCGATGCCCTATTGGGACGAGCGCTTCGCAGCGATCTCAAAAGAGTACCCGAAGGTCAAGACCAGCCAGTATCACATCGATATCCTGACCGCGCATCTGGTTCGCAATCCCCAATGGTTCGACGTTATCGTCGGCTCGAATTTGTTCGGTGACATCCTTTCGGACCTTGGGCCAGCCACAACCGGCACCATCGCCATTGCGCCGGGCGGAAACATCAACCCCGAGCGCGAATTCCCTTCGATGTTCGAGCCCGTGCATGGCAGCGCTCCGGATATTGCCGGCCAGGGGATTTCCAACCCGATCGGGCAGATCTGGTCCGGCGCCATGATGCTTGATCACCTAGGCCACCCTGAAGCCGCCCGCTCCATTGTGACGGCGATCGAGAGGCTGCTGGCCAAAACGGATGTGCGTACCCGCGACATGGGCGGCAAGGCAAGCTGCAAAAAGCTCGGCGATGCGCTGGTGGAACTGGTGAAAACGGGCGGTTGACGAGCCTCCGTCCCGTCCGCCTTTGGAAGCGGGGCGTAGACCCGGATAAGCCAACGGAATGACCGACGACAGGCTTCACGGCGAGGATAGCATCATCCAGGAATTTCTGGCGCCGCTGGCGGTTGGATTTCCCGGTGCGTTCGGACTTAAAGACGATTGCGCCGTGATCGCGCCGCCGGCGGGCCATGAACTGGTGGTGAAGACGGACCCGGTCGTTGCGGGCTTGCATTTTCTTCCTGACGCCGCGCCAGAGGACATTGGCTGGCGGGCGCTAGCGGTCAACGTTTCGGACTTGGCCGGGAAAGGCGCAATGCCTGTTGGTTACCTGATGGCGCTTGCGCTGCCCGAAGCCCCCGAGCGCGCATGGATGGAGCGGTTCACGTCAGGACTTGGTCAGGCGCAGCGCGCGTTTGGATGCCATCTCATTGGCGGTGACACGGACTGCAGGCCGGGACCTGTGAGTATCTCCATCACGGTGTTCGGCTCGGTACCGATAGGGAAGATGGTCCGGCGCGGGACGGCGCGAGCGGGCGACCACCTCTTCGTCACAGGAACGCTGGGTGATGCGGCGCTCGGGCTTGCGCTGCTGAAGCAGCCAGCGTTGGCCCAGCGACTGGGGTTCGAGCAGAGCGAAACGACTGGGGTTGTGCAACGGTTTCTGCGTCCGCAGCCCCGGCTGGCGCTTGCCCCACTTCTGCTTGCGCACGCATCAGCCGCCATGGATTTATCTGATGGATTGATGAAGGACTGTGGGCGCATGTGTGCTGCAAGCGGCGTAGCAGCGCGCCTTCAAGCGGCCGCTTTGCCTTTAAGTGGTCCTTTGCGCAAAGCCATCGTGAAGGACGGTGCGTGGCTCAAGGCCGTCGCGGCCACCGGGGACGACTATGAGATCCTGGCTACGATCCCCGCCGCCAGGGTTGCAGCCTTCATGAAGGACGCAGCCACACTTGACTTCCCCGTGACGCGAGTTGGCGAAATGTGCGCTGGGCACGGCGTGCGCATGGAGCAGCCTGATGGATCGGAACTGGTGTTCGAGCACACCGGGTGGGAGCATTTCTGAAATTATCGCCTCACGCCTGATTGCAGATGCGTTGAGCCAGACCATGGAACCGGCTCGAACCTGCGGGCGCTGAAAGCCAAGTGATTCTCCGGATCACCCGTACGAAATCCTAAGACTCATCAAAGCCTGCAACACTGTGTTGCCTTGGCGCCGCAGTTTTGGCATGGTCCCGCGCGAATCGAGCTCTTCGAGGCGGCAATCCATCGGATCGCTGGCCATTTCTGTGTATTGAGTGCCGTACGGGGCACGAGCAACTGGGGGGAATGACTCCATGGATACCGTTATGTGGGCGATCATCTTGGGCGGGCTGTTATCGATCGTCTACGGGGCATGGACGATCCGGTCCGTGATGGCGGCCGACCCCGGCACCCCGCGGATGCAGGAAATCGCTGCCGCGATTCAAGAGGGCGCCACGGCTTATCTGTCGCGTCAGTACACGACGATCGCCATCGTGGGCGCCGTCATTTTCCTGATCGTCGGCGCACTGTTGGGCTGGCTCGTCGCTATCGGCTTCCTGATAGGGGCGATCTTGTCGGGCGTGGCCGGCTTCATCGGCATGCTCGTGTCCGTGCGCGCAAACGTGCGGACGGCGCAGGCCTCCACGCAGTCGCTCGCCGAAGGGCTGTCCATGGCCTTTCGCGCCGGCGCCGTCACCGGCCTGCTGGTTGCCGGCCTCGCACTTCTCGGAGTAGCCGTCTATTTCGCGTTCCTGACGCGTGGTCTGGGTTACACGCCAACCGCCCGGACGGTGGTCGACGCCCTCGTGGCGCTCGGTTTCGGGGCCTCCCTGATTTCAATCTTCGCCCGTCTCGGCGGCGGTATCTTTACCAAGGGTGCTGACGTCGGTGGCGATCTCGTGGGCAAGGTCGAGGCGGGCATTCCCGAGGACGACCCGAGAAATCCCGCGACCATCGCCGACAACGTGGGTGACAACGTCGGCGATTGCGCCGGCATGGCGGCCGACCTGTTCGAGACGTATGCGGTCTCGGTCGTGGCCACGATGGTTCTGGCTGCAATCTACTTTGCGGGGCAGCCGGTCGTCGGGACGCTGATGATCTATCCGCTGGCGATCTGCGCGGCGTGCGTCGTCACGTCGATCATCGGCACGTTCTTCGTGCGCCTGGGCGCCAATCAATCGATCATGGGCGCGCTGTACAAGGGCTTCATCGCCACTGGCGTGCTGTCGTTGATTGCACTTTATCCGATCACGAGTGGCCTCCTCGGCATGAGCACGACATTTGTCGCGCGCGGGGTGACCTTTACGGGCATGGATCTGTTCTGGTGCGGCGTTGTTGGTCTTGCGGTCACCGGAGCGCTGATTGTCGTGACGGAATACTACACCGGCACGGGCTACCGGCCGGTGCGGTCCATCAGCCAGGCCTCCGTCACGGGGCATGGCACCAACGTCATTCAAGGCCTCGCGGTTTCCCTCGAATCTACGGCGCTGCCGGCGCTGATCATCATCGCCGGAATAATCGTGGCCAACATGCTGGCTGGATTGTTCGGTATCGCCATCGCCGTCACGAGCATGCTGGCTCTGGCGGGCTTCGTGGTTGCGCTCGATGCTTTCGGTCCTGTGACCGATAACGCAGGCGGCATTGCCGAGATGGCCGGCTTGCCGAAGGAAATCCGCAAGACCACCGATGCGCTCGATGCCGTCGGCAATACGACGAAGGCCGTCACGAAGGGCTACGCCATTGGCTCAGCCGGCATGGGCGCGCTCGTGTTGTTTGCGGCCTACAACGAGGATCTGAAGTTCTTCATCAGCCAGGCCACGCCCGGATCGATGTTCCACAATCTGCAGGTGGACTTCTCGCTTTCCAATCCGTACGTCGTCGTCGGCCTTCTGTTTGGCGGGCTGCTGCCTTACCTCTTCGGCGGCATCGCCATGACGGCCGTCGGCCGGGCCGCCGGCTCGATTGTCGAGGAAGTACGCCGGCAGTTCCGTGAGAAGCCCGGCATCATGCAGGGCACGGAAAAGCCCGACTATGCGCGCGCGGTCGACATCCTGACGCGGGCCGCGATCAAGGAGATGATTGTTCCGTCATTGCTGCCTGTCTTGTCGCCCATCGTTTGCTTCTATGCGGTGAAGTGGATTGCGGGCACCGGCAACGCGTTCGCTGCGCTCGGTGCCATGCTGCTCGGCGTGATCGTCAACGGCCTGTTCGTGGCGGTTTCCATGACCGCGGGCGGCGGTGCCTGGGACAACGCCAAGAAGGTCATAGAGGACGGATTTACCGACAAGGATGGCAAGAAGCACGTGAAGGGTTCGGAGGCGCACAAGGCCGCCGTCACCGGCGATACGGTAGGTGATCCCTACAAGGACACGGCTGGCCCTGCCGTCAATCCCATGATCAAGATTACGAATATCGTTGCACTGCTGCTGCTTGCAGTTCTGGCGCACTGAGCGTCGCTGAACGGATTGAAGCGCCCGGAAGGAAACGCCGGGAGCTTCTTTGCTGAGGTTGCTCAGTCGAATAGTTGGCGCTGTCCTATGCCGCGGAAGATCTGCTGCAGCAGGCCTTGGTCTCGGACATGGCTAGGCGTCTGGCGCTTGACGTAGTCGAAGATTTTGCCGTCCTTCATGCCGTAGTGCGCGACCCGGTCGACTGTGCCCGTCGGGTTGAAATATACGGCAAGGACCTTGCGATCGACTTCCGTCGGCTTGAAGAACGCGCTCTGAGTCTCGGTGCTAGAAATATAGTAGTACGAATTGCCGCCGACGACGGTGGATGTCGTCGCGGGGGTTCCGAGCGCCATCCGGACGGCATCTGCCGTCATGCCAGGTTGGATCTGCTGGAGATCACTTTCTTGGAAATGATGCCCATGCTTGGTAGTTATTGGTGAACATCCGGTCATGGCGATAGTCGTGCCGACCGCAAGCAGTAGAATCGATGTGTGTCGACGTATCCTGTGCCGCATGGCTGGTGTTCTGTCGCTCACGTCTCTACCGTCGTATCGCGCCATTTTTCATTCACGCCGAAAGAATCGCATCGGCCGCAACCCATCGCTCCGCTTAACGCGCTCAGGAATATGTGGCAATGCCTACAAAGATGCGATCCCCCGATGGTGCTGGTATTTCGGCGTTGTGAGAGTCTGATGCTCGATTGGCTGCGACAGCGATCACTCAGGGGTAGCATAGGGCGCAAACTTTATGACTCGATTGTGGCGCAGTCGCGTGTAGAGGCGTTCTACCGGGACCTCGGCGTCCCCGACACAGTGGAAGGGCGCTTTGAATTGATCGTACTGCACCTGCATCTGGTGCTGGAGCGGCTCAGGCGGGAAGGGGCGGCGGGGAAACGTCTGTCGCAGACTCTGATAGAAGCCTTTGTCACCGATATGGATGATTCGATGCGCGAATTCGGTATTGGGGATATGGGCGTTCCCCGCCGGGTCAAGAAGGCTGCAGCTGCCGTTTATGAGCGCTCCGCGGCTTATGCCGCAACGCAGCAAACCGATGCGAACGTTTTGGCGCAGGTGCTGCTTGAGCATGTTTATTTTGGGGCGTGCAGCGATGACCGCATGCCCGTCAGACTTGCAGACTATGTGCGGCGCACTGGCGTTGAGCTTGAAAGTGTCGGCTCAAACAGCATATTAAGTGGCGATCTCGCGTTTTCCCCCACGATCGAATTTAGGCTATGACGCAAATACCAGATGGTGATGGTGCTGCTCCCCCTGCCGTGCTGCACTGGATGCATGATGTGCGTCACGTCGGGGAGCAAGACGTCGAGATTGCGCGCGAAGCAACGCCGTCCGAGCTTGCGGCCGTCGCTGCTGCTCTAGGTGTGCTTTCGTGCGACGGCCTGACGGTGCGGTATACGTTGCGCCCATCCGGCAAGAGCCGATATCTCCTAACAGGATCGGTTGATGTCACCGTCACGCAGTCCTGTGTGATCACAGCTGAACCAGTAACAACGCAGAGCAGACAAGAGTTTTGTGTTGAGCTGTGGCCTCGTGATCAGGTGCCCACGATCGACGCTGGCACACTGGATGCGCTTGATGATGACGGGCCTGAACCCTTTGACAACAGCACGATCGCGATCGGGCGCCTCGTATTTGAGTACGTTGCCTGCATGATTGATCCCTACCCCCGCAAACCGGATACGGTTTTTTCCTGGGTTGACGAGGTGGCCGAAGCCTCCGGTAGCGGCAATCCATTCGCCAAGCTCAAGGGGCTTCGGGGTCGGTCCTAGGAGGCTTGTGCCTCGGCAGCCCCCTCCCACCACGCCCGCCACGACTGGGGACGCGCCAAGAATAAGGTTGTGCGGACCCGGCAAATGACTATGTTCTGGCGCGTGAAAAGTGCGGGAGATCGAAATAGCTGAGGGCCGCAGTCGGCAAGCTATCTCTAGGAATAACCGGCAGGCAATCCACGTCAAATGCCAGGGCCCTGCACACTCGCGCTCGACGCCATGGGCGGTGATCACGGACCGGCTGTGGTCGTTCCAGGGGCTGCTCTATCGCTTGACCGACATCCGGAGATTCGATTCATTTTCTTTGGTGACGCCGCTCGCATCGACGCGGAACTGGACAAACACTCTGGATTGAAGGCGAGATCATCGGTCGTTCATACGAGTACAGCCATCGGGATGGACGATAAACCCAGCCAGGCACTGCGACGCGGCAAGGGATCGTCGATGTGGCTCGCACTGGAATGCGTGCAAAAAGGGCAAGCGCAAGCAGCCATCTCGGCCGGCAACACCGGCGCTCTGATGGCCATAGCGAGGTTGGTCCTGAGGCCGATGACCGACATTGAACGGCCGGCGATTGCCGCGATCTGGCCTACGGTCAAGCGCTCATGCATCGTTCTTGACGTCGGCGCCAATATAGGCGCGTCTGCGCGTCAGCTTGCCGATTACGCGCTCATGGGCGCTGCCATGGCGCGTGCCCTCTTCCAAATCGAGCGGCCCAGTGTGGCGTTGCTCAATGTTGGCGTCGAGGAAATCAAGGGCGTGGAGGAGGTCAGGCAAGCTCACGCCTGGCTCAAGGAGATGGGAGCTGAACTGCCAATCGATTACCGCGGCTTCATGGAAGGCCATCAGATCGGCGAGGGTAATGTCGATGTAGTCGTTGTGGAGGGATTTGCAGGCAATATCGCGCTCAAGACGGCAGAAGGCACAGCGCGGCAGGTTGCCACGTACTTGAAATCGGCCATGATGCAGACTTGGGCGTCGCGGGCAGGCGCTCTGTTGGCCCGTGGCGGATTTAACATTCTGAGGGAGAAGATGGATCCGAGGCGCTCGAACGGTGCGCCGTTTCTTGGTCTCAATGGTATTGCGATCAAGAGTCACGGAGGCACCGACGCCATTGGCTTTGCGAGCGCAATTGATGTCGGGTACCAGATGGCGGAAAGCGGGTTGATTGTACGCCTTGCTGCCGATCTGGATACGTTTCACGGTCGCCTCGCTGTGCCTGGTCCGCAATTGAGCAATGGTTAAGGAGTACGATGTGAGGTCGGCACGTTCGCAATTCGGCATGAAGACCGGCAGGCGCCGGCATGCTTGAATATCTCCGCGTGAGGTGAGGGCGTGGCGGTCATTCGTTCCGTGATCAGAGGCGTTGGCGCTTATCTGCCCCGCCGGATTATGACCAATGCCGATCTGGCGCGTATCGTAGACACCAGCGACGACTGGATCACGGAACGCACCGGAATAAAGCAGCGGCATATAGCCGAAGACGGAGAACTGACTTCAGATCTCGGCATTGCGGCGGCGCGGCAGGCACTGGTGCGCGCCGGGATTGATCCGGTCGATATCGATTTGGTTATTTGCGCGACGGCAACCCCCGACCGGACGTTCCCCGCGACTGCGGTGCGAATTCAGGCAGGCCTTGGCATCACCAAGGGCGCTGCTTTCGATGTGCAGGCCGTATGTTCGGGGTTCGTCTACGGCCTCGCTACTGCCGACAATTTCCTCAAGGCCGGGCAATTCAAGCGGGCCATCGTCGTGGGTGCGGAGACGTTTTCGCGCATCCTCGACTGGTCGGATCGCGGAACCTGCGTTCTGTTTGGAGATGGCGCCGGTGCAGTCGTTCTCGAAGCCCATTCCCAACATGGCGACCGCCAGGATCGAGGCATCCTGGCAACGCGCCTGCGCTCCGACGGCCGCTTCGAAGACCTGCTCTACGTCGACGGCGGTCCTGGTTCGACCAAGACCACGGGCTATCTTCGGATGAATGGTCGCGAGGTTTTTCGCCACGCGGTGCAGAAGATTTCCGGGGTCATCGAGGAAACGCTCGTCATGAGCGGCTATGCAGCAGACGAGATTGATCTTTATGTGCCGCATCAGGCCAACAAACGGATACTCGACGGCATCGCCAAAAAACTCGGTGTCTCCCCCGAGAAAATCGTCATGACGCTGTCCCACCACGGCAACACGTCAGCGGCCTCTATTCCACTTGCGCTCAATCAAGCCTTCGAAGAGCACCGCCTTGCGGAAGGCAACCTTGTGTTGATGGAAGCCATGGGGGGTGGTTTCACCTGGGGAGCTGTGCTGGCGCGCTGGTGAGGCCGCCGGTTCTTGTTTGCCAATGGGCTTGCGCTACAATTCTACTGATTTTTCAGCCGGTTGCGGAACTCCGCCATTGACCCCTGTCGGGCCTGTAGTTAGCATTCCGAAAAAGTACGGCATCGGGAGGGGCTGCAATTATGGGAAGCAAGACGTTGACACGTGCAGATCTGGCTGATGCGGTTGTCCGCAAAATAGGCCTGCCTCGCAACGAGTCGCAGGAGTTGGTTGAACTGGTTCTCGGCGAGATCTCAGTCACTCTGTCACGCGGCGAGAATGTGAAATTGTCGTCGTTTGGCTCCTTTGGCGTGAGGGACAAGGGACGGCGCATTGGCCGCAATCCTAAAACCGGCGAGGAAGTGCCGATCACACCGCGGCGGGTGCTGATTTTTCGCCCCAGCAACATTATGAAGGACCGCATTAACAACGGTTTGACGCGTCGAACCGCAGCCGAATAGTGTCCAAAGGATTGAGCCCGTACCATTCGCAGGGCGGCGGATAGCGGGATCAGGCGAGTGGGGGCCAGGATGAACAAATCGGCGGGTGCATTCCGCACGATCAGTGAGGTTGCCGACGAGCTGGGCGTGCCGAAACATGTGCTGCGCTTTTGGGAGATCAAGTTTGCGCATATCCGGCCGATGAAGCGTGGCGGCGGTCGCCGGTTCTATCGGCCCGAGGATATGGAATTGCTGCTTGGGGTCCGCGACTTATTGCACCGGGACGGGTACACGATCAAAGGTGTACAGAGGATCTTGCGCGAGCAGGGTGTGGATGCCGTGAAACAGCGTGGGAAGCAACGGTCGGCCGGCGCGCGCGCTCCTGCGCGCCCAAAGGTGAATGGTCCGCTGGCACGCGAACGCAAGCTTCCGGCAGAACCGAATACCGCGCTGGCACGGGCTACTCCGGGAGATTTGCGCAAGCAGATTCTCGCTGCCATCATTGAGCTCAAGATGTGCAAGGATCTCCTTGCGGTTGGTACGGCCAAACCGCGGCGGCGAGGGGCCTCGGCATAAATTGCGAACCTGCGCCGCAAGCGGCCTAGTCGCTTGAGCGCAGCTCAGAAGGCTTGTTGCACCTGCGAGGCTAATTCCTGAAAGGACTCGAAGGCGCGGGTGGTCCCGCGTTCGACACCATGCCGGCGGCAAGCTTCGCCCTCATGGCGCCGCTCACCATTATCCGCCTTCCCTTTGGGGGCCGATCATGCGAAGACGACTCTGGAACGACGGCCCCCGCGTGACCCTTGAAAAACACACGGAAGCATGTGCATCGCGTGCGGTGTACGGGGCATCCCCAAGTCGTTGCACAGAACGGTCCGGAGCGTAGCGCAGCCTGGTTAGCGCACCAGTCTGGGGGACTGGGGGTCGGGAGTTCAAATCTCCCCGCTCCGACCAATTAAATCAATGGCTTGGGCATTGGGTGCGTTCCGCAATTACCGTCATGCGGAACGTGAGCGGAACCTAAGAATGAATGGGAGCCCAGCTTCGAAGCCCAGAATCAGGAGAATGCGAGATAGACGGGCTTTTTGGGGACAGTTATCGATCTCTTGATTCGATTGCCTCGATTCAAAAAAAACGACCGTACACTGCGCTGCCAAAACGTAGGTATGCCAGCCATCCCCGTGGCGGATACCGTGCCATTGTAGCAACAGATCGCCGCCTCGTTTGCGCTGCCAAGGTTGGGGCAGGCATTAGACCGATGCGTGCCTCTCGGCAATCGCCGGCAAGACGGATCACCACGGCGCCCGCGTCTTCAAGAGACCGCGATTAAACGCAGCTAAGGGCCATTCGTCCTCGACAACGAGGATGCGTCTTCCCGCGCAAGGCTTGTCGCTGCAACATAAGCATATGCCTCCGGACGAAAACTCGGGGTTATCCCGAAATTTCCGTCGTGGTCTATTGGAGGATTATCAGGGTAAATGCTGAGGCCGTTTCGGGTAAAACCTGACGGATGCCCTCTCATTTGCAATGCGACGAGGCGGAGCCCGGCGAGCGCTTGCTCATGGCGTGGCACGCGAGCGAGACCTGAAAGCGACAGTCCATCTTAAACCAGAGTAATCGTTACATTATGATTCAGACAAAGGAGCCCGAAAACTCGGCTCGTCGTCAATTGGGTCGACCACTCCTCTTAGGGTTCGCGGCCGGTACTCGTTACTAAGGGTTAAGTCACACTCTCTATTCTTAGATGATGCCGGCCTTGACGGCTTATCATCATGTGCTTGGTTGGAGAGGGGCGAAAGATGCATGTCCTGTTTCGTGGCGACGTCACGCAGCGGCTTCGCATCATCTCGGGGCTGATTCTGTTTGCGTTCGCCCTGACTCACTTTCTCAACCATGCGCTTGGGCTGATCAGCATCGATACGATGCACGTCGTGCAAGATTGGCGTTGGATTGTGACCCGGTCTGTGCCCGGCACATTCATCCTGCTGCTCGCCCTCGCCACCCACATGGCCTTGGGGCTCTACAAGCTGATGAGGCGCACGACCTTGCGCTTGCCACCGTGGGAGCTGATCCAGATGGGGTTGGGGCTGCTGATCCCCTTTCTCCTTCTGCCACACATCGTCAACACGCGTATCGCGCGGGTGTTTTTTGGCGTGGAGGACAACTACCTCTATGAGCTGGCTCGCCTCTGGCCCGCGAGCGCGCTGTTGCAGAGCACGCTGTTGATGCTGGTGTGGGTTCACGGCTGCATCGGTATTCACTACTGGCTGCGGCTGTACGCGCCGTATCGCGTGGCACAGCCGGTTCTGCTGTTCATCGGTATTGCTGTCCCCCTTCTGTCGCTTGGCGGCTTCATGGTGTCGGGACGAGCCGTGGCCTTGTTAATAGAAAATCCCGACATGCTGGCACGCGTCAAAGAAGTCACGAGCTGGCCCAACGCGTCGGCTTCGGACGCGCTGGGCAACTATAGAACCATTGTCCGATGGGGCTTCGCCAGCGCCTTGGTACTGATCGCGCTTTCGATTGTGTGGCGCTACTACGTGCTGAGCACGCTGCCAAAGATGTCAATCAAGTACAGTGGTGGACCAATTGTGAAGGTACCCCGCGGTTCCACGCTGCTTGAGATCAGCCGGATGCACCGGATCCCGCATGCTTCGGTGTGCGGCGGGCGGGCACGATGCTCCACTTGTCGCGTGCGCGTCGACGATGGCGCAGCAAACCTAAGACCGCCGACCTATCCCGAAGCCATAACGCTGGCGAGCATCGCCGCACCAAAAAATGTGCGTCTGGCCTGCCAGGTGCGCCCCGAGCATTCCCTGACCGTTACGCGGCTGCTGCGCCCCGGCAGCACTGGACCGCAAGCCGTGGATTTGCCCGAAGCGGATGCGGAAGGCGTAGAACGCGACATGGCCGTTATGTTTCTCGACCTGCGCGAATTCACGCAAATGGCTGAAGGCCGGTTGCCCTACGACGTCGTCTTCATCCTGAATGAGTTTTTTGAAGCGACCGGCGCGGCAATTCATACGCACGGTGGTTGGATTGATAAGTTCATGGGCGGAGGCTTGCTGGCCATCTTTGGCAGGCAGGGTGGAGTCGAGACCGGCTGCCGCGACGCGCTCCGGGCGGCACGTGCTATGGATCTCGCGCTTGATCACGTGAACGCAAAACTCAAGGACGAAATCCGCCAGCCTTTGCGTATCGGCATTGGATTGCATGCTGGACCGCTGCTGCTCGGCAGGATCGGGTATGGGGAGGCTGTGGATTTGACGGTCATCGGCAACGTGGTGAATGCGGCCAGCCGACTGGAGGCCCTGTCCAAGGAAAAGGGAGTGCAGATCGTCATGTCGGCCGCGGTGGCCAAACATGCTGGTTGCCACGATGCTCTTGTCGAAACTGAAACAGTCAACGTGCGCGGGCTGGCCAATCCCCTGCAGATTGTTACGGTGCGTCGTGGCCGCGATCTGCCCACCAGCATTTTGGCATCAGACGACGATGAGCGACCTGGAGCTTCTAACCGGATGGGGATGGTCTCTAGTATTTGATACGTCGGGGTGAGGCCACAGCAAGGGCTTACCGCTCATGGTGGAGATTGGTCCGCTCGGTTCGACGAGGTTCTCACCAGGCGCGATTGCACCCAGGACGACTACTGCCGTATGCCGGGCAGCACGCTCTACCAGCTGAAACTTGACGCCGCTGCGACCGTCTGGGAGCGCGCATACAGTCGGGGCGACAGGAATTTTAACCTACTGCAGAAAAGTCATCGCATTTCATACATGTCGTTTTAAGCTGGGCGAACACTATTCGATGGGAGGTAACAGTCATGGGAATGACCCGTTCAATTAGGGACATATATTGGCTCGTAGCATTGGCCGGGTTCACCGTGGCGTGCATGACGAGCCCGTTGGCCTTGGCGCAGTCCGCGCCTGAAAAAGTGCTCGCCACTGCCGAATATGCGAACGACCCGGCCCTGCGGTGTGATCTTCTCGAAGTAAGGCGAGTGAGTGGTGGTGCTTTGAACATCCGCTGGCGGGTCGTTAACACTGCTGGGCAG
>JBKKCB010000116.1:0-24499 GCA_046713545.1 Hyphomicrobiaceae bacterium | reverse complement strand
CCGCTGGCTGGCGCACGCGATCGTGGAGCCAGACGGCCGCAAGGACTGGGTGCAAGGCCACATGCTCGCGCGCGGCATGGCGCGGGCCTACGCGCTGACCGACAATGCCGCGTGCATCATCGACCTCGTGGATCGCGAGCGTCCGGCACGGGAGGGGAAACTCGGACTGTGGGCCAACGCCGCCTACCAGATCCGCTCCGCGGACAACGCGCGCGACCTGATGGCCTATCGCCACACCTTCCAGCTCGTCAAAGGCCGCATTGCCACGATCTCGAACACGCGCGGCGCGATGTATCTGAATTTCGCACAGGATAGGCGCGGATTCGCGGTGGTGATGAAACGCGCGAGCCACGCACTGCCCCCCGGCACATCGCCCGAGGGCCTTGTGGGCCGCACGGCGCTGGTTCGCGGATGGATCGACCGGCGCAACGGCCCCGTCATCGCGATCGACACGGCCGGGCAGATCGAGCTGCTCGACAGTCCTGATGCCGTGGGGTCGCTGCAGAGGGCAGCGCCGCGCCGCTATGACCGGGCGCAGAAACGAAGCGTGCCCGGCGGACGGGCCGCCGGGCACGAATAATACTAGGTTTCGCCGCGCAGTCAGGCAGCTTTGGTTTCGGCCGCGGCGCTGCCGCTAGCCTCTTCCGCCATGCGGCGGCCCTTAGCGCTCTTGGAAAGCACCTCGGTGATGCGCTGCATCGCGCCGCGCTCGTCGAGCTTCTCGACCGCGGCGATCTCGCGCGCCATCCGATCGAGGGCCGCCTCGTAAAGCTGCCGCTCGGAGTAGGACTGCTCCGGCTGGGTCTCCGACCGGTACAGGTCGCGCACCACCTCCGCGATCGCGATCAGATCGCCCGAGTTGATCTTCGCCTCGTACTCCTGCGCGCGCCGGCTCCACATCGTGCGCTTGACGCGCGCCTTGCCCTTCAACGTCTCCATCGCCCGCTTGACGATGGCGTCGTCGGAGAGCTTGCGCATGCCCACGCTCTGCGACTTGCCGGTGGGAACGCGCAAGGTCATCTTGTCCTTCTCGAACTGGATGACGAACAGTTCCAGGGAGATGCCGGCAATTTCCTGCTCCTCGATGCCGACGATACGGCCGACGCCGTGTGCCGGATAGACGATGAATTCGCTCGTCTTGAAACCATTGCGCTGCGTGAGCGGCTTCTTGTTGGCTGCCGCGGCGGCCGTGGTTGCAGCCGCCGTGATCTGCTGCTGACGCGCCGCAGCGGCCTTCTCGGCCAGATGCTTGGGCGTCGCCGGTGCGGTGAGCTTGGACGCGTCAGGCTTGTCCACGGCGGCCGGAATGGCGCGCGGGGACGCGGCCGGACGCGGAGACGCCGCAACGGCCGCCGCCATTTTGGCCGGCGCACCCGGTGCCTTCAGCGGCATCGCGGCCGCAGCCTTGGCGGGCGCCGCTTTGGCAGCGTTGGCAGCATTGATGGCCTGCATGGCCTGAACCCTGGAATCGCGCGCCTTCGGGGCCAGTGCCGCCGGGCGAATCTCGACCTTCTTTACGGACTTGGCCACAGGCTTGACGGCCGACTGTGCAGCCTTGGCTGCAGCTGGCTTTGAACTCGGCTTGCTCGCGGGCTTAGCCGCCTGGCGATGGCTCGACACCTTGCGCGCATCCTTCTTTACCGATGCGGACTTGGCCGACGCGGCCTTTGCCGTTTTCGCGGACGTCTTTTTCTTGTGAACCATCGCTTCGTCTCGCTCCGTCACTCGTCGGCCGGGATCGCCTGCTGATCCCGAACGAACACCACGCGGGCTTGACACCCACGACCTATTGCCCGATAGCCATTAGCCATCGTGCGCTGCTCTGTTGCGGTCTGAGCCAGGATCGCCGAGTTGCAGCGTCCTCTCATGTCGCCAGTGGCTTTTCGGCTGGCGCGCCCATTCTCGGGCCGGCAAATGATCGTCCTCACCCTCGATCATGCAACTGCCGGTACGCATAAAATGGCTCCCTCACGCTTTGCGAGCGCAGGAAGCCCCCGTAATCGTCGCCATTTGCCACGTCAAGGCGACCATAACACAATCTTCACGCAAAATGAAGTGGTCACAGCACGTTAGCGCTGGCCGTTTGCGCTATTCTACTTAAATGACCGTGGTTCACCATGCTGCAATTCGCCTTCAAATTGAAGCATGTAGCGGGCACAACGGGCTAGTCGCCCTCACCAGGGGCGTCGGTGAAGTATTTTTCAAATTTACCCTTTTCGTCACGAAACTGGTCCGCATCGGCGGGCGCCGGCTTCTTGGCCGTAATGTTCGGCCACTTGTCGGCATAGTCCCGGTTCAGTTCCAGCCACTTTTCCAGGCCCGGCTCGGTATCGGGTTTGATGGCGTCGACCGGACACTCCGGCTCGCAGACGCCGCAGTCGATGCACTCGTCAGGATGAATGACGAGCATGTTCGCGCCCTCGTAGAAGCAGTCCACCGGACACACTTCCACGCAATCCATGAACTTGCACTTGATGCAGTTCTCATTGACGATATAGGTCATTCACTCCACCCGGCCCACCCGCCGTCGACAATCAAGGCCGTGGCGTGCTCGACCCCGGAGGCAGATTGCTTGATTTGGCGGGCCCGCACTCCCTAGAGCAATCTATGAATTGAGACAAGCATAGCAAGGGCACATAACCGCGCGACAGGCGACGGGGTGTGCGGCCAGCGAAGCAGAAATTTTCAGTCGCCTTTGAAACGCTCCATCTCCCGGCGCTCGCGCTTGGTGGGACGTCCCGACCCAGGCAACCGTTCTCCAGCCTGGGGGGCCTTGGCGGCCGGCCGCGGTTCGGGCGGTGGCGACAGATCGGCAAACAGCAACTGGGCCTGGGCCGGCGGGCCACGCCGTTCGCCAAACGCCAGCACCTTCAGAAGGCGAACGCGCGGTCCGACGGACACCGTCAACACGTCGCCGACCCGCACAGCCTGGCTGGGCTTCGTGATCTTGGTGCGGTTGACGCGCACCTTGCCCGCTTCCACCAGGTCCGCCGCCAGCGTGCGTGTCTTGACCACCCGGGCAAACCAAAGCCACTTGTCGAGGCGTGCAACGTCTCGCTGGCCATCCTCCGCATTCCGATCCGCGGAAGCGCGGCTCATGTGGTCCCCTGCTCCTTGGCCCGCTTCTCGAGCTCCGACCGCAGCGCGCTGAGGGCGGCAAACGGCGAATCCGGGTCGACAACTGCCTTCTTGGCCGGCGCGGCAGACCTGAATTCGGGGCGCGGACGATCGTCAGGGCGCTTGCGCTGCTCGTCGTAGCCGCGACGATCCCGCCGATCCTGCTGCGGCCGGCCTGGAGGCCGCGGGGGCCGATCCTTTTTCACATAGCCCTGGCGCTGCGAGACCTCACGCGGCGCGTCACCTGCGGCCGCACGCGGGCTGTTGCGATCGCTGCGCTGGCGGCGGCGCGGGCGCCAGATTTCAATGTAGGTGATCTCGGCATCGGCCACAGGCACGGGCGTCTGTTCGGCCGGCGCGGTGGACACCACCGTCGGGGAGTCAGCCGGCACCTCCTCATCAGGCTTTGCCGGAGCAGCGACGCCCTCGGCTTCCTCTGCCACGGCAACCTCGGTGGACGCAGCAACGGCGGGCTCGGCATCCGCGTCAGAGACGGCCGTCTCGCCGCCCTCTTCCGTCAGATCGCCATCGGCACCAGCATCGACAGGCATCGCTGCGGCTGAAGGCACGGCCACGGCGTCCGCGGCCACAGCAGCCACTGGGGCCAGCTTTGGTGCCGGCCTGCGCTCCAGGCGGAAGCCGAGCGCCTTGAGCACCTCGCCAAGCTCTTCCGACGAGCAGCCGAGAATGGACATCATCTCGGGAATGATGGTGAAGCCGCCGTCCCCGGTGGACCCCTTGGGCGGCGTCGCAGAGCTGGCGGTGCCGGCGCGCCAGCTCAGCAGCGGGCGGATGAGATCGGCCAACCGCTCGAGGATATCCACGCGCACGGCGCGCGGCCCACACGGGGCGTAGCCGGTCGCACGGTAGAAAACTTCCGGCAGCGACCGGTCGACAGCCACCGAGGTCAGGCCTGCTCGCGGCGGCTGCGGCAGGGCATCGAGCGAGAGGCCGTGCGCCGGCGCGTTCTTCAGGGCCCAGAGCACGAGCCTGAGTTCTGCGGCCGCCGGCTTGAGGAGCAAGGGCAGATAGATGTTGAACGCGCCGAAGCGCACGCCGTACCGGCGCAACTGCGCGCGCGCCTGCTGATCGAGGGACTTGATCTCCTCGGCGACGCTTTCGCGGCTGAGAATGCCGAAGCCTTCCGTCAGGCGGAAGGCGATGCCGCGCGCTAGGCCCGCAATATCCTGCGCCGCCGCGATCTCGACCAGCGCCTTTAGGCGCTCGGCCAGAATTTCGGCGATCCACGTTTCGACCCGCGACTGCACCTTTTCCTTGTCCGCAAGGGCAAGATGCTCATCGCACAGGATGTGCACCGAGGGCTTGAGCGGATCGTCGCCGGGCTCCAGCCGTGCAATTTCCTCGTCCCGCCAAAGCACACGGGCCTGGGTGGTCAGCTTGAAGGCGTCGTTCTTGGCGGCCACGACACGGCGCACCCGCATGCCGAGTTCCTTGGCCAGCACCTGCGACGCGGCGTTGCGCGCTGCCTTGCCGTGCACGCCCTCGGCCTGCCCCCCCGCATCGGGAGAAAATCGAAAGCCCTTGAGACGGCCGACATAGTGGTTTTCGACGCGAATGGCGCCGTCGGCACCGATGTCGGCGTCCAATGCGTGCTTGTCGCGCAGGCCGCGCATCAGAGCGCTGGTTTTCTTGTCGACGAAACGCTGGGCCAGCTGCTCATGCAGCGCGTCCGACAGGCTGTCCTCGATCTCGCGCGTACGGCCTTGCCAGTGCGCCGGGTCTTTCAGCCAGTCCGGACGGTTCGACACGAACGTCCACGTGCGGATGTGCGCGATGCGATTGGCCAGCGTATCGATGTCGCCATCCGTGCGGTCGGCCAGCGCCACCTGGGCGGCGAACCAGTCCTCGGGAATACGCTCCTCGGGAGACATGAGGAAGCGGTAGAGCGTTGCCACCAACTCGGCGTGGTTCTGCGAGGAGATCTTGCGGTAGTCGGGCACCTGGCAGACGTCCCAGAGTGCGGCGACGGCGGCGGGAGACGCGGCGAAGTTCGCGATCTCGGGATCGGCGCTGACGGTCTCGAGCGCGCTGACATCGTCCGCCATGCGTGCGCGCTGCAAACGCGTTTCACGCGGAAGCTGGCGCAGACTTTCGCGCAGGCGGTCGAGCGAGCCGAAATCGAGACTGCGGCTGCGCCACTGCAGATGCCGCACGGTGTCGAAGGTGTGTGTCTCCAGGCGCTCGATGAGATCGGCGTCGAGCGGCTCGGCGTCACCGGTGACTCCGAACGTGCCGTCGTTCATGTGGCGGCCGGCACGCCCGGCCACCTGGCCGAGTTCGGCCGGCGTCAGGTTGCGGAAATTCTGGCCGTCGAACTTACGCACGGCTGCGAGGGCCACGTGATCGACGTTGAGATTAAGGCCCATGCCGATGGCATCGGTGGCCACGAGATAGTCGACATCGCCCGACTGGTAGAGATCGACCTGGGCATTGCGCGTGCGCGGCGACAGCGCGCCGATGACAACCGCAGCACCGCCGAGCTGGCGCCGCACGAGTTCGGCGATGGCATAGACTTCCGCGGCGGAGAAGGCGACGATCGCCGACCGCTTGGGCAGGCGCGTGATTTTTTTCTGGCCCGCGTACGTGAGCTTGGATAGGCGCGGACGCGAGATGAAATTGGCGCCGGGAATGAGATCGTTGATCGCCTCGCGCATGGTGCCGGCACCCAGCAGCAGCGTCTCGGACCGGCCGCGCGCATGCAGCAGGCGATCGGTAAAGACGTGGCCGCGCTCGGGATCGGCGGCGAGCTGCACTTCATCGATGGCCAGGAAGTCGACATCGATGTCGCGCGGCATGGCTTCGACGGTGCACACCCAGTAGCGTGGATTCTCGGGCTTGATCTTCTCTTCGCCGGTGATCAGCGCGACGTTGTGCAGGCCGGCCCGAGCGGCGATCTTGTCATAGACCTCGCGTGCAAGGAGGCGGAGCGGAAGGCCGATCAAACCCGACTCGTGGCCGAGCATGCGCTCGATGGCCAGATGCGTCTTGCCGGTGTTGGTCGGGCCGAGCACGGCCGTAACGTTACGAATGCGCGTTTCGAGCGACATGCTCACTCCCTAACTCGCCGCCACGAGTACGCAACGGTCACGGTGAGGCATTGCAGAGCGCGCCGCTGCAATCAAGCGACTTTGTCAGCATCGGAAGCAAAATACTCACCGTCCCACCCGGGCAGCCTTGCAGGATACAAGGGCGAACCAAGTCGACAACCTGGCAGTGGCCGCGTCAATAGACGAGCGCGATCTGGCCGTTACGCTGCGTGGTGATCTGCACCCAATGCGACGTGAGCGTCGCGGAACCCGCAATGGTGGGAACCGTGATCTGATGGGGCACGAACAGGTTGGCGCTCGGCACCGGCCGCAAAGCGATCTCGATGCCGCTGGTGGTCGCCATGTGGCGCGTCTCGTCGTTCACCTTGTGACCCGCGACGGGGACATACTGAACGCGGCACACCAACGCCATGTCCGGCTGTCCGCTCGGCTTGGCCTCGACGATGCGTTCCTCTCTGGCGAAGGAGAGCACGAGGTCGAAGCGCTGACGGCCGTCAAAAATCGACAGCTTGCGTTGGCAAGGGTCGCTGCCGCTGCTGGCGGTCCGCGCCAGAGCCAGTACCGCTGACAGCGGATCGAGCACACCCTTCAGATGCGCGTCCCGAACCGGTACCGTATCGGGCTGCGGAGGCAGCGGCGGCGCGTGCGACACATTGGCTATATTGTCACCCGTAAAGCTCATCCTGGTCGAGCCGCTTTTGCCGATGCCGTTGAAGTCGAACGTATATCCGGCGGGCTTGGGCGCGTTGGCGGCGAGCGTGCCGGCCGTGCGTGTTTCACCCTTCCAGCTGAGCGCGCCGAGCAGCGCGGAGAGCTGCGCATTGCCCCTCAGCGTGTACGTCTGCGCCGTGACGGTAGAATTGAACTCGAAGGTCCCGACATCGAAACCGTTGAAGCGCACCTTGTAGACGGCCTGGACCTCATCGGGCCAAGGGTCGGCGGCAATGGCCTGCTGGGGGAGCAAAAAAGCCGGCAGGCCAAGGGCCGCCAGACAGCGCGCTGCACGCACAAACGTACCGCGCTTGAAAACCGACACCGGCGCCATGACGCTACCCCTCGACCAACGCAGCGCGACCCGCCTCGCAGCACACCATGTGAGGGGTAGTCACCGTTTGCGACAAATATGTGGTTCGGCACTATGCCGGCCATTGGTAAAAAAAGGGATGCGGCAGGTATGGTAGCGGCACACTCGGGTGACGGGTGTGGCCGGCGGGCCTTGACGGCCTTGGCCCGGGGCCCCTATAGAAACGCGCACAAGCCCGTGGATCAGGTTCGCGGGCGCGCCAATCCGTATCCGCAGGGAACGCCGGGGCCCATCAGGCCCGCGCCCGGCGTGCGACCCTAGGAGCTATCGCCATGAGCAGGTGCTGTGAGCTGACCGGCAAGCGCCCCATGTCCGGCAATATACGCAGCCATGCCGAGAACAAGACGCGGCGCACGTTCCGTCCGAACTTGTGCACGGTGACGCTCATCAGCGATGCGCTCAAGCGCAAGGTGCGGCTGCGCGTCAGTGCGCACGCGCTGAAGTCGGTGGAGCATCGCGGTGGGCTCGACGCCTATCTGCTGAAAGCCGGCAGCGCCGATCTGTCGGAGCGCTGCCAGCGCCTGAAGCGCGACGTCCAGAAGGCGCGCGACTCCGCCGCCGCCTGATCCTCCGAAATCAACTACTGGGCGCGGGTGCTGGCAACGCCCTCTGCGTGCAACGTGAACTGCAGCAGCAAGGTCCGCTGCAGCAGGGTGTTGTAGTTGTCGTCGGACACCATCGTCAGCACGGTCTCGCCGCGCGGACCCGTGTGCACGGCAACCCCTTCCATGTTGTCGATGTCGTAGGTCATATCGGCTTCGACCAGCGTTTCGCCTTCGATCGTCGCTCCGGGCGCAATCTGTGCGGCCGGCAGATGCCGCAGCCGCATTTTTACACCCTCCGTCCAGCGAAAGCGGCGTTCGAGCATCAGGACGCTGCCGTCGCCGAGCGCCGCCGCCGACGTTATGTCGAACTCGCCGATATCGCGGACGCCAAAGCGCCGCGGCTCCCCCCTGGTCCAGATCCACCCGGTGTGATGGCCTTGCGAATCCGGGTAGCGCTCGGCGATAGCCATCACCGAGCCCTTGAAGCTGCCGCCCTGCAGAACCGTAAGTGCCTCGAGACCCTTGTTGGGCTTCATGCCCCGGGCATCGTCCGGCATCTTGAGATAGCCGGTGGGCGCCTGCACCACGCCATCGACCACCGGAAATCGCCCGATCCTGTGGTTGCGTTCGAAGCCGATGAGCAGAGTGCCGCGCGCCAGGGTCCCGTCCACGAGCGCCATGGCCTCGGCATCGCTGTTGCGCTTGCGGGTGAGATCCTGCCCTTTGGCCGAACGCAGCGCGCAGATGCGAGCTGACCGCAAGCCGGTGGGACGGGTGCCGTCATAGACCATCTGTGCCGAAATCCAGTGCCCTTCATCGGAGATGACGAGCATCCGCTGCCCGTCGCCACTCATGACCAAGTCCGACAGTCCGCCAAAGCTCGCGTGGTCCGAGGTCAGAACCAGCCCGCCGCGAAATTCAAGGCGCCCGAAACGCTGCTGCGCCGGACGAAGCTTGGAGAAGTGTTCGATCGCGGCGGCCTTGATCTCGACCGGCTCGGCAACACCGGAAGCTGTTGTCGCACGCAGCTCAGCGACGGACACCAGAAGGGCGCCGATGCCAGCACCGCCACCGGCCAGGAGCTGACGACGACTGATCATGACTTGGCACAACTCCGAGATTTCAATCACAGCCGCAGCCCACGAGAGGATACGCGGACAGGGCGGCATTTGCGTGTCAGAGGATCAGTGAAACCGGCGCCGCGCCTGTGCCGACGGCCGTGCTGCCCGAGCCGGCGCGCGACCCTCGTCATTCTCGTCGAACAACTCCACGAGCTGATCCGTCATCGCGCCGGCAAGCTCGGTCGGGTCCGTGATCGTCACGGCCCGCTGATAGTAGCGTGTGACGTCGTGGCCGATGCCGATCGCAATCAGCTCGACAGGTGACCGGGATTCGATCTCCTCGATCACCTGGCGCAAATGCCGCTCGAGATAGCATCCGGAATTGACCGAGAGTGTCGAGTCGTCGACCGGCGCACCGTCGGAAATCATCATCAGGATCTTGCGCTGCTCGGAACGCACCAGCAGGCGGTTGTGCGCCCAGGCCAGGGCTTCGCCGTCGATGTTCTCCTTCAGCAACCCTTCCCGCATCATCAGCGCGAGGCTGCGCTTGGCGCGACGCCAGGGCGCATCGGCCGTCTTGTAGACGACGTGCCGCAGATCGTTGAGGCGTCCGGGATTGGTCGGCTTGCCGGCCGCGAGCCAGGCCTCGCGCGATTGACCGCCCTTCCAGGCGCGCGTGGTGAATCCGAGAATCTCGACCTTGACGCCGCAGCGTTCCAGCGTGCGCGCCAGGATATCCGCGCAGCAGGCAGCGACCATGATCGGGCGGCCGCGCATGGAGCCCGAGTTGTCGATCAGCAGGGTGACGACGGTATCGCGAAAATCGGTTTCGCGCTCGCGTTTGAAGGACAGCGGAAACATCGGATCGATGATGATGCGCGGCAGGCGCCGGACATCCAGCATGCCTTCTTCCAGGTCGAAGTCCCAGGCACGGTTCTGCTGCGCCAGCAGCTTGCGCTGCAGCTTGTTGGCAAGCCTCGACACCGCGCTGGAGAGATTGCGCAGCTCCTTGTCGAGGAACGAGCGCAGCCGCTCCAGCTCATCGGGCGTCGAGAGGTCCTCGGCCGCCACCTCCTCGTCGAAGGTGCGGTTGTAGACCTGGTAACCGTAGGCTTCCGGGTTATCGAGCACGTTGGTGTTGGGACGCCATGGCTCGCGTGTGTCGGCCATTTCATCGCCATCGGCATCGGCGTCGAACTGGTCGGTCTCGCCGGCTTCCGCATCGGTGGTCTCGCCCTCCTCGCCTTCCGCGCGCTGATCGTCGGAGGGCTGGTCCTGGGCATCGGGATCGTCCGCGTCGTCCTGGGATTCGGAATCACCGCTGTCGGGCTGATCCTCGTTGTCGGCGTCGTCGTTCTCGTCCTCGCCTTGACCAAGCTCTTCCGACAGCTCCAGCGCCTTCAGCACGTCGCGCATCAGCCGGCCGAAAGACGCCTGATCCTGCGCCACGTCCGGCATGCGCGTCAGGGTCGATTCGCAGCGATCCTCGATCCATGGGCGCCACACATCGACCAGCGCCTGTGCCGCCTCGGGAGGCTTGAGGCCCGTCAGCCGCTCCCGAACGATGAGGGACAGCGCGTCCTCGATCGGCGCATCGTTGCGGTCGGTCACGTCGGCAAAGCGGCCGTGACCATACTGGTCCTCGATCTTGGCGGTCAGGTTGTTGGCCATGCCGGGCATGCGATTGGCGCCCAGCGCCTCGACACGTGCGCGTTCGACGGCCTCGAACACGACGCGGGCAGGCCCCGCTTCCGGCGCGAGCCGGGCGTGCAGCTTGTTGTCGTGAACGGCAGCCGTCAGCGCAAAGCTGTCGGCCCAACCGCGAATGACGGCAATTTCCTTGGCCGAGGGCACTCGCGAAGGCTCGGGAAGCTGCACGCTCTTGCCGTCGAGCTCGGGCTTGCCAGGCGCATAATTGACCTGCACCTGCTCGTCGCCGGCAATGGCGCGCACGGCCAAGCCGAGCGCCCGCTTGAAGGGCTCGGAGGGGGCCTCTTTCTTCTTCGTGCCCGCCGGGACCGCCATACGACCTCCTGGATGCCGGCCCTCAGCTCAACACAAGATTGGCGGCGCTCTCCGGCAGTTCTTCACCAAAACAGCGCTGATAGAACTCGGCGACCAGGGGACGCTCCAGCTCATCACACTTGTTGAGGAACGTCAGGCGGAAGGCAAAGCCGGGGCTGCCGAAGATCTCGGCGTTCTCGGCCCACGTCAGCACGGTGCGCGGGCTCATGACCGTCGACAGATCGCCGTTGATAAAGGCCGAGCGCGTCAAGTCGGCGACGCGCACCATGTTGTTGATGACTTTGCGCTTGGCATCGCTCTTGTTGTAGCTCTTGGCCTTGGCCAGCACGATGCCGACCTCGTCGTCGTGCGGCAGGTAGTTGAGCGTGGCAACGATCGACCAGCGGTCCATCTGACCCTGATTGATCTGCTGCGTGCCGTGATAGAGGCCCGACGTATCACCCAGGCCGATGGTGTTGGTGGTCGAGAACATCCGGAACGCCGGGTGCGGACGGATCACCTTGGTCTGGTCGAGCAGCGTGAGCTTGCCGGAGATTTCCAGAACCCGCTGGATCACGAACATCACATCGGGGCGGCCGGCATCGTACTCGTCGAAACACAGCGCAATGTTGTTCTGCAGCGCCCACGGCAGCATGCCTTCACGAAACTCCGTGACCTGCTTGCCGTCCTTCAGGACGATGGCGTCCTTGCCGATCAGGTCGATGCGCGAGACGTGGCTGTCGAGGTTGATGCGCACGCACGGCCAGTTGAGGCGCGCCGCCACCTGCTCGACATGCGTCGACTTGCCGGTGCCGTGATAGCCCTGGATCATCACGCGGCGGTTGTGCTTGAAGCCGGCAAGGATCGCCAGGGTGACGTCCTTGTTGAACAGGTAGTCCGGATCGAGATCCGGAACGTGCTCCTCGGCCTTCGAATAGGCCGGGCATTCAAGGTCGGTGTCGATGCCAAAAACCTGACGCACGGACACCTTCATGTCCGGGAGGCCGGGGGTCCCGGCGTGAGCTTGCGCGCGCATTGTCGTTGAGTTCCGGTGCTGTTGCCTCACCCGACGCTGGCCAGACCAAGGCCGTTGGCGTCAGTTCTTGTTGCTTGGGAGCTTGAAAGCGGTTCAGACGAGCCCCGCCTGCTTCAAATAGTTATAGGCTTGGATGATTTCGCGCAACTTGTCTTCCGCGCCCCGGTCCCCGCCGTTGGCGTCTGGATGATGGCGCTTCACCAACTCCTTGAACCGGGCCTTGATCTCGCTGGCAGTGGCCTTTTCGGTCAGGTGCATGCTTTCGAGCGCCTTGCGCTCCAGCGTGCGCAAGGGGCGGCGTATCTCCGGCGCCGGACGGCTCGGGATGTCCGGATCGTCCTCGAAAACACCGTGCGGATCGGCCGCGGCGCCCGCCGTACGCGGGTCCCGCGCCTCGCGCCCGGTGGCCCAGGCGTTCTCGCCGAGCTTCCAGGTGGGGCGATGCCCGGTGATGGCATCCTTGCGGAAGTCCTCGACCTCCGTGTTGCTCATGCCGTCGAAATAATTGTAGGACGTGTTGTACTGGCGCACGTGATCGATACAGAAGCTGTAGTACTCGCCATCGTGGCCGCGACCCTTAGGCGCACGGTGCGATCCGGCCTGGGAGCAGCCTTTCCACTGGCACGCGCGCGCGCTCTTGGGCGCCTCGCGGGTCTTGCCCGACGAGACGCGGATGGAATCGAAGTATTTCGAGTCGAGCTTCATTGCGATCCGAGTATCATCCGGGGCAGCGTAGAGGTACAAGCGGCATGCGACTGACCGTGACAACGCAGTCGGGGACCATAGCATGTCTTGCGGCAGACAAGTGTTGGATTGATGTCGTCCGAACAGATCATGCGCGAAAAGCTGATGGTGGCCTTCGAGCCCATCCGCCTTGACGTCGTCAACGAGTCGCACCTGCACGCAGGCCACAGCTCATCGCCCGGAACCGGTGAAAGTCATTTCAGCATTCTGGTCGTTGCGGAAAAATTTGCCGGCCGGTCGCGGGTCGAGCGCCATCGCATGGTGAACGATGTACTGGCCGAGCTCTTCACACGTGGGGTGCATGCGCTTGCAATCAAGGCCTATGCACCGGGCGAGACGATCAGATAGCCGGCGCCGGCTGATGGACGCGCGCGATGCGGCCCGCCAGGTAGGCGTCGCTGCGCATTTCGGTGAGCCGGCTGACCGTGCGCTCGAACAGCACATCGTTACCCGCATAGAGCTGGCCGGGCTCGACTTCGGCCGACGCGACCAGGCCGACGTGAGCGTCGTAAAGCGTGTCGATCAGATTGACGAAGCGCCGCGTCACGCTGCGCATCTCCGGCCGCAGGCGCGGAATGCCTTCGATGATGACGGTGTGGAAGGCGTGCGCGACGTGCAGGAAGTCAAGCGTGCCGAGCGGAGCCTCGCACAGATCGGCAAACGTGAAATGCGCCACGCCGCGGGAGGCTTCCGGCACGCGCAAGACGCGGCCCTTGACGTTGAGATCCATGGGCCGCCCCCGGCCGACGCCGGTGAGCCGGGTGAATGCGGCGCGCAGCGCGCGGCGTGAGGCTTCGTCCAGCGGCGTGAAGTAAAGCTGCCGGCCCGACAGCTTGTCGAGACGGAAATCCTTGGCCGCCGCAAGCTCCAGCACATCCATGTGCCGTTCGATGAGGTCGATGAAGGGGAGGAAGAGCTCGCGATTGAGGCCGTTGCGATAGAGATCCTGCGGGTGGCTGTTGGAGGTGGCCACCATGACGACGCGCTTTTCGAACAATCCGGTGAAGAGGCGGCCCAGGATCATGGCGTCGGCGATGTCGGTCACGTGCAGCTCGTCGAAACATAAGAGGCCGCATCCGGCAGCGATCTGCGCCGCGACATGCGGGATCGGATCGCCATCGACGGTCTTGCGGGCCAGACCGATGCGGTCGTGCACCTCTGCCATGAACTCGTGGAAGTGAATCCGGCGCTTGGGCTCGAAGGCCACGCTTTCGAAGAACAGGTCCATCAGCATGGTCTTGCCGCGCCCGACCTGGCCGTGGATGTAGAGGCCGGGTGGCGGCTCGCCCTTGGGCCCGAACAGACCGGCCAATCTCCAGCCGCGACTGGGCCGCCAGGCTTCCAAGGCAGCCGCGAGCGCATCGAGCCGTGCCGCCGCTTCGGTCTGGGCGGGATCGGCATCCATTTCGCCGGCCGCAACGCGGGCCTCGAGACGGTCCAGCGGTCCCTTAGCCATGGCGGGCTCCAGCGCCGTCGCAACGGCGCGATCGTGCATATGGCGCAGGCGGGCAGGTGCCGTACTGCCAAGGTTGCGGCTCAATCATCGATAGGGATTCCCGAGTACGCGCGACGCGTAGCGGCTCGCCCTGCAGGGGTCAAGCCGGAGCGCCTCGGCGGCAACGGCAAATGTGCCGCAGCGTCCGCCTGCAAGCCGGGCTTTGCGATAGGTCCCGGCATCCGGCGGCCGAATGTCCTTCAAAATCAGTCCAATGGGACGTCACGCCGGCACGTATATATCGCATTGCAGCGACTTTTTAAGTCACAGATATGTATGAAAATTCAGCTACAAAACTTCGTCATTGGCGTGTGAATTTGTGCAATGCAATAGAACTTCCCATGTGCACTCAGACGTGGCGGACGACTGCAGGATTTGCACGGAGCGTAGAGCATGAGCGAGACGACCTTTCCCGAAGGGACCATACGCAAGCTGTGGCCCTCCGAAACCGACCGGTTCCGCAATCACCTGTTGCGGCTGGACAAGCAAAGCCGGCGGCTGCGCTTTGCGCATGGCGTGGCCGACGCCTTCATCGAAGATTATGCCAGCCGCATGGCCGACATGGGCAGCCTGGTGTTCGGCTTCGTGGTCGATGGCGAAGTGCGCGCGGCCGCGGAGCTGAGGAAGCTCGGCGACACCTGGGGCCGGGAAGCGGAAGCGGCTTTTTCCGTGGAAAAGGCCTATCAGGACCAGGGCATCGGCAGCGAACTGATGGGCCGGGTGATCCGCGCGGCGCGCAACCGCGGCCTGCAGCTCCTGTTCATGAGCTGCCTTGCAGAAAATTCGAAGATGCAGACCATCGCCCGCAAGTACGAAGCGGAGCTGCGGTTCGAATATGGCGAGGTGATCGGAGAGATCGTGCCCGATACGGCGAACTATTTCTCCATCCTGGCCGAAGCCATGGACGACCGCGTCGGCTTCATGCTGGCAGTGCTCGACCTGCAATCCCGCCTGGTCAAGGCCGCCTAGCCGGCCCCGCCGCGATCCTTGTCAGTGGTCGCGCCCCATGACGCCGACGCCGACGATGATGAGGGCAATGCCGGCGGCGCGCAGCCAGCCGATCTGCTCGCCGAAGATGGCCCATGCGCTGGCTGGAACCGTGACGTAGATGAGGCCCGTCATGCTGAAGGCGCGACTGAGCTCGGTGCGCTGCAGGATCACGAGCCACACGACGAACATGGCGATGTAGCCGGCGATGGCAATTCCGACGGCCGGCGATCGCGACATGGTGTCAAACCATTGCTGGCCGAATTCAAGGCCTTCGAGTTCCGTGCCGCCCCATTTGAACGCGAGCTGCGTCAGCGTCCCCAGGCCCAGAAACAAAACCCACTGCAAGACGTCTTTGTGCCGGCTCATTGAATGTTCGGGCTCCGGTGCGCCGGATGGCGCGCGGTTCGCTTGCGGATCTGGACGAGTTCGGGGTCCATCCGGTCGAACGCCACCAAAGGCGCAAATGTCTTGAAGATCCGGTTGGACACGCGGCCGCGGTGGCGGAAGTAAACCCAGAGATTATCCAGACGGCTCCCCAGGCGCACTTTCTGCTCGTAGGCCGTCTGACCCGACTGGTACGTCGTGATGCCATGCTCGATGCAAAACTGAATGGCCCGCATCCAGCTGACGAAAAACAGATTGTGCTCGCGGCCGGCAGGATAGCGCATGCCGAAGAACTTATCGATCACGCGATGCTTCTCGATGAAGAGGAGCTTGAAGGCCAGCAGCTCGTCATCGACCCAGCACAGAATGCAGGCTCCGCGCTCACCCAAACCCTGCATCGTGAGCTTGAAGTACTCGGGCGAAAGTTGTTCGAAATCGCCATAGTCGAAGCGGCTGTTGGCACGCGTGCTTTCGTAGAGCGCGAAAATCTTGTCCTCCAGCCCGGCAATGGAGCGCACCAGCTCGACGCGGACATTGCCGGCGCTCTTCAGCTTGCGCCGCAGCGTGCTGCGATTGTTGGCGGACAGACTGGCGACGTACTCCTGGTCGGACTTGAACGGAAGATCGAGGACAGCTACGGGCAGCCCGGCGATACGCGAGAAGCCTGCGGCCAGCAAAGGCTCGTGCATGAGCGCTGCCTCGTGCCCGGCAAGATCCTTGATCGCGAGCAGAGGTACTCCGTCTTCGGCGGCGTAGGCGTCGAGGCCGTCGAGCAGCGCCTCGGCCGCGCGAACGCGCTCGACGTCGCCGAGGCTCGGATCGATACCCAGATGGCAGCGGTCGGCGAGGGGCGAGCCCAAGCCCATGACGGGAAGGCTGACGAGTTTGGGCACCGTCCGGCTCAGCCAATCACCGAAGGGACGCCATGCGCCCTGCAATGGCGTGTCGAGGCGATAGGTGACGTGAAAGAGCGGTGCAGCGGCAATGACCTTGCCGCGGTGTTCGACCGTCAGCGCGTGAAAGCGAAATCCGGGAGGCGGTGCTCTCTCGCACGCTGCGTAGTATGACCAACCTTCGGCATCTTCGGGAAACAAGCGATCCCAGTCGCGGCGCTCTACTGCGCCGACGCCTGAATGCAGAGTTGTCTGGAAGAGCCGATCATTTGTCATTCAGCCGCGATACGGTGCAACGGTCGTGCCACCGCTGCGCGCCGGACCGCCTCTTTCTCCAATGCAGAGGCGAACGTCAAAGACCGCTCGACGACGAGATGCCGTTGCCGGTCGAGCGTGATGATGTGATAGCTGTCATCCATTACCACCACGTCAACAAGGCCGCCCAGCTTGCGCTGCAAATAGAGGGCGTTGTCGAGACTGGCAATGTCGTCGTCACGGGGGTGCATGATCAACGCCGGCGCTGTAATGCTGCCGAGCTTTTTCTTCACGACGCTGACGAGCTCGTTGAAGTTCGCAAAGCAGCGCAACGGTGTGGAGAACACGCCCGCTTCCGAGCTATCGCCGCTCAGCATGCTGTTGACGACGAACGCCCTGAGGCGCTCGTCCTTGATGCCGTAGGGCTCGTGCTCTGGCAGGTCGAATTCCCAATAGATAATCTTGGGACGCACGAGACGCAGCAGGGCCGAGTACCAGGGCATCGACCAGCCATCGAGCTTGAGTGTCGGAGCGTACAGGGCCAAGCCATGCACCTCGCTCGGGCGATTTTGCGCGAGATGCAAAGCCAGGATGCCACCCATCGACAATCCACCTGCGACGACGATGTCGCAATGCTGCTTCAGGCGGTCGTGCGCTGCCTCGACGGACTTGTACCATTGCTGCCACGTCGAAGCTCGAAGTTCCTCGATGGAACTGCAATGGCCGCCGAGCTGGCAGCACAACACGGTGTGACCGGCGCGGGCCAGGCCCTGCGCCACATACCTCAGCTCGACAGGCGTGCCGCCGAGACCATGAATGAGGAGGAATCCCGTGCGCCCGCCCTCATGAAAGACGCTCCGATCTTTTGGGGTCATTTTAACTCGTTGTTCTGTTTGTTGCATGCCCATGCTCGCCATCGGTTCTCAGGTACTGCCCGCGACGAGTGCCACCCCCATGGTGATGAGAACTGCACCGGACCATTGTGCCCGGCCAACTTTCTCCTTCAGTAAAAAATGACTGGCCAATGCGACTCCCAGAAAGTTCGCGCTGGCAATCGGAAAAGCGACAGAGATCGGCACCTCGGCGAGAATGCGCAGCCAGATGATCAGCTCCAGCGCATACGTCGCGATGCCCGCAAGCAACCACCAGTCCGCCAAGAGCCCCTTGAAGAAAGCCGCGCGATTGGCGCTGCTGAAATCGGGAAGCCGTTCGGCGCCGATCTTGAAGAAAATCTGCCCTGCCACATCTGCGCTAATCGAGGCCGCAAACAGCAGGACGACAGTCGGTGTCACGCGTCGCCCCCCTCTGCCACAGTCACGCGAAGGCCGGTTCGGTACATCGATCCGGCGGTCAGCGTGGAGCGCGAAATGTGGCGCCCGACCCTCATGAGTGGTTCTTGCTCACCCGATGGAGCAACTGATCCATCAGCTTCAGAGCAAGGTCGATCTCCCCTTTACTGATATGCAGGCTCGGCGCGAAGGTGATGACGTTCTTGTAGTAACCACCGATATCCAGAACCAAGCCGTACTTGCGGCCGTCGACGTCCATATCCGCCTTGAACGCCTCATCGACCATGCGATCGACGATGGCCTTGGACGGCGTAAAGCTATCGTGCGGCTCGCAGATCTCCATGCGCATGGCAAGGCCCAGACCGTCTACATCACCGACAACCTTGTAGCGCCGCTTAAGTTCCTCGAGCCCCTTCAGGAAGTAGGCGCCCTTGTCCATCACCATGGCTTCGTAGTCCGTCTCGCCCATCATCTTCATGGCCTCGAGCGCGACCGCCGTGCCCATCGGATTGGCGTTGAAGGTCGAGTGCGTGGAACCGACCGGGAACACCTCCGGGCTGATGAGCTCTTCGCGGGCCCAGATGCCCGAGAGCGGGTTGAGCCCGTTGGTCAGCGCCTTGCCGAAGACAATGACGTCAGGATTGACGCCGAAATGCTCGATCGACCAGAGCTTGCCGGTGCGGAAGAAGCCCATCTGGATGTCGTCGACGACCAGCAGAATGCCGTACTGGTCGAGAACCTTCTTCAGCTCGCGGAAGAAGTTCTTCGGCGGCAGCACGTAACCGCCGGTGCCCTGCAAGGTTTCGACGTAGAACGCGGCGTACTCTGCCTGACCAGCCTTGGGATCCCACACGCCGTGGTATTCCGTCTCAAACAGTCGCGCGAACTGCTGCACGCAGTGGTGGCCGTATTCCTCTTTCGTCATGCCCTTGGGGCCGCGGAAGTGATACGGGAACGGCACGAACTGGGCGCGGTCGCCGAAATGGCCATAGCGCCGGCGGTAGCGATACGAGGATGTGATGGCCGAGGCGGCGAGCGTGCGGCCGTGGTAGCCGCCCTCGAACGCAAACATCAGGCTCTTGCCGTTCTTGGCGTTGCGAACGAGCTTGAGGCTGTCCTCGACGGCCTGGCTGCCCCCGACATTGAAGTGTACCCGGCCCTTCAGGCCGAATTTCTTCTCGGCATCCTGGGCAATGATGGTCGCGAGCTCGATCTTCTCGCGATGCAGATACTGGCTCGCGACCTGGGGCAGTGTCTCGAGTTGGCGGATCACCGCATTGTTCAGGCGCTGGTTGCGATAGCCGAAGTTGACGGCGGAATACCACATCTGCAGGTCGAGGTATTCGCGGCCCGCGCCGTCATAGATGAACGAGCCTTCGCAGCGATCGAAGATCTTCGGCGGGTTCGTGTAATGAACGGTATCCCCGTGCGAGCAATACTTGGCCTCGAGCTCGAGCAGTTCGGCCTCGCTCAAGGGCTGTTCGGTGCCCTGTCCGGCGCTGTCCGGCCATGTGATCGGCTTGTGCATGCCCTTATTCATCCCTCAACTGTTCACGCCGCTCTGCGACCGCGACCGCGCCATCCTCGAGCCATCTGGTTAAGAGGTCCGTCGCTTCGGCGAATGATTGAAATGCGAAGTAAGGTAAATCCCCCGTGCGACAGTGCCGTGCCAGGGCCCCCTTCGCCAAAACCAGATCGGCGCGACCAGCTACGCAAAAATCGGACCGTCCGTCGCCCACCACGATCCGCGCCATGCCGGTGGCCGCTTCGGTGAACTGGCATTTGCAGTTGCCTGACAACGCACGGCAGTCGCTGCGGGCATGCGGAAACGTCAACCGCCAGCGGTCGTCACCGAGCCATTCAAGGTGATTGGCATAGTGGGGAAGCCTGATGCCGGCGCGCGCGAGCACCGAGTCGACGGTCCGGTCGAGACCATCGGAGACGACGGTGATGTCGTGACCGCCCTCACGGCAAAGGTCGACAAAGCCTGGAAAACCTGGATCGATTTCAATTCCAGCCACAAATGCGTCATATTGCGACGGTGTCGCGCGCACCAAGTCTATCTGGCGCACGAGACATTCGCGGGAGCCGATACGGCCGGCCTTCCACTCATCCTCGAAAGCTTGCCAGCTCGGATCTGCAAACTGTTCAAGTAGCAGATCAGTTGTATCGGAAGGCGCAATGGTTCCGTCGAAGTCGACGAACAGATGGCACTTCATACGCCCACGCGACACGATGACCCAACTCTTTGATTGTTGCCCACGATTCGGGATCGAAGATTTGAACCCATCCCAACTTAGCCCTCTTTACTGTCAGGCCATCCACATGCCAACGGTTTTCGTAAATAATGGCCTATTGCGTCGATAAGTCTCAAACCATGCACAACGGCATCGCTGCCCGGTCAGAAATGACAGGCACCCACACACGTCCGCGACGAGCCGGCTGCCGATAGCAGCCGCCCGCCCCGTCATGTGGCGCCGATTGAAGAGATTTCAACCGCTGCAGATTAGTTCTGCATTCCCCATTTTCTTACGGTAGCCGCTTCAATATTGCGGAAAATGAGGTTTTCCACCAACAGGCCAATGATGATTACGGTAAACAGACCGGCAAAAACGGAGGGAATGTCGAGCTGGTTCTTGCTTTCATAAATGAACCAGCCAAGGCCGCCCTTGCCGGAACTCGCGCCAAAAACAAGTTCCGCCGCAATCAGGGTGCGCCAAGCGAAGGCCCAGCCGATCTTCAAACCCGTCAAAATTGACGGAAAAGCAGCTGGGATCAATATCTTACGCACGTATCCAATGCCGCGAAGACCGTAGTTCCGGCCCACCATGCGGAGGGTATTGGATACGGATTTGAAGCCCGAGTGCGTGTTCAGGGCCACCGCCCAAAGCACCGAATGCACCAGCACGAACATGATGCTCTTGTCACCCAGGCCGAACCAGATCAGCGAGATCGGCAGCAGGGCAATGGCTGGAAGCGGATTGAACATGGCCGTCAGGGTTTCGAGCAGGTCGTTGCCCAATTGCGTCATCATCGCGAAGGTCGTCAGTGCCACCGCGAGCGCCAGCCCGATCGCATAGCCCTGCAGTAGCAGCCGCACCGAATTCACGGCCTTGCCGAACAGCTCGCCCGACGACATGGCGTCCCAGAACGCCTCCATCGTCGCCATGAACGTCGGCACCAGGAGGGGATTGTTGAGATGCCGCGCATACAGCTCCCAAATGACCGCCATCGCGACGAGAAGGCCAGCCTTTCGCAGGAAGGCGTTGTTGTACAGCGTCTCGAAAATGGTCAGGGGTTTTTCAACCACACCGAACTCTCGCGACGACGGCGTCTGAAGCTCATATTCGGGACGATTGACATTCGCGGCTGGTGCCGGGTGCATCTCAGTCATGAACCGGCACTCCTACTTCTTCTTCGACCGCTTCGGAGAACAGCATCCGATGAATGCGCTCCGACAACTTCATCTGATGGCGGGGATCAATTTCGTCGCTTCCGTCGCTGTTCAGCTCGGCCTTGACCTGCCCGGGATGCGGGGACAGGAGCAGGATCCGATTGCCGATGCGAACGGCCTCGGGAATGGAGTGCGTCACGAACAGCACCGTGAAGCGCGTATCTTCCCACAGTTGCAGGAGTTCATCCTGCATTTTGCGCCGGGTCAGCGCATCCAGCGCCGCAAACGGCTCATCCATCATCAGGATATCAGGCTCCATGGCCATGGCGCGGGCGATGGCCACACGCTGCTTCATGCCGCCCGAAAGCGTGTGCGGATAGCTGTCGGCAAATTTCGACAGGTTGACCTTGGAAATATACTGCATGGCCTTCTCTTCGGCGGCCTTGCCCGTGAGCTTGCCGGACGATTCAAGCGCGAACATCACGTTCTTCTTGACCGTCTTCCAGGGTAGAAGCTGATCGAACTCCTGAAACACCATGACCCGATCCGGGCCGGGCCGCCGGATCACCTGTCCCTTGAGCTTCATGGTGCCTTCGGTGGGCGCCATGTATCCACCGACGGCTTTCAGGATCGTCGACTTGCCGCATCCCGATGGCCCAAGAACGACGAAACGGTCCGCAGGAAGAACATCGAAACTCACCCGATAGGTGGCCGTGACCAGATGATGCTTGGTCTTGTATTGCAGCGTTACTCCGCTCACCTGCAGCAGGGGCGAAATTGGCTGCGGATTCTGATTCACCGCTCCACCTCCCATTCGTTCTTATCGAAACAATGCGTTTCCCGGATCCTGGTCAACTCATGCCACGCGAGCCGGTCTCGCATCAAGTAGCGTGTGCCTTGGGGCCGCACGACAGGATATCAGCAGGTTCCTCAAAATCGGCAATCGCCGCCTTCCGGACGCTGCACGCACATCCCGCGAATGCTTCATCATCCATCCTGGGGACTTGGCACCAACCGGTCGATGAGACCGATCACAACGTAGGCGACAAAGGCCGTTGCCAGGGCTGCCAGATACGGCGTGCTCATATCGAGCACGAATTTACCAAACGCCCAGAATCCCGCTCCTGTTCCTATCGCGGCCATCGCACTGCGTGGTCCGCCAAAGCGCGTAAACAGGCCGAAAACAAGAGCGACGAATACGCCTGCACTGGCAAAGGCGGATGCCGTCTCGACAAGGTCGGAAATGCCCTCGGACCGGAGGGCCAGGATGTAGGCAAAAATCCCGAGCACCGCCACGCACAACCGCGCCGTGCCAACCTTGGAGCGCTCCGACATACGTGGCTTCAGCGGCAGAATGAGATTGTGCGACACCAGCGAAGCCGATGCCAGAAGGGCCGAGTCGACCGAGGACAGAACGGCTGAAATCAGCGCGCCGGCAAACATGACGTAGATGATCGTCGGCAGGTACGTATTGGCGAGATGCAGCGAAAGCTGCTCGGGCTCGTCGAGACCCGGCATGATGCCGGGCCCGATCAGGCCGAAATACACCGGTATCAGCGCGACCAGGAGATATCCAAGCCCGCCGAGCGGCGTTGCGCGCCGCGCCACGTCAGGCGATCGGCAGGCCAGCACGCGGGAGATGAGTTCGACGGCGACGAGCGACCCACAGATGGGAATGGCCCATTGCTCCATGAATTCCAGTATGGACTGGTTCTCGCGCAGCGGGTGAAAGCGCGCTGCTTCCACACCCGCCAGCACCGTCACGGGGTTTCCGGTCTGCAAGGTGATGACGATGAGCATGCCCAGCAGCCCGACGATGATGGCGATGCCTTGGACGAAGTCCGTATACACATCGGCCAGCAAACCGCCGAACACCGTGTAGGCAATCACCACAGCGGCGGCGACCGTCATGGCTATGCCCAGCTGCAATCCCGCGGTGTGGCTCATGATCTGGCCGAAGCCGCGGATCTGTGCCGCGGCCCACAACACCGAGCCCGGGATCAGCAGAATGACTGTCATCTTCTCGACACCCGGCGAGAACCGCTGCCGAAAGAAATCTCCGAAGGTCGTCAGGCCGCGCCGCCACAGGGGCGCGGCGAAGCAGACCCCCATGATGATGATGCCGACGGCATAGGCGAATGGCTCGCCTTGGGCGCCGGACAGCCCGTCGGTGTAGACGCGCCCCGACGATCCCATCACCGTCTCGGCGCCAAACCAGGTCGCGAACACCGAGAAGGACGCCAGCGTCACGCCGAGCTGGCGCCCTCCCAGGATGTAGTCCTTCTCGTCGCGAATGCGTCTGGACACCCAGATGCCGACCGCGAACTGCAAGGCGATGTAGGCGAACACGCCGACGGCAACTGTCATGGCACCTCCGCGCCGACGGGATATTCGCGAGGCTCTGGCGTTTACTGGGCGGGGCGCTTCGCCTTTACGACCGCGTCAGCGGGCAGGTGTTTCTCGCCCGGCTCGTAGCGCCAGTCGACCATCACGCCCTTGCCATCCTTGACCGCCGTGCGTCCGACGTAGGCGCCCATGGTCGATTGGTGATCGAGGGCGCGATAGACGATGTTGCCGAACGGCGTTCCGACTTGCAGGCCTTCCATGGCCGCTATGAGCTTTTCGGTCTCGACAGACCCGGCTTTTCTCAGCACGGCGGCAATCGAGTGAATGGTCGCATATCCAACGATCGATCCGAGACGCGGATAGTCGTTGAATTTCTTGCGGTAGGCGTCGACGAACGCCTTGTGCTCGGGCGTATCGATCGATTGCCACGGATAGCCTGTGACGTACCAGCCGACAGGGGCCTCGTCTTTCAGCGGATCGATATATTCCGGCTCTCCACCCAGCACGCTGAAAACGGGGCGATCCTTGAACAGCCCTCGCGTTTCGCCTTCGCGCACGAATTTCTGCAGATCGGCGCCGAATGTCACGTTGAAAATCGCGTCCGGGGCTGCATCAGCGACGGCCTGGGCCACGGCGCCCGCGTCGATCTTGCCCAGCGGCGGCGCCTGCTCGGCGACAAATTCAACGCCTGGCTGTTTCTCGGTCATCAGGGCCTTGAACGAGGCGATGGCCGACTGCCCATATTCGTAGTTGGGATAGACGAGCGCCCACTTCTTCTTGTTCAGCTTGACGGC
>JBKKCB010000115.1:0-9409 GCA_046713545.1 Hyphomicrobiaceae bacterium | reverse complement strand
CTCGACACACGCGCGAACGCCTTGCATGGACAAATCAAGAACACCATAGGTGTTCGCGCGATGTTCCGCAAGTTCTTTCTCGGCATATTGTACTTGTCAAACCCACCAAAGCATCATACATTGCGATCATTGAATGATCGCACGTGGTTGTCATGTCTCTCCTTAGCCAAAAGCACTTGCAAGACGAAGAGGCGGCTTACGCCTTCGTAGAGGCTCACCTGTGGCCCAATGGCCCCGTTTGCCCCCACTGCTACGAGACGCACCGCATATCCAAGATGCAGGGCGCTGCGACCCGCTTCGGCCTCTACAAGTGCTACGCCTGCCGCAAGCAGTTCCGCGTGACGGTCAAGACCATCTTCGAGAAGAGCCACGTCGCCCTACATCTGTGGCTGCAAGCCTTCTACCTGATCGCTGGCAGCAAGAAGGGCATCAGCGCCAATCAGCTTCACCGCACATTGGGCCTCACGCTCAAGACGGCTTGGTTCGTAGGCCACCGTATCCGCGAGGCCATGCGCTCGGGCACTCTGGCGCCTCCCATGGGCGGCTCTGGCAAGGTCGTGGAAGTAGACGAGACCTACCTTGGTTCCAAGGACGGAGTTGCCAAGCGCAAGGGCCGTGGCAACTACCAGCACAAGCAGATCGCGCTGGCGCTGGTGGAGCGCGGCGGTCGCGTGCGCAGCTTCCACATTGACCGCGCCAACTCTCAGAACATCGAGCCCATCGTCATGGAGAACGTGGCACATGAAACGGCGATCATGACGGACGCCGCGCGGCTCTATCAGAACCTTGGCCGCACGTTCTCGCGCCATGAGAGCGTCAACCACAGCGCGGAGGAATGGGTGCGCGGCGATGCCCATACGAACACGGTGGAGAGCTATTTCAGCGTGTTCAAAAGAGGCATGAAAGGCACGTATCAGCATTGCTCTGAGAAGCATCTGCACCGCTATCTGGCGGAGTTCGATTTCAGGCACAACAACCGCAAGGCGTTGGGGGTTGAGGACGAGGAGCGCGCCACCAAGATGCTTCGTGGCGTCAAGGGCAAGCGCCTCACGTATCGGCCGACTGGTCCGCGAGCCGAACGAAATACTTCTGACGCGTGAGATTAGGCGCGCGTTCCTCAAGTGGCGTCGAAAGCAGGAGCGAGACGAATGAGCAAGTCGATTGAAGACATGCAGCGGCAGATCGATCTCTTTCTGAATCAGATTTCTGCGGATGAAGGTTTTTGGTACGGTTCTTCAGGTGATGCTTCTGAATATGATACAGAAGGGGGCAAGAGGCTCTGACCTATTTCATGCCATTCGTGGTCAAGCCCTGGGCTCGATCGCAAACACCGAGCCATCGCGCGATGATCCACAAGGCGCTGAGCGGCACAAACAACTGACGCTAATGCGCGCAGAAGAGTTTTTTCAGGTTCTCGGGGAGGCGGCAGGAATACCCGCAGAAAAGCCTGACCCTTCAGACGTAAGTTGACCATCCATTCTTCCTTTCAAAGACGACACCGATGCCAAAACGCAAAGAGCCGCCACTGCCACCGAAAGAACAGTTCAAGCGCTTCATAGATACCGCGCGAGAGCTTGAAGTGGACGAGAGCGGAAAAGAGTTCGAGCAAAAGTTCAAAAAGCTCGCGCCCAAGCGGAAAGCTAAAACTTCCAGTCGATAGGCTGGGCGGCCCCCTCATTTACGTGGCGAGCCAGGCCAAGCATGAACGTCCTCGCTTGGAATATTGCGTCGGCCGCCTCATGAGGGTTGAAGCGGTCTCTCGCGTACATCACTCGATTTCGAAATTTATCTTTTAGCGCCCGCCCGCTGCCCACAGCGCCATTGTAGAAGGCTAGCGCCTCGTCTTTCACCGGACCCGCTGGCTTTTGCTTAATTTCTTCCGCCTTTTTCTCTATCGCGTCGATGATCGCTGCCCACACCTCATGAGAGAGAGGCTTGCTAAGAACAACGCCTCTCTCTGTTGCCAATGCCCTAAGTCCGTATTCAGCCACGCGCATCATGTGGAACACGGCCGCGTCGTGGTGGTCGCACGCGTAGCAGTCCACGCCCATCCTGATGTCGTGTTCCGCAGACGGGAACGCCGCTATGGCAGCAGCCCAGTCGATGGTCACCTTGACGAGCTGATCCGCCTTATCGCGCGGGTAGTGATAGAAATGCTCAAGCATGGTCTCGTCTTCTATCGACTGGATGATGACCCGAAATTCTGCCGCCAATTCCGCATTTGTTATCTGCCCCTGAGACAGCCGGTAACGCGTGCGCCATATCCAGTTTCGCGGCGGCTTGAGAGCAAGCCGGTTCGCACCAGCTTCCGCTTGATCGAGCGCCAGCATCGCGCCGGGTTTGTCCAAACTTGAGACAGATGCGTTTTGGTCTTCAGCTTGCGATGCAACTTCTATGTGCCGCTCCAGAAGAGTCAGCGCGGAATACAGCGACGTGAAATGGAAGTTGATCATGTCCCACAGGCTCACAAGCCCGTTGGGAGGCCAATCCAGTTGTGACGGGCTAAACACAAGCTGTGTCAAATTATCCTCCTACCGATGGGTTTGGCAAGTACAATATGCCGTTCTTTCTCGGTAGCGGCAACTGATGCCGGACTTCAGAAGTCGAGGCGGAGGATCGGCACGCTGTCGCCGGCGGAGACCGCGGGACCGTTGGGGGGGCGGATCAGAAGGCAGTCGGCAAGGGCCAGCGGCGACAGCAGGGAGGAATCCTGCGAGCGCACCGGGGTGACCTCCAGGGTGCCGTCGGCGGCGCGCTTGAGGGTGCCGCGCATGTAGTGCTGACGCGGGCCGTTGGCGGCAAGCGCGACGGCGGCGCGCGCGGTCGCGGTGCTGGCGTCCGACGTGGGCGGCACGCCTGCCAGGGCGTGGATCAACGGCACGACGAACACGCGCATGCACACCAGCGCCGAGACGGGATTGCCGGGCAGGCCCACGACCCGCATGGGGCCGAGGCTGCCATACATGAGCGGTTTGCCGGGCCGCATGGCGATCTTCCAGAACGCCAACTTCATGCCGCGTCCTTCCAGCACGGGCGCGACGAGATCGTGATCGCCGACCGACGCGCCGCCGATCGTCACCAGGATGTCGGCGCTGGCAGCGCGGTCGACGTGAGCGGAGAGGCTCTCGCGCGTGTCGCGGGCAATGCCCAGCGGGAGGACTTCGGCGCCGGCAAGCTCAGCCAGGGCCGCCACGCCCAGATGATTGGAGGAGACGATCTGCCCCACGCCGGGGGTTTCACCCGGCATCACCAGTTCATCCCCGGTCGACAGCACGGCAACGCGGGGCTTGCGATGCACCGCAACGCGGCCATGCCCCATGGCGGCGGCAAGCGAGAGCTCGCGCGGTCCGAGCTTGCGGCCGGCATCGAGCAGGGTGGCGCCGGCGCTGAAGTCGAAACCGCGCCGGCGAATGTGGTCGAGATCGACCGTGCCGGGCCGAACGACCACGCGATTGCCCGACCGGTCCGCGTTTTCCTGGATGACGATGGCATCGGCGCCGTCCGGGACAGGAGCGCCGGTGAAGATGCGCACCGCCTGCCCGGCACCGACGCGGCCGCCGAACGGATGGCCGGCGGCGGACTCGCCGATGACGTTCAAGGCCGCAGGCAAGGTGGCGACGTCGACGGCGCGCACGGCATAGCCATCCATGGCGGAGGCATCGAATGGCGGCTGGGTCAGCGTGGCGGCAAGGTCTGCGGCAAGGATGCGGCCGCGGGCGGCCTCAATCGCAATGGTCTCAGCGGGAAGGGGAACGGCACCGGCGAGGATGTGCGCCAACGCATCGTCCACGGACAGTGGCGCGTTCATAGCTAGGCCCCGGCGCTCTTGGCAGCGCGGTAGGTGCCCGAGCGGCCGCCGGTTTTTTCCACCAGCCGGATGGGCCCGAGCACCATCGCTTTATCCGCAGCCTTCAGCATGTCGTAAATGGTCAGGCAGGCAACGGACACGGCCGTCAAGGCTTCCATCTCGACGCCGGTCTGGCCGGTCACCTTCACCTCGGCTTGAACCCGCACACCCACAGGCCGGTCCGACAACTCGAACTCGACCGTCGCCTTGGTGATGGCGAGCGGATGGCACAGCGGGATCAATTCATGGGTCTTCTTGGCCGCCATGATCCCGGCGATGCGCGCGGTGGCCAGCACATCACCCTTGGCGGCTTCCCCCTTTTCGATCAGCGCGAGCGTCGCCGGCAGCATGGCGACGAAGCCCTGCGCGCGCGCCATCCGCTCGGTAACGGCCTTGCCCGAGACGTCGACCATGCGCGCCTCGCCCTTGGCGTTGAGATGGGAGAGCTTGCTCATACGGCGGCCCCCAGCAGGGCACGCGTGGCGCCGGCGACATCGGCCTGGCGCATCAAGCTTTCACCCACGAGGAACGAGCGCACACCGTGCCGCGCGAGCCGATCCATATCGGCGTGCGTGAAAATCCCGCTCTCGCCGATGACGATGCGATCGGGTGGAACGCGCGGCGCCAGGCGTTCGGTGGTGGCCAGCGTCGTTTCGAATGTCTTCAGGTTGCGATTGTTGATGCCGATCAGCCGGCATGGCAGCGCCAGGGCACGCTCGAGCTCGACGTCGTCGTGGACCTCGACGATGGCGTCCATGCCCCAGGCGGCGGCGGCGGCGGCGAGCGCTTGCGCCGTGTCGTCGGTCACCTGGGCCAGGATGATGAGGATGCAGTCGGCCCCCCAGGCGCGCGCTTCGGCAACCTGGTAGGTGTCGAGCATGAAATCCTTGCGCAGGCACGGCAACGAACACGCGGAACGGGCAGCGACAAGGAATTCGGGTGCGCCCTGGAACGATGGCGTGTCGGTGAGGATCGAGAGGCATGCCGCTCCGCCTGCGGCATAGGCGGCGGCGAGGTGCGCGGGGTCGAAATCGGCGCGGATGAGGCCCTTCGACGGAGATGCCTTCTTGATCTCGGCGATCAAGGCATAGCCGGAGCGCGCGTGAGCTTCGAGCGCCCCCTTGAATGAGCGCACGGCGGACGCCTGATGTGCGGCCTCCTCGACGGCCGCCAGAGGGCGCGCGGCTTTCGCGGCTGCGATCTCGGCAAGCTTGTACTGGGTTATGCGGGCAAGAATATCGGCCATGCGCACAGATTACTGTGCGCGGATGGCGAAGTCACCACAAGCTCCGGGGCCGGCGCTAAGCGCAGCGACGAAAGGATATGCAACGAATGGCAGCGTTGGGAGAACGCTCACATGGCCATAGTGCAGGGCGAGCCGCCGGCGGCAGAAATCTCCGGCGGCCCGCATTACATGGATGTCAGGGGCTGGATAGCATGCCTGCCGAGACCGGCTGGTTGCTCGATCCACCCTCGCGATGCGCGCCGGCCCTGCGCGAGCCCATGCCCAGGCCGGAACGCCCTTCGGAGAAATCCTGGCTCGAGGCGTAGCGATGGCTTCCGCGCGATGCCGATGCGTAACGCCGGCCGCTGGAGCGGTATCCGCCCCGGCCGCCGCTGCCGAGCGCAACGAAATGCTGACCGACATCGACGTGGATGTGGCTCATGCCGCTGTAGGTCATTGTGCCTCCCGACTTGTGGTTGGCGATCAGCCATTGCACCACGGCCCCCTTGCGGCCCCCTGCGTTGAAGTCGATCGCCTGGCCGCTGGCATGCTTGGAGATGCGGCCGGTGCCGGCGATGCGTGCGCCGGGCCTGCAGGTCGATACGATCTGCATGGCACCGAACTTCGCTTCGATCCGCCCGAGCAAGGCGCGCGCGGAAGACGTAAGGCATGAGCGCGACGTGCCCGCGCCCCCGCTATATTTTGCTCCGCTCTTGTGATGGGGCCACGCATGGACCGGCGAGGTCAGTGCACCGAGCGCAACGGCACATAGTGCGGTAAGAAGCCGCTTGTTCATGTCGTCTCCTGAATTTTTTTTCGCGGTTCGAGGTCAGATTGCCAACACACACCAGGGCGGTGCATGCGACGCGACAAGCAGTACGGTTGGCTCACTCAGCCTCGATGACCCGTCTGCGCCCTTCCCTCTTTGACAACCTTCTCGGCGAGGAATGCGATGCCGCGATCGTGCGCAGGCCCTCGCCCGGGTTGTTCACGGGCGGACCTGATTTCGGCAACGCATGTGTTGAGAATGAGGCACAAAATTCCTCAGGCACCTGAATGAGTTGGACGATAAACCTTAGAAATCACTGCACTACGTCGTCCGTAGGCGCCATTTCGTCGCAGCGATGGAACCAGCTTCATGGGCGGGTTGGAGCCGGTTTTGCGGCCAAGTTCAGGCGTTCTGACCCATGAAGCGTTTGCTGGCGCCGCGGCCAGAGACGGCCAGAAAAATAAAGCTCAAACCCGATGCCAGCAGATTGATGCCGGTCAGAAGCCCGAGGACCCACGTGGAGGAATCCGGCAACCCCAGACCGATCATGACGCCGGCTCCAATCGCCAGCAGGCCGCTGAGCAGGACCCACAGCCAGCCGGCGTCAGGCTGCAGGCGCAGAGCCATCATCAATTCCAGATAACCCTCGGCGATGAAGAGTGCGGCGAGCAGAATCGTGATCGTCACGATGCCTGTCAGCGGAAAGAAGGCGAGGTATGCGCCGGCTGCCAGAAACAGCAAGCCAACGAGAAGGTTCAGCGCGAAGGCGCGCCAGCCCCAGGTGCCGAAGGCATGCACGACATTGACGACACCGGTGAACAGCAGCACCCAGCCCAGCGCAAATTTGGCGGCAAGGGTCGAGAAGAATGGGAACGCGATGGCCGCGGCACCGGCGAGAGCCAGCAGGATGCCAAGTCCGAGGAACCATCCCCAATGATCCGCAACATAGAAACGAACGCGGGCGGCTTCAGCCTTGAGGTCGGCGGTGGTGTCTGTCGTCATGGGTCGCTCGGCTGCTGGAGGCGCATTTGTGATGCAACAATAGTGCAGTGCGAAAGCGGACGCCGCCAGCGGCAAAAACCGGCATTTGCTCAGGAATGAGGCGAACCGTCGCTGCGATGCAACACAGGATGGATTACAGCCGGCGCGTGGGAATGGACCAGGCCAGCGCCAGTCCGCATAACGCGAAGGCGGCGATGGTGAGAAAGGCCATGCGGAAGGCCATCGCGATTTCGGCCTGCAGAACGGCCTGGCGAGCGGGCGGCAGAGACGGTGTGACGTTGCGGCCCTGCTCGATCAAACCGGTGAAGATGCGGGCGGCTTCCGGATCGGACAGCGACAACGTCGCAAACAGCACCGTGCCCACGAGGGCCGTTCCGGCGGCGGCACCCAGCGATCGCGAAAGCTGGACCGAGGCGGCGCCCGAGCCGAGAGAATTGGGCATCGAGGCGCTCTGCACGGTGACCTGTACGACGCCCATGACGGTGCCCATGAACAAGCCGTTGAGGAAGAGCACCCAGGCGAGCTGGGCGGGCGACAGCTGCGAAATCCAAAAAGCGATGGCGACCAGCGTCGCTGTGGCAAAGATCAGGCCGACGGAGGGGAAGATCATGGTGTAGCCGGTGCGGCTCATGATCCGTCCCGTCAGCATCGAACCGAAGCCGATGCCGAACATCAGCGGCAGCAGCAGCAGGCCGGCTTCGGCGGCGGTCGCGCCTTTGCCGACGTGCAGATAGATGGGCAGGAACGTCACCAGCGAAACGAGTGTCGCGCCGTGGCAAGCTGCCAGGGCATCGCTGCGCCAGATCGTCGGATTGCGCAGAAGCTCGATCGGCAGAAGCGGAAAGGCGGCGCGTTTCTCGCGCCGGATCAGCAACACGAGCGCGATGATGCCGAACACGAGGGCAGCGGCGACGCCGGGAAGCATCCCGGGGCGGATGCGTTGCAGCTGGCTGAGCGCAACCAGCACCGGCACGATGAAGGCGACGAGCAGGATCAGGCCCGGCGTGTCGAACCTCCACAGCTGGTCGCTTGCCGGCCGCCGCTCGAGCCGCAAACTCAGGAGCAGGGCAATGACGCCGATGGGAAGATTGACGAGGAAGACCGACCGCCAGCCGAAATGCTCGGTGAGATAACCGCCGGCCACCGGGCCGAAGGCGCTCGACGTCACCATGATGGCGGCGAGATAGCCCTGATAGCGCGCGCGCTCGCGCGGTGGAATCGCCTCGCCGATCAGGCTTGCGACAGCGTCATCAGTCCGCCGCCGCCCAGCCCCTGCAGGATGCGTCCGAGCGTCAGCATGGGAATGCTGGTCGAGGCAGCGCACAAGACGGACGCACCGATGAAGACGCCGAGCGCGATGAACATCATGGGCTTGCTGCCGAAGACATCGCGCAATTGGCCGTAGACGGGGGCGGCGATGGTGGTGGCCACGAGATAGGACACCACCACCCAGGAGACATGCTCGACGTTGCCGAGCTCGGCCGCGATGGCGGGCAGCGCGGTGGCGACGATGGTCTGGTCCACCACTGCCAGGAACATCGGCAGCATGATGGACGGAAAGACGGTGAGAAGGTTGCGTCCGCCGGGTGTCATGTCTGTGCGCGACATTGGAGAAAACCGCGGCGCAAGGCAATCGCAGCGTGAGCAGAGGAGTGGATCGCGGTTTGCGCTGCAAAGGGAACGCGATAGAGTCGGGATGGAAACCCCAACAGCATCGACGTGACAGGGAGCGTAACGGCCATGAAAGTTTTGCGAGCAACGGCACGCGGTACGAAGCAGGCGCCGGCCAGCAGCTTCGTCGGCACGGTGTATATGGACGAGGTCCTGGTCGGCGAGAAGCCATCACGGATGCGGGCGACGCGCGTGTCGTTTACGCCGGGCGCGCGCACCAACTGGCATACGCATCCCGTGGGGCAGACGCTCTATGCGCTCTCGGGCATCGGCCGCTATCAGGAGGAGGGCGGGCCGCTCGTCGAGTTGAAGCCCGGCGACACGGTGATCATTCCGATCGACAAGCGCCACTGGCATGGAGCCGCGCCCAACAGCCTGTTCTCGCACCTCGCCATGTCCGAGGTGAACGACAAGGGCGAGGGCACGCAGTGGCTCGAGCCCGTGTCGGAAGCGGACTACACGAAGACGCCGACTGAGGTGTAAGTGGTGAGATGGTGAGATGGTCAGTTGGTGAGTGGTAAAAAGTGTCCTTAGCGCTCATCACCACTCACCACTCACCACCTCACGTATCGTTGCTGGCGCGGATCTGGACGCCGGCCCAGCCTTCGATGGCGCGTGCGACCGACTGGTTCGGCGCATTCGATCCCAGCTCGTCGCTGATGCGCATCAGCATCTGATGCACGAGGTTGCCGACCATCATGGTGACGCCGCTGCTCTTGGCGGTGTCGCAGGCGATGGCCACGTCCTTAACCAGCAGCGACATGGCCATGCCGCCCCGGCTCGAGAAGTCGCCCTTCAGCACGAAATTCGGGAAGCGGTATTCGGTGATGTAGCTGCGGCCGCTGCTGCCGTTGATGGCGGCGACGACCTTGTCGGGGGCGAGGCCGGCCTTGGC
>JBKKCB010000114.1:0-11209 GCA_046713545.1 Hyphomicrobiaceae bacterium | reverse complement strand
AGCTGCTCGGTCATCTCACGCCTTGTCCGGATCCACGAACACCTGCGTCACGGGCGGGGGCGGCGAGGCAAGCCACGACGGCACGGGCAGGTTCTTCGATCGCAGGAATTCAGGATTGAAAAGCTTCGACTGATATCGCGTGCCGTAGTCGCACAGCAGCGTCACGATGGTATGGCCCGGGCCCATATCGCGGGCAAGCCGGATCGCTCCAGCCACATTGACGCCCGAGGACGAACCCAGGCACAGCCCTTCCTCTTCGAGAAGCTGGAAAACGATGGCGACCGCTTCGGCATCGGGGATGAAGTACGACCTGTCGACCACGGCGCCCTCGATGTTCTTGGTGATGCGGCCCTGGCCGATGCCTTCGGTGATGGAGGAGCCCTCCGACTTGAGAACGCCGGTCGTGTAGTAGCTGTGCAGTGCCGCGCCGGGCACGTCGGCGAGAGCAATCACGATGTCCTTGCGCTTGGCTTTGAGCCCGTCCGAGCAGCCGCCCAGCGTACCGCCGGAGCCGACGGCGGAGACGAAGCCGTTGACCTTGCCGTCCGTATCCTTCCAGATCTCCTGCGCCGTGGTCTCGATGTGGGCCTGGCGGTTGGCCGTGTTGTCCCACTGGTTGGCCCAGATGGCGCCGTTGGGCTCTGTCTTGGCGAGAGCTTCGGCGAGGCGCTGCGAGTAGTGCACGTAGTTGTTGGGGTTCTTGTAGGGCAGCGCCGGCACCTCGACGAGCTGGGCGCCGAGCAGGCGCAGTGCGTCCTTCTTCTCCTGGCTTTGCGTCTCGGGGATGACGATCACCGAGCGAAAGCCGAGCGCGTTGCCGACGACGGTCAGGCCGATGCCGGTGTTGCCAGCGGTCCCCTCGACAATGGTCCCGCCCGGCCGCAGCTGCCCCTTCTTGACCGCATCCTGAATGATGAACAGGGCCGCCCGGTCCTTGACCGACTGTCCCGGGTTCATGAACTCGGCTTTGCCGAGAATGAGGCAGCCGGTCTCCTCGGAGGCGCGCCGAAGCTTGATGAGCGGGGTGTGTCCGACCGCGGCCGTCACGCCGTTTGCAAAACTCAAGATACACCTCCCGACTAGCCCCTGGCTGGGGCGCTCAACCTAGAACGGGCCCTGTCCGCCTCGCAAGGCGGTGTCGAATGTCCAGGGTACGCCGGCGCGCGGGTTGCGGCATGACGAAACGGAGCGGGGCTTTACTCGGCCTTAACGCTAACCGCGCATGATTCCCGATGTGGGTTCGCGGGCCCGCCAGATAAGCCCGCATGTAAAGGGTACGACGTATGGAACTGGCTCTGAAGGCAAAATGTGCGGCGCTTGTGGTCGCGGGCACATTCATCTGGTCGGCTCCCGTTGCCGCTGCAGATCTCGGCGATGGTTCGCTCAAGGACAGAGGCTGGTCGGCGGGTCGCTCGGCGGTCGGGCCCTGCTATCTCAGAGCCGACATCGGTCGTGCCTGGTCGCAGGACCCGGATTCCCAGTTTGCCGGCAATTTCGACCCGGGCATGGGCGCGCAGGCGCTGAAGGACGTCTGGTTCGCCGAAGCTGGTGTGGGCTGCGGATCGGGTTCGCGCGGTTTGCGTGGCGACGTCACGTTCGGCATTCGCGAGTCCGCTGATTTCCGGGGCGACTACACGGCACCCGGCCCGCTCGCCGGGCAGCTGACCACTGACGTCACAACCTATACAACCATGTTCAACGCCTACTACGACCTCGGCAACATGAATGGCGTGGTGCCGTATGTCGGCGCGGGTATCGGGCTGGCGTATCACCACATGGGCGATGTGACGAGTGACGTGATCCCCGGCGCTCAGTCCGGCGACGACAAGGTGTCGTTTGCGTGGGCCCTGATGGCGGGCTTCGGCTACCAGTTGACCGATCGCGCGATCCTTGACGTCGGATACCGGTACATCGATCTGGGCTCGGCACAGTCCAGCAACGCGGCAGGTTCACGGCTTGAGGTGGACGACATGCGGGCCCACGAAATCAAGATCGGCCTGCGCTATCACCTCGGTTCGAGTTCGACGCCGCTCAAGTAGGCATTGGGGCCATCCACCGCTCCTGCGGTGGCGCTGCAATCCACCCTCGCTACTATCCGCAATCCGACGGATGGCGTGCCTCTTGCGTCTGCCATGCCATGAGCCTTGCCGACATGTTGTCGGCCGGCATGGTTTGGGGCAAAGAGGCCCAAAATGGCACGCATCGTATGTCTGTTCGCAGGTTTGTGGCTGGGGTTCGTGCTCTTGCACGAGTACAGCTGGGCAGCCTTCGGCCTCGACGAGAAAGTGGCCTGGGCGCTGCTCTTGCCCGGCGTCTATCTCGCCGGACTCGTTATTTTGCGCAACGAATAGCAGTGAACGGAGATCGTGTTCGCTACTTGAAGGCCACGGTCGCGAACGCCTGCCCCACCCTTTCCTTGCTCCAAGGTTCAGGCACGTCGGGAGCACTGCCGGGTTTCGCGAACGTGCTGCCGACGCGCTTTTTCTGCAGGATGACCATTCCGGCATCGTTGCGCACTTCAATGCGGCCCGTAATCAGCAGAAAACCGTAACCATCATCGATGGGGCCGCCCCAGAAATCACCGCCCTCGACAGCAAACGTTGCCGAGCCCGCCCGCACCTCGATGCGCTTGTCGCTGAGATCGCGGATGCGGCCAGAGGTGAAGCGGAACGCCCCCTTGACGATATCCACGAACGCGGCACCCCTCTTTTTGATGGGGTTGTAGACGAAGTTTTCAATGAAAGCTTCCGCGCGCTCGCCCAGTGTCAGCCGCGTCCCGTCATTGAACACCAGCAACAGGCGCGAGTCCGAAGCCGTACTCAGAGTATCGCCGCGGGTGACCTCATCTCCGGTCTTGGCGCGAATGGCGGTTTCGCCCCGCCAAACGGTGACCTCGCCTTGAACACGTTCCAGGGCCCCCAGGCGCACGAAGGCGGGCTGGTGACCCTGGGCCAGCGCCGGACGGTCGCCGATCACGCTGCCGGACAGGCAGGTGAGCAGGCCGATCAGCGACGTGGACAGAGCAATTTTGATCAGGGTGGCAGGCGAGCGCGGCGCTGACGTCATCAAGGTCCCCTCGGCGTCGGTGCGGCGGCTGCTTCCCCCGAGAATCAGCCCGATGCCGGCATTGAGTGACGGAACTTGGCCCAATCTGTGTCGAACGCAGATGCGGCGCCGTTTGCAATCCGCCCGCTTCCTGTTAAAAGCCGCAGGAAGTCGCCAATGATCTCCGGCCGGCAAGGCCTGTGCGTGCTTGCAGAGGGCGGTAGGACATGTGCGATTTTTCAGCGGCGGGCGTGCCGTAATTGGTAGCCGGGCTGGATTTAGGTTCCAGTGGCGAAAGTCGTGGGGGTTCGAGTCCCTCCGCCCGCACCAGCTCCGCTACGGAACGGGCGACGTCGTTTTACCTCCGCGGCCGGTTTTTGCGGTCTTGGCCATCACGCAAACGAGTAGCAGAGCAGCATGCAAGTCACGGAAGCCAGTAACGACGGTCTGAAGCGGACGCTCAAGGTCGTCGTGGGAACGGGTGAGCTGAACGACCGCTTCACCGCGCGCCTGGACCAGGTCAAGGATACGGTGCAGCTGAAGGGCTTTCGTCGCGGCAAGGTGCCGGTCCAGCACATCCGCAAGGTCTTCGGCCGCTCGCTGATGGCCGAGGTCGTCCAGCAGGCCCTGGAAGACTCGAGCCGCAAGGCGCTCGACGACCGCAAGGAACGTCCCGCGTTCCAGCCCCGCATCGAGCTGACCGAGGACAAGGACGAAATCGAGAACGTGATGTCGGGCAAGAACGATCTTGCCTTCACGATGTCGTTCGAGGTCCTGCCGGAGATCAAGCTCACCGATTTCGCCGGCCTGAAGCTCGAGCGGCTGACCGCAGATGTCGGCGACGAGGAGGTCGACAAGGCCGTCAACGAGCTTGCCACCCGCAACCTGGCTTATGAGATCGAGGACGGCCGGGCCGCCGAAGACGGCGACCAGATCATGCTGGACTTCGTGGGCCGCATCGACGGAGAGCCCTTCGAAGGGGGCACCGGCACGGACGTGCCGCTGGTTCTGGGCCGCGGCGGTTTCATTCCGGGCTTCGAAGATGGCCTGAAGGGCGCCAAGGCTGGTGAAGACCGCGTCGTCACCGCGACCTTCCCCGAGGAATATCCGGTCAAGACGCTGGCCGGCAAGGAAGCGGTGTTCGAGGTCAAGGCAAAGTCGGTCGGCAAGCCGGTGGCGCCGCAGATCGATGACAATTTCGCCAAGGGCTTCGGCGTCGACTCGCTCGCGGCCCTGAAGGATGGCGTGCGCGCCCAGATCCAGCGCGAATACGACCAGATCAGCCGCAACAAGCTGAAACGCGAACTGCTCGACGCCCTGGACAAGGCGCATGATTTCGCGCTGCCGCCGACCCTCGTCGAGAACGAATATCAAGGCATCTGGAAGCAACTCACCGATGGCTTGCAGCAAGCCGGCAAGACCTTTGCCGACGAGGGCAAGTCCGAAGAGGCCATGCAGGAGGAATACCGCAAGATCGCCGAGCGGCGGGTGCGGCTGGGCCTCGTCATCGGCGAGATCGGAACGCAGGGCAAGATCGAGATCACCCAGGAGGAGCTGCGCAATGCGCTGTTCAACCAGGCGCGCCGCTTTCCGGGCCAGGAGCGTATGGTCTACGAATACTATGAGAAAAACCCGGCCGCTCTGACGGAATTGCGGGGACCTATTTTCGAAGACAAGGTCGTTGACTATATAGTGGCTCAGGCTCAGCCCGCGGAACGGAAAGTCTCGCGGGAGGAGTTGCTGAAACCGATCGACGGCGAGGACCACGGCCACCTGCATCACGGCCATGAGCCTCACGACCACGAGCATCACCACGACCACGATCATCATGGTCACGACCACAGCCATGACCATGATCATTCTCACCACGATCACGGCCATTCGCATGGCCACGGCAGCGAGAAGACCTGATCTGCGGCATGCCCGACCGGCGCGGGTCTACCAGGCTCTTCTCGATAGGCCGCAGGGCTAAGGCGCATTTAGCGGGGTAATGAGCTATGACCAATGCAATCAGCGGCTTGACCGCCACCTATTGGCCCACGGTCATCGAGCAGACCGCGCGCGGCGAACGGCCCTACGATCTGCCGTCCCGCATGCTGCAGGAGCGGATCATTTTCGTGATCGGCCCCATCGAAGACCACATGGCGTCTTCCGTGTGCATGCAACTTCTCTTCCTCGAGGCTCAAAACCCGAAGAAGGAGATCGCCATGTACATCAATTCGCCCGGGGGCGTGGTGACCTCGGGCATGGCGATTTACGATACGATGCAGTTCATCCGGCCGCCGATCGCCACGTTGTGCATCGGCCAGGCAGCATCCATGGGCTCGCTTCTGCTGACCGCCGGCACCAAAGGCATGCGGTACGCGCTTCCGAACGCCCGGATCATGGTGCACCAGCCGTCAGGCGGCTTCTCAGGGCAGGCCAGCGACATCGAGAGACACGCCGAGGACATCATCAAGATGAAGCGGCGGCTCAACGAAGTTTACGTTAAGCACACCGAGCAACCTTATGAAAAGATTGAGCAAACTTTGGATCGCGACTACTTCATGACGTCCGAGCAAGCCAAGAGTTTCGGAATTATCGATCGCGTTCTGTCGCGGCGCGATGAGGTTGAACTCGACATCACCGGCAAAGGAAGCTGAGCCGGCGCAGGGCCGGGTCAAGAGCCGCGCCAGAATGACGCACACTTCCGGCCAGCATCAAGCAGTGCCGGTTGCCTGTGCGGCGGGTTGGACACAGAACCGTCGCAATACCGTTTACTCAAGTTATGCCTGGGGATTGGCCTGTTAATCCAATCTTGATCTGCCTATCCTTAGCATGCTCAGATCGGCCGAGTTGGAGTCATGGGTGGGCCAGTCGCGGGCATGGCCAGGATCCTGCATATACTGCACGCACGCACAATTAGCGGCCCTGGAAGGGCACAGTTCGGCAATAAGAGAGTCGGATGCCCAACGAAAAGAATACGCTTTACTGCTCATTTTGCGGCAAAAGCCAGCATGAGGTCAGAAAGCTGATTGCCGGACCGACCGTATTCATCTGCGATGAATGCGTCGAACTGTGCATGGATATTATCCGCGAGGAGAACAAGAACACCCTCGTCAAGTCACGCGACGGTGTGCCGAGCCCGCAGGAGATCTGCTCGGTGCTCGACTCCTATGTCATCGGGCAGGACCACGCCAAGCGCGTGCTGTCGGTCGCGGTCCACAATCATTACAAGCGCCTCAACCACGCCACCAAGAACAACGACGTCGAGCTCGCCAAATCCAACATCCTCCTGGTCGGTCCGACGGGTTGCGGCAAGACCTTGCTGGCCCAGACGCTGGCGCGCATTCTCGACGTGCCGTTCACGATGGCGGACGCGACTACGCTGACCGAGGCCGGCTACGTCGGCGAGGATGTCGAGAACATCATTCTCAAGCTGCTGCAGAACGCCGACTACAACGTCGAGCGGGCGCAGCGCGGCATCGTCTACATCGACGAAGTCGACAAGATCAGCCGCAAGTCGGACAACCCGTCGATCACGCGCGACGTCTCCGGCGAGGGCGTTCAGCAGGCGTTGCTCAAGATCATGGAAGGGACGGTCGCCAGCGTTCCTCCGCAAGGCGGCCGCAAACACCCGCAACAGGAGTTCTTGCAGGTCGACACGACCAACATCCTGTTCATCTGTGGCGGCGCCTTCTCAGGCCTGGAAAAGATCATCGCGCGCCGTGGCAAGGGCTCGTCGATCGGCTTTGGTGCCACCGTCATCGCGCCGGATGAGCGGCGCATGGGCGATGTGCTGCGCGCGGTCGAGCCCGAGGATCTGTTGAAATTCGGGTTGATCCCCGAGTTCATCGGCCGCCTGCCGGTCATCGCCACGCTCGAGGATCTCGACGAGAAGGCTCTGATCCAGATTCTGACCGAGCCCAAGAACGCGCTGGTGAAGCAGTATCAGCGCCTGTTCGAGATGGAAGACGTATCGCTCACCATCACGCAGGAGGCTCTGCGCGGGATCTCCCGCAGGGCCATCGAGCGCAAGACGGGCGCCCGCGGCCTGCGGTCGATCATGGAGGGCATTCTGCTCGACACGATGTTCGAACTGCCGAATCTCAAAGGCGTCGAGGAAGTCGTCATCGGGCCGGAAGTCGTCGAGGGCGGCGCGCGCCCCCTGCGCATCTATTCAGAGCGTGCCGAAGAAAAAGGATCGAGCGCCTGACCGTCTCGCTACGCCTCGCTACGTCAGAAGCGGGTCTTGCGCGACGGGCTGGGTGTTCCCACTTTCTTCTCAAGCCGATTGACTCGTTTGCCTCTCGAGGGGAGGGGGCCGAAATTAAAGTGCTGAAAGGTACGCGACGCGCTTAGGTGTCGCGGTACAGGCGGGCGTCAATGGGTCAGAGTGGTTGACCGCGCGTGGGCGCATCTGGGGGACCGGGAACAGGAACCAAGATCATGGGCGAAGAAAAACAACCCAAAGACAAGACCGGCGGAGCCAAGGAGCTGTATCCCGTGCTCCCGCTGCGAGACATCGTTGTGTTCCCATACATGATCGTGCCGCTTTTCGTCGGTCGCGAAAAGTCGATCAGCGCGCTCGAGGAAGTCATGCGCGCGGACAAGCAGATCCTGCTCGCTGCGCAGAAGAACGCCAGCGACAACGATCCTGCGGCTGACGCCATCTACAAGGTCGGCACGCTCGCCTCCGTTCTGCAGCTGCTGAAGCTGCCCGACGGCACGGTGAAGGTGCTGGTCGAGGGCACGGCACGTGCGCGCATCGTCAACTACACGGCCAACGCCGACTACTTCGAGGCGGAGGTCGAGCGCGTCGCTGAAACGGCTGGCAACGAAGACGAGATCGAGGCGCTTGCGCGCTCGACGGTGTCTCAGTTCGAGAGCTACGTAAAACTCAACAAGAAGATCAGCCCCGAAGTCCTGGGCACGATCAGCCAGATCGAGGATCACTCGAAGCTGGCCGATACCATCGCGTCGCACCTCGCCATCAAGCTGTCGGACAAGCAGGACGTGCTCGAGATCACGCGGATCTCGGAGCGTCTGGAGCGCGTCTATACGCTGATGGAGAGCGAGATCTCGGTGCTGCAGGTCGAGAAGAAGATCCGCAGCCGCGTCAAGCGCCAGATGGAGAAGACCCAGCGCGAGTACTATCTGAATGAGCAGATGAAGGCCATTCAGAAGGAGCTGGGCGATTCCGACGAGCGCGACGACATCGCCGAGTTCGAAGAGAAGATCGAGAACACCAAGCTTTCGAAGGAGGCCAAGGAAAAGGCCCTGGCCGAGCTCAAGAAGCTGAAGCAGATGAGCCCGATGTCGGCCGAGGCGACGGTGGTCCGCAACTATCTGGACTGGCTGCTGTCGATTCCGTGGGGCGTCAAAGGCAAGGTGAAGAAGGACCTCAACGAGGCCCAGGAAGTGCTCGACAAGGAGCACTACGGGCTGGAGAAGGTGAAAGAGCGCATTCTCGAATATCTCGCTGTCCAGAGCCGCACCAACAAGCTCAAGGGGCCGATCCTGTGCCTCGTGGGGCCTCCCGGCGTGGGCAAGACCTCGCTCGGCAAGTCCATCGCCAATGCCACCGGACGCGAGTTCGTGCGCATGTCGCTGGGCGGCGTGCGTGACGAGGCGGAGATCCGCGGTCACAGGCGTACCTACATCGGCTCCATGCCCGGCAAGGTCATCCAGTCCATGAAGAAGGCGAAGCGGACCAATCCGCTCTTCCTTCTGGACGAGATCGACAAGATGGGCTCGGACTTCCGTGGCGATCCGGCGGCGGCTCTTCTCGAGGTCCTGGACCCCGAGCAGAACCACACCTTCAACGACCATTACCTGGAGGTCGACTATGACCTGTCGAGCGTCATGTTCGTCACCACGGCGAACACGCTCAACATTCCTCCGGCGCTGATGGATCGCATGGAGATCATCCGGCTCGCGGGTTACACCGAGCTCGAGAAACTGGAGATCGCCAAGCGCCACCTCGTTCCCGAGCAGCGTCAGGCGCACGGCCTGGAGCCCGGCGAATGGGCCTTGACCGACGAAGGTCTGCGCGAAATCATCCGGCGTTACACGCGTGAAGCCGGTGTGCGCAGCCTTGAGCGCGAGATTGCCAAGCTCGCCCGCAAGGCCGTGAAGGACATTGCGGCGACCGGGGTCAAGTCGGTCGAGGTCACGACTGAGAATCTGCAGGGCTACCTCGGCGTGCCCAAGTATCGTTACGGCGAGGCGGAACTGGAGGACCAGGTCGGTGTGGTCACCGGTCTCGCCTGGACCGAAGTCGGCGGCGAGATCCTGACGATCGAAGGCGTCATGATGCCCGGCAAGGGCAAGATGTCGGTGACGGGCAACCTGCGCGACGTGATGAAGGAGAGCATCCAGGCGGCCAACGCCTACGTGCGGTCTCGCTCGGTCGATTTCGGCATTCCGGCATCGCTGTTCGAGAAGAGGGACATCCACGTGCACGTGCCCGAGGGCGCGACGCCCAAGGATGGGCCGTCTGCCGGCGTTGCCATGGTGACGGCGATCGTCTCCGTCCTGACCGCCATCCCTGTGCGCAAGGATGTCGCGATGACGGGTGAGATCACTCTGCGTGGCCGCGTGCTGCCGATCGGCGGCTTGAAGGAGAAGCTGCTTGCGGCGTTGCGCGCCGGTATCAAGCGGGTTCTCATCCCCGAGGAGAACGTGAAGGATCTCGCCGACATCTCCGACGAGGTGAAGAACGCCCTTGAGATCATCCCGGTCGCGCGCATGGATGACGTGCTGAAGAACGCGCTGGTGCGACTGCCCGATCCCATCGCCTGGGAAGTGGAAAGTCCCGCCGCCGTCACGCCCGCCGACGACAAGACGGGGAGCCGGCCGACAGCGCATTGATGGCGCGGATCTCACCGTCTCATTGTCGACTGTAAACAATAGCCCCGGCCGATCACGGCCGGGGCTTTCTTGTATTCTAGTTTCGTTCGCAGCGAACCCTTCACAATCCCGCGATTTCTCCCGGCAAATAGGGGTTTTTCCGCTTGACGGGGTGCCCCATTAATCGTTGGTTGCGCCTCGTCGTTGCGAGGGCGCAACGGTCGAGAGAGCCGAGCGGACCTTTTCCTGGTGCCGCGGCCATATTTTTCACCTCGAAGGACATACCTATGAGCAAGAAGGATCTCATTGACGCCGTTGCCACCACGGCCGAACTCTCGAAAGAGAAAGCTGGCGTCGCCGTCGACGCCATGGTTGCGCATATTCAAAAGGCCATGCAGGGCGGCGGAGAGGTACGCATTCCGGGCTTCGGCGTATTCAAGGTCTCCAAGCGCAAGGAGCGTCTGGGCCGCAACCCCGCGACCAAGCAAGAGATCAAGATCCCGGCGTCGATCGTGCCGAAGTTCCAGGCCTCCAAGACGTTGAAGGACGCCCTGAACTGATCTGCCGTCCCTCCAAGGTCTCGCACTGTCGAGACACATGGGCAGGGCAGACACCGGCTAAATTTGATCGGCGCTCCTGACCTCAGGGCGCCGATCGGCGTCTGGGGCCCCGCTCGGGCCACGTGGCGCCGCGCCCTGGTCCCGCCGGCGCGTCAGTTCCAGCAGGAAATCCCGCGCGCGCACCGGCCGCGCCTCGATGAACGGCAGCGGCCGTGTCACCTCGATGGCCGCCGTCCCGATCCGCGCCGTCAGCGCCCCGTTGAAGATGCCCTCGCCCAGGCGCCGCGACAGCCGCCGCAGCAGGTCCTGCCCGAGGAACTGCCCCAGCAGGTCGTCGGTCAACGCCACGCCGCCGGTCGCGACCAGGTGCGTGAACACCATGCGCGCCAGCCTGGCGGTGCCGAGCAGCCCCGGCCGGCCGCCGTAGAGCGTTGCCAACCCCCGGATCAGCCGCACGTTCTCCACCAGCACCCAGAGCACGGCGAACACCGCGGCCGGACTCATGGCCGTCGCCACGCTCACACGCTTGGCCGCCCGCGCCACCAGCCGCCGCGCGTCGTTGTCGAGCGGCCCCAGCAGATCGCGATCGGTCAGCCGGAACAGGTCGCCTGGATCGCGCACGCCGTCGGCATGCTCGCGCATGCGCGCGAGGGGCCATTTGAGTTCCGGCCGGGACGACAGCAGGCCGATGATGCGGCGTACTGCCTTGCGCTCGCCGTCGAGATCGCGCTCGCGCAGCGCCCGCTCGGCATCCTGCTTCAGATGGCCGAGCC
>JBKKCB010000113.1:0-10292 GCA_046713545.1 Hyphomicrobiaceae bacterium | reverse complement strand
CGAGCAGCACGCAATGCGGCACCCGCCCGTCGATGATGACGACAGCCTCGACGCCGGCCTCGACCACCTCGATGCAGCCCTCGATCTTCGGGATCATGCCGCCTGAAATCGTGCCGTTGCGGATGAGCTCACGCGCTTCGGCGACCGTGAGTTCCGGGATGAGGTTCTTGTCCTGATCCAGCACGCCGGTGACGTCCGTCAGCAGCAGCAGGCGCTTGGCCTTCATGCGGGCGGCGAGTGCGCTGGCGAAGGTGTCGGCGTTGATGTTGAGAGTCTGGCCCTCACGCGACACGCCGACCGGCGCAATCACCGGAATGAGGTCCGACTTCGAGATCACCTCGACGATGTGCGGATTGACTTCGACCGGATCGCCCACATAGCCGATATCCACGGCCTTCATGATGTTGGATTCTGGGTCCGGCATCTCGGTGATCTTCTTGGCGATCATCAGATTGGCATCCTTGCCGCAGATGCCGACCGCCTTGCCGCCCTGGCGGTTGATGGCGCTGACGATCTCCTTGTTGATGGCGCCCGCCAGCACCATCTCGACCACTTCCACCGTCGGCTTGTCGGTCACGCGCAGGCCGTGCACGAAGTCGGATTTGATCTCCAGCTTTTTCAGCATCGCGGCGATCTGCGGTCCCCCGCCATGGACCACGATCGGGTTGACGCCGGATTGCTTGAGATAGACGATATCCTTGGCGAACGCGTCCGACAGCGCCTGGTCTCCCATCGCATTGCCGCCGAACTTGATGACGATGGTCTGCTCGTCGTAGCGAATGAGGTGCGGCAGGGCCTCGGCCAGGATGCTGGCCTTCTCCTGCGCGTCGGGAGCAACCCGCGCCACCACAGGCCCTGCTTTGGCCGTCTCGCCGTTTCTGGACATGTCACAACCCTCGCGTGCCGTGTGCGCAGCGCGCAAAGCCTCGGATCCGACCGCCCTTATAGCGCGACGGGCGCTCGTAACAATGAAATATCGGCACGTTCGGGCCATGCCACGAAGGCGCGGCGGACTTGCACACCGAAACCCATCTGTCGCCCATGGGCGCGCCCGCGGCAATCGGCTAAACTTTCGCCGCGAAACAAAAATACATGCGCGGTGGGCCACGGGCGCACGCTGCCGGACCGGGGCTTGAGGACCGTCCGCCCGGCACGGGCCTATGCAAGTGGCGTCACGGAGAGCAGGACCGGCATGCTGGAGGCGGTTGCGGACGATTTCGGCAAAATACCCCTGTCGCAGATGCTGGCGGCGACCGTCGCGCGTGGCATGGATTACGCGCGCGCGCAAAACCACCGCACCATGACCCTCGAGCACCTGCTCCTCGCTCTCACCGAGGACGAGGAGGCAGCGCTGGTCCTTATCGGCTGCAACGTCGATCTCATCCGGCTGCGGGACGACCTCGCAGGGTTTCTCGGCCAGCTGACCGATCGCTCTGCGGCCGACGCGCCGGCCAGACCGGTCATCGCGCCCGAGCTCAAGCGCATCATCGAATATGCGGCGGCGGCGGCCCAGCAAGCCAAGCGGTCCAACGTCAACGGTGCCATTACGCTCGCCGCCATGATCGGCGAGGGCCGCAGCATGGCCGCCAGCTTCCTGAGGGCGCAGGGCCTCACGTTCGAGGTGGCGGTCCGCGTTCTCCAGCAGCAGGGCAGGCCGCAGACCCCGGCACCCAATGGCGGTCATCAAGCATCCACCGAGGACATTCTGTCTGGCGCGCGCGCGCGCATCGCGGCCAGTCGCGGCCAGGGCCCGCGCCCGCACGTTGCTCCATCCCCGTCGCCGCGTGGCATGGGCCAGCAGGCTGAGCCGAGGCTGCCCGACAGCGACTCAGCCACTGCGCGGTCCGGAGCTGATCGACCCCCGCCGGCCGGTCGCGATGGCGCGATGTCGCCTGAAGCCGATGCGCTGCCTGCCGAAGATACCGCGCACGCGGCTAGAGAGATCGTTGCAGACGAAGCCCGAGGTACTGGCAGGGCGCCGCCGCCCTTGCCCCACACACGTCCCGACAGCGGTGCGCTTGCACCGCAATCCGCCGATGACGACACCAATCCGACCAGGCCGCCCCTGCCGCATTGGATGCAAACGGACGGCGAGCCCGCACCCCGGGAGCGATCGAAGAAGGCTGCACCCCGTTTTGGCGCCGGTGAGCCGGCCCTTGAACAGCCGCCGGCCAGATCCGGGCATCCTGCCGGCGGCGGATCGGCCGGTTCGCAGCAGCGGGACGCAGCACGCCTCCCGCCAGGCGGCCAGATGGCCCCCCTTGATGCTCCGCGCATTCACCGGCGGCCCTCGATCGAAGCCGGCCAGCTCGTGGAAAATATTCCGCGCCGCATGCGCGTTGGATTGACCGTCAGCGTGGAGGTGCGCATTGCCCGGGATGGCGCGCAAGGCGTGTCTGCCGGCCTTCAAGGGCAGGCGCCGCCGGTCCGGCACGATCTCTTCATCACCAAGGCCATGAGCGTGCGCCTGCGTGCCCCCGATGGCGGCTTCAACATCGAGGCCGCCTCGCCGGAAACGCAATGGACCGAGGCGGCATTGACGCCCCTGTCGAGCGACTTCGCCTCATGGCGATTTCTGGTCACTCCGGAGCGGCGAGGCGATGCCAGCTTGCAGCTCATCGTCGCGGCGCGCGTGGTGGGCCGCGACGGCATCGTCGCCGAGACGGCGCTGCCGGATCGCGTCATCAACGTGCGCGTGCGCACCAACTATCTGCGCACCGGTCTGCGCTGGACCGGCTGGCTGTCTGCCCTCGCGCTCGGCGGTGTCATCGGCAAGCTCGGCGAGGGGGCCTTTGCGACCATCGTGCAGCTGGCGAAACGCGGCCTGGCTCCCTGAGCCCGGCTCACGCGCTCCTGCGTTCGGCCATCAGCCCCGCGATCGTCGCTCGCAGCTCCGCGATCCCCGCGCCCTTGGCCGACGATGTCATCAGCACCTGGGGATAGGCGGCCGGATGCGCCGCCAGCGCTTTCTCCGCGGCAGCATGGACGTGCCCGGCCGCGCTCTCACTGATCTTGTCGCTCTTGGTGAGGACCACCTGATAGATCACCGCGGCCTCGTCGAGCATCCGCATGACCTCGTGATCGTTCGCTTTCAGCCCGTGCCGGCTGTCGATCAGCAGCAGCACGCGGATGAGCGTCGGCCGGCCGCGCAGATAGCTGCGCACGAGTGCCGTCCAGGCTTCGACCTTGTCCTTCGGCGCCTTGGCAAAGCCGTATCCCGGCATGTCGACCAGATACAGGTCGATGTCGTCGGTCAGGAAGAAATTCAGCTCCTGTGTCCGGCCCGGCGTATTGGATGTGCGCGCCATGCCGCCGTGCCGCAGCACCGCGTTGATGAGACTGGATTTGCCCACGTTGGATCGGCCGGCGAAGGCCAACTCCGGCCTGTCCGCGACCGGCAGAAACTCGAGAGCCGGCACACTCTTCAAAAACCGCCACGGCCGGGCAAACAGCGCTTCGCCCGCCGCCAGCGATTGCGCGTCGAGCTCGCTGGTCACCATGTCCTCATGCAGACGGGCGAAGGGTTCAGGTCCGGTCCTTCGCGGCTTTCGATGCGTCCTCGACCGGTTTTTCAGCCGTCTTCTTGAACCTATCGAGCGAAAACGCCGTGCCTAGTCCACCACCCAGCCACTTCTCGATCCCGAGGTTCTTCCACAGATGCACCTCGGTATTGTTCTTGCGCATGATGGCGTACTGCTGCAGCAGCGAGAGAATGTTGTTCCAGGCCCAGTAGATCACCAGGCCCGAGGGGAATGACGCCAGCATGAAGGTGAACAGCACCGGCATCCAGCTGAAGATCTTCTGCTGGATGGGGTCGGGCTGTTGCGGGTTCAGCTGCATCTGCACCCACATCGTGATCCCCATCAGGATCGGCCACGCGCCCACGTGCAGGAACTCAGGGACTGCGAAGGGAAGCAGCCCGAACAGGTTGAAAATCGATGTCGGATCAGGCGCGGACAGGTCCTTGATCCAGCCATAGAATGGTGCGTGGCGCATATCGATGGTGATGAACAGCACCTTGTAGAGCGCGAAGAACACCGGAATCTGCAGCAGGATCGGCAGGCAGCCCGACATCGGGTTGATCTTCTGCTTCTGATACAGCGCCATCAGCTCCTGCTGCTGGCGCGCCCGGTCGTCTTTGAACTGCTCGCGCAGCCGCTCCATTTCGGGCTGCAGCTTCTTCATCTTCGCCATCGACTCGTAGCTCTTGTTGGCGAGCGGGAAGAACGCCGCCTTGACGAGAACGGTCGTTGCGAGAATGGCCAGGCCGAAGGGCGCCGTCAGGCCGATGCCGGCAAAGATGCCCGCCAGCCAGTTGATGAGATGAAACAGCGGTTTCGTGATGAAGTGCAGATAGCCCCAGTCGACCATCCGGTCGAACATCTTGACGCCCAGCGATTTCTCGTAGGTCTCGATGAGATCGACCTGCTTGGCACCAGCGAACAGGTGGCCTTCGCTCGTGACCTTGCCACCGGGGGCGACCGTCAGACCCGCCCGCAGATAGTCCGTCTGATAGGAGTCCTTCTGATTGCCGTTGGCCTTCGTTCCGGAGAAAACAGCGCGATACTCTGCGTTCTGATCGGGAATGAGCGCGGCTGCCCAATACTTGTCGGTGATGCCGAGCCAGCCGCCCGTCGCCTTGTCGATGATCTTGGCGCCGTTGTCCTTCAAGACGTCGGCGTATCCGACCTCTTGCAGGCCCTTTTCGCCGATGACGCCGATCGGGCCCTCGTGCAGGATGAGAAAGCCCTGCAGAACGGGCGTACCCAGGCGATAGATCCGGCCGTAGGGATACAACGTGACAGCGGCCGCCGTCTTGTTTTCGACCTCGTCGCTGATCGTGAACATGTAGTTGGCGTCAAGTGCCAGGGTGCGCCGGAACAGCAGCCCTTCGCCATTGTCCCACGTGAGACGCACGGGCCGACCCGCTGTCAGCGTCCCCGCTCCTTCGGCCTGCCAGAGCGTGTCGCGATCCGGCAGCTTCAGCGCGGGACCGGCGCCCGCCACCCAGCCGTGCTCTGCGAAATAGGGGTTGGGCGAATCGGCCGGCGAAAACAACACGACGTTCGGGCTTTTCGGATCGACCTGCTCGCGATACTTGGCGAGCACGATGTCGTCGATGCGGGCACCCTTGAGGGAAATCGATCCCTTCAGGCTGGGCGTATCGATCGCCACTCTGGGCGACGTCTTCAGCGCCGTCTCCCGGGTCGCGAGCACCGCTCCCGGCTGCGCCGTGCCCGGCACGGGAGGCGCACCGGCCCCGCCCGGCTGAAGGACGGGTGCCCCGCCGGATTGACCCTGCCCGGTGACGGGCTGCGTCTTGGTCTGCTGCTGGCGCTGCTGCCGCTCCTGTTCTTCCTTCATCTTCGGGCCGGCGTAGAACATCTGCCAGCCGAGGAGCACGGCGACCGACAGAACGATGGCGAGGAGAAGATTTTTCTGGTTGTCGTCCTGCATCATGTCTTTCTGTGCGCCCGGGCGCTCCTTTTGTCAGGTCCGTCTCGCTCGCCTGCACGCTCGACCCGGTTTTTGTCCGGGGCCGGTCCGCCGGCGCGCTGCAGGGCCTCGTTGACGTGGCTCAGACCTCGGACAAGATCCTGTTTCAATCGCTCGAAGCCCCAGCTGGATGCGCCGGCGCGTGCGATCAGGACGTAGTCGTGTCCAGGCAGCGCCGCATCGGGCTGCAGGCACCGCAATGCCTCTTTCAACCGGCGGCGTATCCGGTTTCTGACGACGGCTCCGCCGAGCTTTTTGGTAACGGTAAATCCGAACCGCGGCTCCGCCGCAGCACAAGCCTTTGCCTCGGGGTGTTCGCTACGGCGTTTCGTTTCAATCACGAACGCTCCGGTGGACCATCGCACGCCTCCGCGAAGTCTGAGAAAGTCTTCCCTTCGCTTGAGCGAAACCACGCGCATGTCTTGCAGCCTGAACTGGCGTGGCAACCATGTCACCGGCACTCCGGTTCGCGGCTCCCACTACGCGGAGAGACGCTTGCGCCCCTTGGCCCGCCGCCGCGCGATCACCCGCGCACCGCCGACGGTCGCCATGCGCTTGCGGAAACCATGCCGCCGTTTGCGCACCAACCGGCTCGGCTGATAGGTCCGTTTCACCGTCTACGCTCCATCTCTGGTCGGAGATTGCAGTCCCTGAGCCGGACCGCAATACAGCACCTATAGCCCCTCGTCCCACGGCAACAGCGGGACCCGGCCATAGTGCCCTCAATTGAATTGGCGGCTTATAGGGGCGACGGAGGGGCAAGTCAATCGCACCCGGTCCCTGCCTCAGCCCCGACCTGACCGCATGGCATGGTCGGGGCGGCGCGAACATCCGTGGATCAAATCAGAAATCGATCCCCGGTGTCGCGAAATTGCGGATACGATCTAAAGAATCTGGCAATGGCAATGCGATGAGCACGATGCGGGATAGGGGACCGCTAACCCAGCGGTGGCGGCCGTTGGCCGTACCGCGCGCGCCCATCGCCGCCAAGCCCCCCGTCCCAACCTTCGCCAAGCGATGGAGATCGCGCAATGCAACGGTCTAGCTCGACCATCGACCGGGCCACGGTTCAGCGCGAGCCTCCTGGCGGCCCCTCGGGTGGCGCCGAGACCATCCATGCCGATCTTTGCGTCATCGGCGGCGGCGCAGGGGGCCTGTCGGTTGCCGCCTCGACGGTTCAGCTCGGACTGAAGGTGGTGCTCATCGAAAAGCACAAGATGGGAGGTGGTTGCCTGAACGACGGATGCGTCCCCTCCAAGGCGCTGATCGCGGCGGCGCGGCGGGCCCATCTCATGCGCACGAGCGCGGATTTCGGCATTGCCCCCATCGTCCCGCAGATCGACCCCAGAGCCGTTCACGCACACATCAGGGACGTCATCGCCGCGATCGCTCCAAACGACTCGGTCGAACGGTTTACGGGCCTGGGCGTTCACGTCATTCAGGCGGCCGCCTCTTTTGCCGACAAGACGACGGTCATGGCCGGCGACAGCCGCATCAAGGCGCGCCGCTTTGTCATTGCCACGGGGTCGACGCCCACCATTCCGCCCATCGCCGGCCTCGACAGCGTGCCCTACTTCACGAACGAAGCGATCTTCGACAATCGCCAGAAACTCGATCATCTGGTCGTCATCGGCGGTGGCCCGATCGGACTGGAGCTGGCGCAGGCCTACCTGCGCCTGGGCAGCCGGGTGACGGTGCTGGAGGCCATGAAGGCCCTCGGCAAGGATGACCCGGAACTCTCCGAAGTTGTGCTCAAGCATGTGCAGGCCGAAGGCCTCGACGTGCGCGAAGGGGCCAAAGTCGAGGGTGTGCAGCCGGCGCCCGGTGGCGCGCGCGTGACGTTTGCCACGGCCGCCGGTACCGAAGTGCTGGACTGCAGTCACATCCTTCTGGCAACCGGCCGCACGCCCGCCATCGAAGATCTCAACCTCGAGGCCGGCGGCATCAAGTACGACCGGCGCGGCATTCAGGTGAACAAGGGCCTGGTCACCTCCAATTCCCGCGTCTTTGCAATTGGGGACGTCATCGGCGGCCCTCAGTTCACGCATGTCGCCGCCTATCATGCCGGCATCGTCTTCCGCCGCGCCCTGTTTCGCTTGCCCGTGAAGGTGCGCGAAAACCACCTTCCCTGGGTCACGTTTACCGATCCCGAGCTTGCCCACGTCGGCCTCACCGAGCAGGCGGCCCGCGACCGGCACGGCTCGATCAACGTCTATCGCTGGCCATTCCACGAGAACGACCGCGCCCAGGCCGAGCGGACCACCGATGGCTTCATCAAGGCGATAACGAACAAAAAAGGACGAATTCTCGGCGCCAGCATCGTCGGATCCCAGGCGGGGGAGTTGATCCAGGTCTGGTCGCTGGCCATATCCCAGGGTCTCAAGATATCGGCCATGACACGGTGGGTGGCGCCCTACCCGACCCTTGGCGAGGTCAACACGCGGGCTGCACTGGGCTATTATGCGCTGGCGGCCGGGAATCCCCTGGTCCGCAAAGTCAGTTCGATATTGCGCCAGCTCGGATGAAAGGGTCGGGGAAAGACGTTGGACCAGAAGGTGGACAGTGTCAGATCGCCGGGGCAGGGGCCGGCTGCGGAGGTATTGCCGCAAGCTGCCGCGCCTGTTTTGCCGCGTAGCGTCGGCCTCTCCACCAAACTTCTGCTGCTGACCATCCTGTTCGTAATGCTGGCCGAAGTTTTGATCTTCGTTCCCTCGGTCGCCAATTTTCGTCTCAACTGGCTCAACGACCGCCTGACCGCGGCCCAACTCGCCTCGCTGGCCGCGGAAGCTTCGCCCAACGGCGACGTTCCTCAGGTGCTGCGCAACGAGCTCCTGCGCACAGCCCAGGTGAAGGCCGTCGCACTCAAGCGCGACGACCAGCGTCAGCTCATTCTCAATGCCGACATGCCGGTGGCCATTGATGCCAGCTTCGACATGTCGATGCCGGGCGGCTCGACATCCGGCCTGGTGGGACGTGTCGGCGCCATCTGGGATGCCGTCGAGGTGCTGTTCGGGTCCGGAAAGCGGATGTTCCGCATTGTCGGCAGGCCCGGCAGCGGCGCCGGCGACATCATTGAAATCGTTCTCCCCGAGGCGCCGCTGAAAGCCGCCATGCTGGGGTTCGGCCTCAACATTCTGGTGCTCTCCATCATCATTTCGGTGATCACCGCCGCGCTCGTCTATTTGTCTCTCAATACCCTCCTCGTCCGCCCGATCATGCGCATCGCCGGCAACATGCTGCACTTCAGCAATCAGCCGGAGGACGCCAGCCGCATTATCGTCCCGACCGGCCGTGGCGACGAGATCGGCACCGCCGAGCGCGAACTCTCCCACATGCAGACCGAGCTCTCGCTGCTGCTGCACCAGAAGAGCCGGCTCGCGGCCCTGGGCCTGGCCGTCAGCAAGATCAATCATGATCTGCGCAACATGCTCGCCAGCGCCCAGCTCCTGTCCGATCGCCTGGCCCACAGCACCGATCCCACGGTGCAGCGGTTTGCGCCGAAGCTGATCGCCTCCCTCGATCGCGCCATCGCCTTTTGCAACGACACGCTGAGATTCGGCCGCGCCGAAGAAGCCGCACCGCGCCGTGACCAGATGCTGCTGATGCCGCTCGTCACTGAGGTCGCCGACAACCTCGGGCTGCCTCGGGAGGACGTGATCGCGTGGCAGGCGGATATAGACACTGCATTGCGCGTCGACGCGGATCGCGATCAGCTTTATCGCGTGCTTTCCAACCTGACGCGCAATGCGGTGCAAGCCATCGAATCAGCCGGTGCCGACGCCAAGGGCAGCATCAGCATGGCCGCACGGCGCGCGGAAAGGCACGTGCTGATCACCATCAGCGACGACGGTCCGGGCTTTCCGCCGCGCGCGCGAGAGCACCTGTTTCAGGCCTTCCAGGGCTCGACCCGCCGGGGCGGAACCGGACTGGGGCTGGCCATCGCCTTTGAACTCATCGCCGCGCACGGCGGGACCATGCGGCTGTTGGATACGCCACATGGCGCCACCTTCGAAATTCACATCCCGGATCGGTCCGCATGATGCACGATCGCACGTCATACAGCGGCACCGGCAGGTGCTGTGCCGGGCATGCCCTCGCCCCGTGTCCAACCGGCTTCGCGTAGCCCTTGCGCGATCGGGTCCAACCGACTAAATGTTCCGTCCCTGAAGGCCTGCGTTGCAGCAGGCCCTTTGGACCGCCGGGCGCGCACGCCCTTCAATGCGGAAAATGCGCCGGTAGCTCAGTTGGATAGAGCGCCTGACTACGGATCAGGAGGTCGTGGGTTCGAATCCTTCCCGGCGCGCCAATGAAATCAATGGGTTAGCATAAATCTGTAGTTTCTTCAGGTGCGCCTGTGCACACCCTATGCACACTTTTGAGGCGCGGTGCATTCGCCGACAGGGTTGCCGACGCATGGCGCCGCCAGCGAAACAAAGGCTCGAATGGACGTTGTGCCGCCGCGAGACCTCGCAGACCCGTCGCGCCGCTCTCGACCTCGGCGACGATCGCCAACTTCTGTTTGCGACTGAACTGCCGCCGCGTACTCGCCGCCACGTCGAAGCGCGGGCTGTGCCTATCGCCAGACATAGTGCCATCCTATCGCTTGCTCGCTTAGGTCGGCACCAGTCAGTTATGCGTAATCTATCGCCAAGCCGGTTCACCGGAGGCTTCCCATCCCGTTCCCGCATGGCGTGTTTATTCCGCAGCGGAGAGGCCGAAATGCGCCGCAGACTGGATTCCGACCGCGTGAAATGTGTGCTGGGTCTGCGCCCCATAACTACTGCGCAGTTATGCGC
>JBKKCB010000112.1:0-10497 GCA_046713545.1 Hyphomicrobiaceae bacterium | reverse complement strand
CAGCCGACCCGATCAAGCCCGTCGCCGGCGAAGGTGCTGCCACGCGGACCATGCCGTCCGGCCCGGGCAAATCCTGGACCTGGCGCATCCTGCGGCTGGAATGGACCGAAGCTGACGAGACGGGCTTCGAAGACTTCGTTCGCCGGATCGGCGAGAGCGACTGCAAGACCATGCACGAGTGCTTGACGAGCCCGGCCGCAAACCCGCGTTTCTACGCCAGCAATCCGGCCGAAATGCGCTTCTTCGCCGATTGCGCCGACCTGCCCTATCTCCTTCGTGCCTATTACGCATGGAAGAACGGGCTGCCCTTCTCGTTCGCGAGCGCCATGCGCTCGCTCGGGTCGCCCGGTGACATCCGCTACAACAACGGCAACCAGGTCAGCGCGCGCAAGGATCTGATCGCGGCTGGCATCGACGCCCGCCGCGCCATTCCCGACATCACCACGCTCGTCACCACCGCCCAGTTCCGCACCGCGCCCGAGGCGACGGGCCAACTCCTGCCGGACCAGTACCCGGTCGGCGTCACCCGGGACAGCATCAAGCCCGGCACCATCATCTATGACGCCTACGGCCACATCGCCGTCGTCTACAGCGTCACGCCCGAGGGACGGATCCTGTTCATGGACTCCCATCCCGACAACTCGCTCACGCGCGGGCTGTATGGCCGCGCCTTTCATCGGCAGGCCCCGTCCGTCGGCGGCGGCTTCAAGCGCTGGCGTCCGTTGAAGCTCGCGGGCGCCGCACGCCAGAGCGATGGCAGTTACACGGGAGGCCGGATCGAACTGGCACCTGATCGCCAGCTCGCCGACTGGTCGGACGAACAATACTTCGGCACGGAGGCGCCACGGCCCAAGGACTGGCGGAACGCCCGCTTCGCCATCAACGGCCGCGAAACCGACTATTATCATTTCGTGCGTCTGCGCCTGGCGCCGGCGGGTTTTCGCTACGATCCGATCGAGGACACGCGTGTCATGGTGCGCAATCTGTGCCGCGACATCCAATACCGGCGCGATGCCGTCGATTTCGCCCTCAAGGCCGGCATGCATCGGCGCAATCCGCCGGCGCGCCTGCCCTACAACATCTACGGCACGGACGGCGACTGGGAGATCTACTCCACCCCGTCGCGGGATGCGCGACTCAAGACCGGCTTCAAGGAACTGCGCGACGAGATCGCGCGTTTTCTGGATCTGACTGCGCGCAACAGCGACGAGGTCAGCTATTCCGGCCAGGATCTGCGACAAGACCTGCGTGACGTGTATGACGCCGAAACGGCCGCATGCAGCATTACCTATACGCGCAGCAACGGCGCCGCCACGACCCTGACATTTCGCGAGGTCGCGGGCCGCCTGTTCGATCTATCGTTCGATCCCTATCACTGCATCGAGCGGCGGTGGGGAGCGACGACGGCAGAAGAGCTTGCAAGCTGCCCCGACGCAGGCGTGAAGCCGGCCTGGTACGACGCGCAACGGCGTCTGCGCAATCAGATCGACCGTGTCTACGACACGCGCATGGATTTCTCGCTGGCCGATCTGAAAAAGAAGCCGCCGGGCAGCGGTATCGACACGCCGCCCGACATCGGCATTGCGGCTCTTGTCGGCGGCGGGCACTGAGCACAGCCGCCGCCCGGACCTTCGGCGCTACTCCGCAGCGATACGGTAGCGGCGCGCGTAATCCGTCAACGCGTTGTCTTCGCACGCCTTGATCGGCGTGAAGTCGCGGTGCGCGATGAACTCCGGCCGCTTGAACTGGGTGATGTGGTTGGAGACCGCACACAGCGTCAGATACACGATCTTGCGCGGATACGGCGTGATGTTGGCGGGCGAGGCGTGCGCCAGGTTGCCGTGGAACATCAGCACCGTGCCGGGTTTGCCGGTCGGTGCGACGATGCCGCCCTCGTTGACGAGCTTCGTCACCGTCTCGTTGTCGAGGGTCCACAGCGGATAGCTGGTCGTCGCCTTGTCGTGACCGGCCGCCAGCGTGCCGCCTTTGTGGCTCTTAGGAATGAACATCAGCGGGCCGTTGATCGGCATCACTTCGTCGAGGAACACGGAAATATTCATGGCGCGCGCCTCGGGCATGCCGTCGTCACGCTTCCAGGTGCCGTAGTCCTGGTGCCACTGCCACACCTCGCCGTCGAACGGCGCCTTGGCGTTGATCTTGAACTGATGCATGTAGACCGGCTCGCCGAAGAACTGCTCCAGCGGCTCGATGAGGCGCGGATGCCGGCCGAGGATGCCGAACGCCTCGTTGTAGGTGTGGGCCGCGAAGGCCGTGCGCGGCGCGCCGGATTTCTCGCGCCAGATTTCCTCGCGGGGCGACTTGTAGATCTCCTCGGCTTCCGCGCGCAGGACGGCCATCTCCTCGCCGGAGAAGCAATCCTGCATGACGATGTAGCCCTGTTCGTCGAAATCCTTGAGCTGTTGTGCCGTGAGTTTCATCGCTTCCTCCCTTGGTTACTTGCTCTGTTGCCTAGATCAACCCGTACCCGGGCGCTCGAGACGCTGCGCCGTATCCTCCCCAGCTCCCGCTACGTGATGGCGCATCAGATTCGCGGCGCTGTCGGCTCGCCCCGCCAGGACGGCCGCGAGGATCTGCGCATGCTCGTTCCACACGCGCTGACGGATTTTAGCCTCCGTCAGAACGAACCCCATCGAGCGCATGAAATGCGGCCACTGCTCCGAGATCGTTTCTGCGATCGCGGTATTGCCCGACATGAGGTGCAGCGCCGAATGGAAGTTCACATCCGCTTCGACGAGATCGAGAATCGCCGCATCCGCGCCGAGAGTGCCGCCTCTCGCCAGCGCTTCTTGAGCGTGCGCGCGATCGCGGCCGGACAGATTTCCCGCCGCCGCACGCCGGGCGGCCAGCTCCGCGGCCAGCACCTCGAGCGATCCGCGGACTTGATACAGATCGCGAATGCGTTGTGCATCGAGCGGGGCGACGGCCAGGCCGCGTTTGCCGTGTTCGATAAGGAGGCCCCGACGCTTCAGGAGCTGCAGCGCGTGGCTGACGGGCTGGCGCGATACGCCGAGGCGCGCGGCGACGCTCTCTTGAGTGAGGCGTTCGCCCGGCGCAAGCGATCCGTCGACAACCGCGGCCAGAAGCCGGTCATGGACCTGATCGATGAGGTCGGGCGACGACGTGAGGGCGATCAGCGACAAGGCCATCCCCTCCCTGGGGGCTGCACCACTTTCACCCATTATTGCATTCTGAATTCAGAATGCAATAAAAAAGAGCGTCTCCGCCTGGAGGGTGGTCACCTTATGTGGCCGTCGCAACCGCCGGCAGATACCCGCGCGCGGTCAGCGCGTGGAACCGCCAGACCAGCAGCACGGCATAGATCGCCAGGCCGAGCGAGAGGCCGATCCAGACACCCAGCGCACCCAGGCCGATGGGGAAAGCCAGCCAGTAGCAGCTGACAAAACCGATGCCCCAAAAACTCACGGCCGCAAACAGCAGAGGAAGGCGGGTGTCATTGAGGCCGCGCAGCGCGCCGGCCGCAACCGTCTGCACGCCGTCGGCAATGAAGAACGTCATGCCCATGACCAGCAGCAGCGCGGCGAGCGCAATGGTCTCGGCGGCGGCCGCCGTCGCATCGGACCCGAGAAACAGCAGCGGAATTTTGTGACGGGTCAGCGCGACCAGCGCGGTGGCGGCCGTCATGAAGCCAACGCCGAGGCAGATGGCAATCATCCCGGCGCGCCGGCTCGCCTGCGCATCACCGCGCCCAACCGCCTGGCCGACCCGCACGGTCGCGGCGAGCGAGATGCCGAACGGCACCATGAACATCACGGCCGCCGTCTGCAGCGCGATCTGGTGCGCGGCAAGCGCCGTCGTGCTGATGCGGCCCATCAGCAGGGCTGCGGCCGCAAACACGCCGAACTCCATCAAGTACGACCCCGAAATCGGCAAGCCGACCACGAGAAGCCTGCGGAACAGCACCCAGTCGGGCCGCCAGAAGCGGCCCAGCACGCGGTACTTCTTGAAGGGATGGCGCGCATAGCACACCCACACGGCAGCAGCGCACATGGCGAGGTTCACGAACGTCGTCGCGAGGCCGGCTCCGAGCAAATCGAGCTGCGGCAGGCCGAACGCACCGTAAATCAGCGCATACGCCAGCAGGCCGTTGGCCGGAATGGCGACAAGCGTGATCCACAGGGCAGGCTCGGGGCGGTTCACCGCGCTCATGAAATTGCGCAGCGCCATGAAGGCCCAGGCCGGCACGAGACACCAGCCCAGGCCCGACAAGTAACGGTGTGCAAGTGCAGAAGCTTCCGGCGCCTGGCCGAGGGCGAGAAGAATATCTTCCCCCCAGAGCTGGATTGCCGTGAGCGGCACACCGGCGATCAAGGCCGCCCACAAGCCCACACGGAGGGACCGGCGCACCATGCGCGGCTCGCGCGCACCGAAGGCCTGCGACGCGAGCGGCGCCACGGCAGCAACAAGGCCCATGCCGATGGTGAAGGCCGCAAACAGCACGGTGTGCGCGAGCGCCGTGGCGGCGACCACCTTGTCGCCGAGCCGGCCCAGCAAAATCATGTCGGTCGTCATCATGGCGACCTGACCGAGCTGGGTGAGCGCCATCGGCGCCGCCAGCCGGATCGTCTCGATCAGCTCGGTGCGAAAAACGGTTCCGTTCGCCGATGCGTCAGCACCGGCGGCTGTCACGCTGCCAGATGAGGTCATGCGTGCAACATAGGCAGCAATGCCCAAAAAGAAAGCATCATCGTGCCGTCGGCCGATCACGAAGGCTGACACCGGATTGACGGGCCAATTGCGGCCGTGGCCCATTGACGGGCGTTACGGGACCGCAGGATAGTTGTGCTCAATCAGTGCCCTAAGGGTCAGCATTTTTGAGGAGGAGCACGTCGATGTCCCTCAAGGAGAAGGGCGCCATCACAGGCATCGGCGAGACCGCCTACTCGCGTGCCTCCGGAAAGAGTGTTCTGGCGCTGCAGCTCGAGGCGTCGCTGACGGCCATTGCCGACGCAGGGCTCACGCCCAAGGACATCGACGGTGTCATCGTTTACAGCCCCGGACTTACGGCCGAAGATTTCATCACCAATTTCGGCATCGAGGATCTGCGCTTCTCGGCCGTGACGCCCATGGGCGGGGCCAGCCCGGTGGCGGCCATCCAGTGCGCGATCGCCGCCATCAGCGCCGGCATCTGCAATCATGTGCTGATCCCGATCGGCCGCAACGGCTCATCGGGCACGCGCATCGGCACGCGCGTGCAGCAGATGCCGCAGTTCCGCACCATCGGCGAGTTCGAGATGCCGGTGGGCGCCATTGCGCCCGCGCAGCTCTATGCGCCGATGGCGCGCCGGCACATGGAGCTCTACGGCACGACCAGCCGCCACCTGGCCGAGATCGCCGTCACCACACGCAACCATGCCCTGCTCAACGGCCGGGGCATGATGACGAAACCGCTGACCGTCGAGGAGCATCAGGCCTCGCGCATGATCTCCGATCCGCTGCGCCTGTTCGACTGCTCGCTCGAGAGCGACGGGGGATGCGCCATCGTCGTCAGCTCGGCCGAACGCGCGCGTGACATGACGCAGCCGCCCGTCGTGGTGATGGGTGTCGCCGAAGGGCATCCGGATTCGCCAAGCGCCATCACGCAGCGGCCCGACCTGACGCGGCTGGGACTCGCCAAGGCCGCGCCGAAAGCCTTCAAGATGGCAGACGTTACGCACGCCGACATCGACGTGGCCGAGGTGTACGACTGCTTCACGTACATCGTGCTCTGCCAGCTCGAGGACTTGGGCTTCTGCAAGAAGGGCGAAGGTGGGCCGTTCGTCATGGACGGCACGATCGCGCTCGACGGCAAGTTGCCTCTCAACACGCACGGCGGGCTGCTCAGCCAGGCGCATATGGTTGGCATGAACCACGTCATCGAGCTGACGCGGCAGTTGCGCGGCGCAGCCGGCGCAGCCCAGGTCAAAGATGCGGAGATCGGCCTCGTCACCGGTTACGGCGACATGGGCGACGGCTCGATCGCAATCATGCGGAGGGGCTGATGGTTGATCATCTCAAGCCGTTGCCTGAGCCCACACAGGAGTCCCAGCCTTATTGGGACGCGCTCAGCGAGGGGCGCCTGATGCTGCAGTCGTGCGGCGCCTGCGGGAAAGTGCGGCACTACCCGCGTCCGCTGTGCGACGCGTGCTATTCCTTCGACGTGCGCTGGATCGAGGCCAAAGGTGTAGGCACTGTGCACAGCTGGACGGTAACGCATCACGCGTTCAACCACGGGTTCAAAGCGGAGGTGCCCTACGTGCTGGTCACCGTGGACCTCGTCGAGGGCGTGCGCATGCAGGCACCCCTGCGTGACCCAGATCTCAATGGTCTCACAATCGGCCTGCCCGTGCGCGTCATCGTCGAGCTCGCCAACGATGAATTGGCGCTGCCCGCGTTCGTTGCCGGGACGAAGGCGTGAGTGCCATGCAGGCGAAAACGACGTTGGGCTGACGGCTGCACAAGAAAAGGCAGGCATGGAACCCATGCCTGCCTCGAACCGAAACCGATTATAGATCTGCTAAGCGGCCTTGGGCTTGGCGTACACCGGAGCCGATTGCAGCTGCTCTTTCGTGGCGTTGACAGTGAAGTACGCCTTGCCATCGCTATGCAGCATGCGCTTGACCTGATCGGGCGCCATCGACACGGACTTTTCGCCCATGCCCAGGAAACCGCCGACACCGATGACGACGGCCGTCACCTTTCCGCTCTCGTCGAGCACAAGGTCATTTACATCCCCGATGCTCTCGCCGGCCATATTATAGACGCGGCTGTTCATGAAGTCGGAGACGTGCCATGCACCCTTCACTTCCTGGGTCGGGGCCGTCGTTCGCGATTGCGATGCCGGAGGCGTGGTTGTTGTTGCTGACGGTGATTGCTGCGCCTCGGCGGCGACGGCAAGCAGAGTCAGCAAGGCAGCGGCGACGATGGATGTGCGCATCAGAAAATCTCCTGAAATCAATGAGAAAGCTGCCTCCCCAACGTGCCGCGGCGGCGATTGGTTCCGGTCGGACGGAGTGCGCGGACAGGATATCGGAAAAAAAATCTGAGAAAATTTGGATGGGCGCGAATAAAGCGCAGGCTGACCCGTTGTTGTAGCGATCCGCACCCCGCACGCGGATCAAATGGACAGGGCGCCTCTCCCCGCACGAGGCGCCCTTTTCTATGGGACAAGCGTCCGGCGCCCGCCTCAAGGCGAGCCAGCGCACGGGCGACCGAAATGCGGCGCGCGCTTACATGCGCTCCTTGATTTCCCGAATTTTGCGCAATTGCCAGTTGGCGATCACGTTCGGGGTGCGTCCAAACACGACCCAGGCATGCGCAAGAAGGCCCAGACCCCAGCCCAGGAACGGCCATTGCACCCACCAGCCATCGGCATTGTCCATGCCGTTGACGACCAGCAACAGGGCCATGACGACCGCAAAAACCGCAAGATGAATGTAAAAGCCCGTTATTTCCTCCACCTTGCGCTGCGCGCGCACAAGCTTCTCGTGATGATCCATGGCTCGTCTCTCCTCTGCGAGGTTACAGGCACTAAAGTACGCGCCAGGTTGCGCGCACGCGCTATCACGCCCAGAAAGGGCTCCGGCATTTGGCAGTTCAAATGGTTGAAGGGATCTCAGAATTCAACCCCAGGCGCGTGCAGAGCGCCCAGGGGCCGCAGGTCGGACTATAGCCTAACCCATCTGCCGGAGCGACTTTGCGTACCCGTCGAGCAGCGGCAGGAGCGTATCGGCCTTCGCAGCGGGCATATCGAAGACGACCCGCGCCACGCCAGCATCGCGATAGCGCTTCAGCGCGTCGAGATCGTTGGCGACGCCGAAGATCGAGATCGGAATGGTCTTGGGATCGCGCCCGGCCTCCACCGCCATCCGGCGAAACTCGGGAAGATGAGCCAGCACATCCGGATATTGAGGCCGTGACGCGTGCGGCAGCCAGCCGTCGCCATAGGCGATGGCCCGGCGCGCGGAGTACGGGAATGCGCCGCCCACGATCAGCGGCGGGTGCGGCTTCTGCACGGGCTTGGGCCATGTCATCATCGGCGGGAATTTGACCAGCTTGCCGCTGTATTCTGGCTTCGACTTGGTCCAGATCTCCCGCATGGCCTCCACCTGCTCGCGCATCAGCGTGAAGCGGGTTTTGAACTCGGTGCCGTGGTCGGCCATTTCCTCGGCGTTCCAGCCGCCGCCGATGCCGAACAGGAAGCGGCCGTTGGACACCTGGTCGAGGCTCGCCACGGACTTGGCGGTCTGGATGGTGTCGCGCTGGATGATGAGGCAGATGCCCGTGCCGAGCTTCAGCTTGCTGGTGACGGCAGCGGCGGCCGTCAAAGTTACAAACGGGTCCATCACGTCGTAGTACATTTTCGGCACATCTCCGCCTTTGGGGAACGGCGACGTACGCGACAGCGGAATGTGCGAATGCTCCGGCGCCCACAAGGATTCAATCCCGCGCTCTTCGAGCGCCCGCGCGAGCTCGGCCGGGCCCATGGAATAATCCGTGAAGAAAATCGCGACGCCGAAATCCATGTTGCTCCTCCCACGCGTTCTCAAGATCGTTGCAGCGAGCTTACAGCAGATGCGCCCGTTAACAACATCGCGCGGTGCATGCCGGCCGCGTTTGCCAGCGCCGGAGGCATGCGTATAGATGCTGACAGCCACTCAGACGCGACAGGCTGCAGACGAGCACGCGACGGAAACATCCCATGAGCAGCAATGACACCTATGACGCCGTCATCGTCGGTGGCGGACTGGCCGGGCTGGTCGCCGCCGCGCGCGCCACCGAGCTCGGACTATCCGTGGCCGTACTGGAAAAGGGCGAGGGCGAGCGCTATCCATGCAACGCGCGCATGTCCGGCGGCGTCTTCCACGTGGCTTTCAACGACATTAAATCGCCGCCGGCGACGCTGCGTGCTGCGATCGACAAAGCAACAGCAGGCAGTGCCGAGGATGGCCCCGCGCAGGCGATGGCGGACAAAGCCGGCGCACTGGTCGACTGGCTCGGCAAGCAAGGCGCACGCTTCATCCGCACCAACATCGCCTGGCAGAACTACATTCTGGCCCCTCCCCGGCCCTTGCGGGCGGGCATCGACTGGATGGGCCGAGGGCCGGACGTGCTGCTGCGCCAGCTCGTCGGCATCATCGAGAAACGCGGTGGCAAGATCCACCTCGGCGCACGCGCAACGTCACTGACAATGCAGGGCGGCCGATGCACCGGCATCGAAGCAGACGTCTCGGGCCAGCCGATGCGCCTTTCGGCGCGCGCGGTGGTGCTGGCCGACGGCGGTTTTCAATCCAACACGGGCATGCTGCGCCGGCACATCACGCCGGAGCCGGCCAAACTCAAGCAGCGCGGCGGCGTGACGGGCACCGGCGATGGCCTGCGCATGGCGCGCGACGCTGGCGCGGCCATCACCGCGCTCGATCGCTTCTACGGTCATCTGTTGTGCCGCGACGCCATGCACAGCGACAAAGTATGGCCCTATCCCGAGCTCGACGGCATTGCCACCGCCAGCATCCTTGTAAACGATCAAGGCGCACGCTTCCTCGACGAAGGGCGTGGCGGCGTCTGGATCGCAAATACGATCGCCAAAGAGGCCGATCCTCTCTGCGCGAGCATCATATTCGACAGCAAAATTTGGGAAGGCCCCGGGCGGTCCGCGCGCATTCCCGCCAACCCAACTCTGGAGTCCGCCGGCGGCACCATCCACAGAGCTCCCACATTGGCAGCACTGGCGGAAAAAGTCGGCGCCCCCGCAGCGGCACTGGAAGCAACGGTCGCTGCTTACAACGCAGCCGTACACAACACGTCGTTCGCCGCCCTGTCACCGGCGCGCTCTCCGGAACGGTTCACACCATGGGCGATCGAAACGGCTCCGTTCTTCGCCATCCCGGTCTGCGCCGGCATCACCTACACGATGGGCGGCATTCGCATTGACCGAGATGCGTGCGTCCTGCGCGGAGACGGCAGCATCATCGAGGGGCTGTACGCGGCCGGTACGACGACGGGCGGCCTCGAAGGCGGGGAGCCTGCGGCCTATCTCGGCGGCTTGACCAAGGCCGGCGTGCAAGGCCTTTGTGCTGCGGAGCACATTGCGCGTAAACTCAAAAAATAAGAAGCCGCACGGGAACGAACGCTACATGATCTACATGGTGGAGATGGACTTCCGGAATACCGAGCGCGAGCACGACTGGCACACGTGGTACATCGGCCACGTCACGACCCTGATCACCAAAGTGCCGGGGTTTCGCGCCACCCAGCGCTTTCGCGGACTGACGCCGATGCCGGCGCCGTGGATCGCGATCCATGACGTGGTGTCCCCGGACATTTTCGAGAGCAAGGAATACAAGGCCGTCGGCGGACCCGCTTCGACGGGCGAATGGCAGCACCAGCACACCAACTGGACGCGCAACGCCTATGCCGGGATCGACAATACGCCGGACGTGCCTCTCGATGCGCATCTTCTCGTTGCAGACGCGGGCG
>JBKKCB010000111.1:0-12006 GCA_046713545.1 Hyphomicrobiaceae bacterium | reverse complement strand
GCCCCGATGGGGCGGAAAGCAACGCCCTTCAGCGCCAGCGGGATCAACGCGATGATGATGAGCGCGTTGAAGATGATGGCTGACAGAATGGCGCTCTGCGGGCTCGCCAGGTTCATGATGTTCAGCGCCTGCAACTGCGGATAGAAGGCGAGGAATATCGCCGGGATGATGGCGAAGTACTTTGCCACGTCGTTGGCGATCGAGAAGGTCGTGAGCGCGCCGCGCGTCATCAGCAGCTGCTTGCCGATCTCGACGATTTCGATCAGCTTGGTCGGGTTGGAGTCGAGATCGACCATATTGCCCGCTTCGCGCGCCGCTACTGTACCGGTGTTCATCGCAACTCCGACATCGGCCTGGGCGAGTGCAGGCGCGTCGTTGGTGCCGTCGCCGCACATGGCCACGAGCTTGCCCTTGGCCTGCTCGTCGCGGATCAGCTGGAGCTTGTGCTCGGGCGTCGCCTGGGCCAGGAAGTCGTCCACACCGGCTTCAGCGGCGATCGCAGCTGCCGTGGTCGGGTTGTCACCGGTGATCATGATGGTGCGGATGCCCATGCGGCGCAGCTCGGCGAAGCGTTCGCGGATACCGCCCTTGACGATATCCTTGAGATGAATGACGCCCAGCAGCTTGCCGTCGCGCGCCACCGCCAGCGGCGTGCCGCCGGACTTTGCAATCTCGTCGGCAAGAGCCTGGATCTCGCGCGCCGCATCGGCGCTCACGGCCGGCTTGAGCGCGACTGCCGCCGCAGAGCGGCTGACCGCTCCAGTGGAGCCGCCATTGAGAAAGCTCAGAATCGAGTCGACTGCGCCCTTGCGGACCCACGTGCCGCCGAACTCGACGCCGCTCATGCGCGCCTGGGCCGAGAACGGAATGAACTTGGCGTTGAGCTCGCCCATGTCGCGGCCCCGAATGCCATACGTCTCCTTGGCAAGGACAACAATGGAGCGGCCTTCGGGAGTCTCGTCGGCCAGAGAGGCCAGCTGCGCCGCATCCGCCAGCTCTTGCTCGCTTGCACTGCGTAGCGGCTTGAACTCCGTCGCCTGACGGTTGCCGAGCGTGATGGTGCCGGTCTTGTCGAGGAGCAGCGTATCGACGTCACCCGCCGCTTCGACGGCGCGGCCCGACATGGCAAGCACATTGAAGCGGACGAGGCGGTCCATGCCGGCGATACCGATCGCCGACAGCAGCGCGCCGATGGTCGTGGGGATGAGCGTGACGAACAAGGCCACCAGCACCACGATCGAGACTGTGCCGCCGGCGTAGGCGACGTAGCTCGGAATGGTCGCTGTAGCGAAGACAAAGATGATGGTGAGGCCGATCAGCAGAATATTGAGGGCAATCTCGTTCGGCGTCTTCTGGCGCTCGGCGCCCTCGACCAGCCGGATCATGCGATCGAGGAAGGTCGAGCCGGGCGCGGAGGTTATGCGCACGCGAATCCAGTCGGAGAGCACTTGCGTGCCTCCGGTGACTGCGGAGCGGTCGCCGCCGGACTCGCGGATCACGGGCGCCGACTCGCCGGTAATGGCGGCCTCGTTGACCGAAGCAACGCCTTCAATCACCTCGCCGTCCGACGGGATGAAGTCGCCGGCTTCCACCAAAACCACGTCGCCGACCTTCAGGCCGGTGCCGGCAACGAGCTTGTAGTCCTTCGAATTGGCGGCGGTCAGCAGCTTGGCCTGCGTTTCCGTGCGCTGCCGCCGCAGCGAGTCGGCTTGTGCCTTGCCGCGGCCCTCGGCGATGGCTTCGGCAAAGTTCGCAAACAGGACGGTGAACCAGAGCCAGACGATGATCTGGAATGTGAACCCGATATTCGCGCCGCCCGTGACCAGATCCCGTATGAGGATGATAGTGGTCAGGATCGTGACGACCTCGAGCACGAACATCACGGGGTTCTTGATCAGCGTCCGCGGATCGAGCTTGACGAACGCGGACAGGATCGCCGGCCCGATGATCTTGGCGTCCAGCAGAGCCGACACCGGCATCTGCTTGCGAAGCGTGGAGGTTTCCATGGATGCAGCTCCGAAGGTGTTTTCGCTCAGTACAGCGTGCCGGCGCGCATCGCGAGATGCTCGACGATCGGCCCGAGCGCGAGTGCGGGGAAGAAGGTGAGGCCGCCAACAATCAGGATCACGCCGACCACCAGCCCGACGAACAGACCGCCCGTTGTAGGGAAGGTGCCGGCAGAGGCCGGAACGGTTTTCTTGGCCGCCAGCGAGCCCGCGATGGCCATGGCGGGAATGATCATCCAGAAGCGGCCGACCAGCATCGAGATGGCGCCGGTGGTGTTGTACCAGAGCGTGTTGCCCGTAAGGCCGCCGAAGGCGGAACCATTGTTGCCGGTCTGCGAGGTGTAGGCGTAGAGCACCTCGGTGAAGCCGTGCGGGCCCGCGTTCGCCATCGACGCGACGGCCGACGGGATCACAACGGCAGCAGCGGTCCAGCCCAGATACATCAGCGGCAGGATGAGGATGGCCAGCATGCCCATCTTGACCTCCTTGGTCTCGATCTTCTTGCCGACGTATTCGGGCGTGCGCCCGACCATCAGGCCGGCGACGAACATGGCAATGATGATGAAGATCAGCATCCCGTAGAGGCCGGCACCGACGCCGCCGATGATGATCTCGCCGAGTTGCATGTTGATGAGCGGGATCATGCCGCCGAGAGCGGTGAAGCTGTCATGCATGGCATTGACCGCGCCGCAGGACGCAGCGGTCGTAACCACCGCAAACAGCGCGGACGCCACGATGCCGAAGCGAACCTCCTTGCCTTCCATGTTGCCGCCGGCGAGGCCCATGGCGGTGAAGGCGTCGTTGCCGTGCGCCTCGGCCCAGTAGGTTGCCGCCACGCCGGCGATGAAGAGGATGCCCATCACGGCGAGGATCGACCAGCCCTGACGCTCGTTGCCGACCATGCGGCCGAACACGTTGGTCAGCGCGGCGCCGATGACGAAGATCGAGAGCATCTGCACGAAGTTCGATAGAGCGGTTGGGTTCTCAAAAGGATGTGCCGCGTTGGCGTTGAAAAAACCGCCGCCGTTGGTGCCGAGCATCTTGATGGCGATTTGCGACGCGGCAGGCCCGACCGCGATGGTCTGCCTGGCGCCTTCGAGCGTCGTCGCATCGGCATAGGCTCCCAGCGTCTGCGGTATGCCCTGCCAGACGAGAAAAAGGCCATACACGACGCAAATCGGCAGAAGCACATAGAGGGTGCAGCGGGTGACATCGACCCAGAAGTTGCCGATGGTGTTGGCGGAAGCCCGGGAAAATCCACGAATCAGCGCCAGGGCCAGGGCAATGCCGGTGGCGGCGGATACGAAATTCTGCACCGTCAGGCCCAGCATCTGCACGAGGTAGGACATCGTGCCTTCGCCGCCGTAGTTCTGCCAGTTGGTGTTGGTGACAAAGCTGACGGCAGTGTTGAACGCCAGATCGGGAGCTACGGCTGATTGCCCGGCCGGATTGAGCGGCAGGCTCGCCTGCAGGCGCATCAGCGCGTAAAGGATGACAAAGCCGGCGACCTGGAAGAACAGCATGGCGACCGTGTACGTGAGCCAGTGCTGCTCGCGCTTCGCATCGACGCCGCCGAGCCCGTAAAGGACGGCTTCAACCGGGCGCAGAACGGGAGACAGAAAGGTGCGCTCGCCGTTGAAGACGCGGGTCATGTAGCCGCCGAGCGGCTTCACCAGCGCGACGATGATCGCGCAAAAAAGCAGAATTTGTATCCAGCCGATCAAGGCCATGGGGGGCTCGCCTCGTCAGAACTGCTTAGAATTTTTCAGGCCGCAGCAGGGCGTACGTCAGATAGACGAGGAGGGCCGCGGTCACGCCGCCTCCGAGTATGTATTCGACAAGCATGGGGGCTCTCCTCAGAGGAGCTCGCAGCCGAATGCGTACGCGATGGATAGGGCGAAGAAGCCCAGGCCGGTGGCCAACAAGATCACGTCCAACATGGGTTGCTCCTTGCGATGTGTGCGTCAGCATCGGCAACAGACAGCCCGGCAGCACGTGCCACCCTGATCCTGATCGATCCGATCAGGGTGAAAAGCTGCCGTGCCGTTGCAGGCCGTGCACACTTGCCCATGAGTGCATAAAGAATCGAGACGGAGCCAAAGCGTGTTTTATAAAGAATCCATATAAAGAATGCCGCCGCCTGAAGAAGATCAAAGCCTCGGAACGGGCTTTGAACCGAATACCGGCACATGCAGACCCATCACCAGCCACAAGACTGTTCGATCCTGTTCCCAGCGGAACAGCGAGCCATTGCGGCTACCGGCAGTATCAGGTCAACACATCCGGGCTTCCACTAAAGGAGACGACCATGACCAATGTTCTTCTAGGGCTGGCAGTCGCGGCAGCAACCCTGAGCTTGAGCACGCAAGCGCACGCCTGCAACGCGCGAGGCGAGCATTGCGGCCGGCCCACTTGGGCCGCGAACGCTTTCTCAGGCCCCTACAATCGCGTGCCGGAATCAACCTCGGAACCCAGGCGTTACGAGGCCGCTCGCCCGAGCAAGCCGGAGTGGACCGAAAAGATCGTCAAGAAGGCGGTGCCGCTGGTGAAGACTGAAAAGGTTGCCAAGGTGGTGCCGCTGGTGAAGTTCGCCGACGGTGTCGGCCGCCAGTTCGATCCCGCAAGCAAGGTGTGGTTCGACGGCAAGAGCCAGTGCTGGTCCGGCAAGGAGCAGTTCAACGTCAAGAACGGTGACTGGTCCTACGGCAAGAAGGAATGGGCTCAGTCAAACGGTGCCTGGAAGGTCTCCTCCGGCGAATCGCCCGAACTCGTAAGCTGCGAGAGCGTGCCGTCCTTTGCGGCGAAGGCCAATGCCATCGCGACCAAGACGGCAACGCAGAACGGCAAGCTCGAGAAGGCGGAGAACACCGACAAGGGCGCCACCAACCAACCTACGCCCACGCCTGCCACGCCGAGCCCGGGGAAGATCAAGACTGCCGAGGGTGACACGTCGACCATCTCTCAGAAGCCCATTGCGCCAGTGTCTGCCGAATGCAAGAAGTACTTCCCGAGCGTCGGCCAGATGATTTCTGTCCCGTGTACGGAGTAATGGTCGTGGGCGCCGGCTTCGCTGGTTTGTGCATGTTGTGAAGCCGGCTATCGGGTCAAGCCATCAGCAGTTTGGTGACAAGTGGGCTGACGGGTCGCGCACCTATCCCGGCCTCATGGCTAACGGAAATCCCAACATGTCCATGATTGCCCAGCCCGGGAGTCCGTCTATCCGTTCACAGGTCCTCGGTGGCGTGGATGTCCCGACGATGCCGATCGTATTCCCGATCATCCGGAAGATCGCACCGATCCGATATCATCATCTCAGTGTGATACCCTCGTAGCCGGCCGCCGCGACCTCATCGCATTTTTTCTTGTAGGCCATGACGCCGCCGACGTAGGGCATGAACACGCGCGGTTTGCCGGGAATATTTGCACCGACGTACCAGGAGTTGGCCTTCGGGTAGAGGGTGCCGTCTGCAACCTCGTTGTTGTGATCGACCCAGGCGTCTTCTGCCATGCGTGTGGGTTCGGCTTCTCGCAACCCCTTTTCAGTCAGGTGCTTCAGAAGATTGGCTATCCAATCGACATGCTGCTCGCAGCTCAGAATCATCTGGCTCTTTACACCGGGGCTCTGTGGCCCGGTGATCATGAACATATTGGGAAAACCATTCATCATGATTCCGAGATAAGTCCGCGGGCCGTGCTCCCACTTGTGACGGATGGTCTGTTGCCTGTCCGTCGAGATATCGATCTCCTTCATGGCACCCGTCATGGCATCGAAGCCCGTAGCGAATACGATTGCATCGAGTTCATAGTCGGCACCTGCGGTGCGAATGCCATCCTCCACGATTTCACGGATCGGGTTCGAGCGGATATCCACCAGCTTCACATGCGGGAGGTTGTACGTCTCATAGTAGTTGGTATCGAGGATCAGGCGTTTTGTGCCCATGGGATGATCGTTCGGACACAACAATTCCGCGGTCTTGGCATCCTTCACGATAGACCGGATCTTGTTGCGGACAAAATCCGAGGCCGTCTTGTTCGCCTCTTCATTCACAAGCAGGTCGGTATATGAATAGAGGAAGCTTATGCTGCCACCTTCGCCCCATTTTTGTTCGTACGTCTTGCTGCGCTCCTCATCCGACACGTCGAGGGCCGAGGCAGTCGGCGGCGGATAGCCTGCAATTCCGAATGGCGTGTCGAAAGCGGCACGCCGGCGCTCCGGATATTCCGCTTTGTGTTTCGCTTCGGCTGCAGGATCCAACGGCTTGTTCTTGGCCGGTAGGCTGAAATTTGCGGTTCGTTGAAAAACGAAGAGCTGTTTGGCCTGCTTGGCGATTATCGGGATCGATTGCACGCCCGATGATCCCGTCCCAATGATCCCGACGCGTAGTCCCGTGAAATCCACGCCTTCGTGCGGCCAGAGTCCCGTATGGTAGTACGCGCCGCGGAAGCCATCGATTCCCGGGATATTCGGTTTGCGTGGCGTGGACAGATTGCCCGTCGCCATGACGAGGTAGGGTGCCGAGATGATGTCACCCTTATCGGTGCTGACCGTCCAAAGGCTGGCCTTGCTGTCGAACTTGGCGCTTTTTATGGTCACGCCAAACTCGATGTCGTTCCGAAGATCAAACCGGTCAGAAACGTGCCTCAGGTAGGTTAGGATTTCAGGCTGCGTGCCGTAGCGTTCTGGCCAACGCCACTCTTGCTGGAGATCGTTATCGAACGAGAACGAATACTCCATGCTTTCGACATCGCAACGGCAACCGGGATAGCGGTTCCAATACCACGTGCCGCCGACATCAGTACCCTTCTCGAATGCGCGGACTTTCAAGCCCAGCTGACGTAGCCGATGCACGGCGTACATGCCAGCCACGCCCGCACCTACGATAATCACGTCGAACTTGCGAGGATTGTTCTTTTGCATTGAGCGCCTCATTCCATTCTAAGTCGCCTGCATCTCATTGCCACGGGCGATCTTCCAGACGTCACGTTTATCTCGGCTGACCGTCATCATCCCACCGGGGGCCTGCATCGAACACATGGAGACGGACACCTTTGCCGAGCAGGCGTTCTGCCATGGCGCCTCCCGTCTGCCCGAGGCCCAGAAATCCTAGATTGATTTCCCCATCCATTTGTACCTCGTGTTATCCAGGCTGCCTGGGCGATCGAGAAACTGGGGTCGCTTCTTGCCCTCGGCCGAGACGCTCTGACTAGGATCGGATGAGGCGGTGTCCTGCCCCGGATTTCGACTTGGATGATCGGGCCGCCACGCCAGTCAGCAGCGCTCGCGTCGCGATTTCCGCAATATCGCTGCTCTTGCCCCTCGTTTGGCGAAACCATTCGGGAACGCGATTAAGACCCCCAAGAAAATACGGAACGAAAAGACTGAGATTGATATGGGGGTCGATATCTCCTTCTTTCACACCCGTCTCAAACAAACGGAACCAGAGTTTCGCGTACTTATCTCGCATGGCCCGACTTCTTCGCTTCAATACAGGCGGGAGATGCTCGTAAACCTGCATGTAGACCGTATCCCGACCCAACATGCAGGAGATGTGTGCCTGGATGGCAACGTGGACACGCTCTGCAAATATTGTGTTTGAGCGCACGGCCCCCAGTTTCTGCTCGACCTCTTCCAAAAGCATCGCGATGCCTGAGTTGAGGATTTCCTCCACAATCTCTTCTTTTGATTTGAAGTGATGATACAGGCTTCCTGCCTTGATGTTTACCCGCAGGGCCACGGCGCGCATCGTGAAGGCCTCATATCCTCCATCGACGATCAGCCTAGCCGCCGCGTCCAATACCTCGACGCGGGTCGGACTGGGGCGGTTCTGTCCGGCTGATGGCGTGGTGGAGTCGACAAACGTTTCATCTCTAAGGATCTTCATCCGCGCTCCAAATGGTCTGTTCAGAAAGGAGCGCGTCAGGGTGGGTTACCCAAAGAATTTGCCATGCGGGACTTGCCCACGGGCGCTCGATCAACAGCGTGCACAACTTAACAAACGATAGGCTGGGTAGCAACGATACCTCATCCGGCGCCGAAAAAAAGCACACCAAGGCGAACTAACGTACGTCCGGTAGGCTGGGATGGCCTTAAAGTGCGTGGAGCCGCGTTGCGCCGCCGCTTCGGATCTAGCTCAGCTCGGCGAGGCGTGGCAGCACCTCTTTGCTGAACAGCTTGAGATTGGCGGTGGTATCCTCGTGACTGATGTGTCCGCCCTGCGCCATCATCAGAAGATGTCCGAAGCCGCCAACGTGATCGTGGAACTGCTTGATCTGATCGAACACCATGTCCGGCGTGCCAGCAAAGACGAGGCCCGCATCGATAAAATCATCGACGGTGGCCGTCGTCGCGTCGATGCGGCGTCCATCCCGGGACTGCACGGTCAGCACGGACCCGACGGGCCCTTTGCCATCGGTCTTCAGGGCTTGAACGGCTGCAGGAAGGGGGTTGTAACCGGGCGGTGAGAAATGCTCGGCAACGGCGCGCGGTGTTGTGCGACTGTAGTCTGCAACCTGATGAGCCAGGCGATAGCCCTCTTCCTTGGTTTCGCCGACACCGATCATGGCGAGATAGGCAAAGCGATCCGGCGCGGCCGACTTACCGATCGCCGCCGCCTTTGTTCGATAGGCGTTGAACAGAGCCGGAGTCCGCGTATAGCCGGTATTGAGCGTCGCGATGATGTAGCCCCGCTCGGCCACCTGTATCGCCGACTCGTTGCTGCCGCAGGTGATCCAAACGGGCGGGTGCGGGTCCTGATAGGGGCGCGGCCAGACGTTTACTTGCCGATAATGAAAGTGCTTGCCCTCCCAGTTGAACGGGCCGTCGTGCGTCGTCATGGCCTTGATGATCAGATCGTGGGCCTCCCAGAAGCGATCCATCATGTTTACCGGATTGCTGTTGGCAGGGGCGATCTCGAGCGGCGAACCTTTGACGAAGCCCATTTCAACGCGGCCCCGCGAGATGACATCGATCATCGAATATTCCTCGGCGACGCGTACAGCGTCCTGCCGATTGGCGATTGGCATGCCGAGACACAGCAGGCGCGCCTTCTTCGTCTCGCGCGCCAGAATTGCCATGGGCACCGTGCAAACGGAATCAATGCAGGTGGCTGACGCGTGATGCTCATTGACCATGATATTGAGGCCAAGCTCATCGCAGAGCGCCCATTCGTCGAGATAGCGATGATAGAGGTCGGCGGCGATCTTGGGGTCGCACGCGCGACTTGGAATGGTGTTGCGCAGCGAGTGCCCCAGCTCGTTCCAAGCTGGATGATAGGCCATCTCGCTGAAGTGCCAGACTTTCATGGCGTTGTTCCTCGGAGAACTGGGTGGTATGGCGCGGGGGCTTGCTGGCTCAGGACATCGAAAAGGCATTGATTGCCGAGACGACCTCTTCGCACTGCTCGATCTGCGGATAGTGTCCAGCGTTGGCGATAATCTTGAGTGTAGCCCTGGGCAGCGCGGCGGTAAGAGCCCTGGCGTAAGCCGCACTGGCGACGCCATCCTTCTCACCCCAAACAATTAGGATCGGCATCCGCACGCGATGCAGCCACTTTCTTAGCGCGGGGTTATGCATGTACGGCCGCCAGGCAAAGTGAACGGTCGACTGCCGGTCACGCGCGATCGGCATAAGCTGCTCATCGCTCAGCGTCGCATAGTCAGGAACCCAGCGGGCGGGATTGGCAAAGGTGAGTGCACGCACCTCGTCCTCGGGTATCTGGAAAATGTCAGCGAAATCGCGATCCTCACGGCCCCCCATCTTCACGCCGACAGTGCCCAGAAGGACAAGTTTGTCGAATCTCTCGGACGCGCGCACGGCCATTTCAAGTGCGATCCATCCGCCGAATGACGCCCCTACGAGCAGAGGTTTGTCGATCTTCAGCGCATCGATCAGGTCGAGATAGAGATACGCAAGATCCTCGATGCTCCGGAAATCCTGCGGTAAGGACGAGGTGCCAAAGCCAGGATGGCGGGGGACAAGCACCTTATGCTTTGCTGAGAGAGCATCCAGAAATGGCCTGTGTTGCTCGAAGTAGTCCTCCGCGTGAAGAAAGAGCAGAGGTCGACCATGACCCCGTGTGTGAAGCTCGAGCTCCACCCCACACACCTTCAAGCGCTCCATTCCGATCCCGCTCTTTTTTGCTTGTGGTCCGCACTCAACCACTTGTCCGGACATTGTGTGCGGAAGCGCAGACGCAGGTCAAGGGTGACGCGTATTGGAAGACGTAGGTGTTCTAGCCAAGCGCGTGCAATCGCAACGCCGTTTTGGCTCACCTTTGCGGTGTTTGCGACATGTCAACGCCGGTACATGATCGAAAAAGGACATGTTGCGGAGGCGTAGGAGCGGCCAATGACGTCGGCTCAGCTGGAATGCCAGCGAAGAGGACGTGGCCAGGGTTTTCCCGACATGTTAGCGTTTGAACTAAGAGAGATCGCAAGTGCTGTTGTCGCACAAGGATGATGTCCGCTCAAATGAAGAGAGCGCCGCGGTAAAGAGCAGCGCTCTCTTCACTTAAACCAACCATGGTCGGAGTCGCGGCGTTCTGGGTATCATCTGGCGCTGAGACAGTCTCTCGAACACGCCTGGTGATATTCCATCATTGCGACCAGGCGGGTCAGTTAATCTCGACCCAGACGCCTTGACGCCAATATCCACGCCGCTCCGACGGAGCATCGCGCCAGCGATAGCGATCCTTGTCGCTATCTTCCCAGCGCCAGTTGTCTGGGTAAACCTTCAGACGGAGCTCGGGCTTATACTCGTACCTTTCGCGCACTCGCCAGCAGTCGCCGTCTTCGTTGCACACGACTTCCGCCGAAGCGAGCGTAGTGCTGAGAGCGAGAGCACCCGCTCCTACCAGGATAGCCCTAATAGGGTTATGCATCGTTACCTCCATTTCACTTGGGGCTGGTAACGCGCGCCCGACAGTTTAGTTCTGTGAGCGCCTCCTGGCAGTGTTGCGGTGCGGCCCGGGTGTCGGGCCGATCAGTGCAGCGGCTTTGCTGCAAAAAATGGAACCCGGGAAAAGGCGCTGACGTCTGGGCGGCAAGACGCCGGAAGACTTCTTAGCCATCAATGGCTTATGGTGAATGGCGCCCGTAGGGCGTTTCGCAATCTGAGAGTTTTCAAACGGTTAGAGGCGAGGTTAGCCAGAAAAGCCACCACGTATGATTCCAGGGCGTTACGCCGGCTGTGGCTAACCGGATGAAGTTGCTGTTCGTGCACCCGTATGTCCGCTTGCCCTCCGAGATTCACCGCCAAGCGCAAGTGGCTGATCTTCAGCCACGTGCCAACAGCGGATGTCGAAGGAAACGTGGGACGGGAGTATGGCGTGGGCCGATGGCAGCCAGCATCTTTGGCGTCGCGCCAAGCGCGTCGCCGCTCGAACTCGTGGCTGCAGGGGATATCACGCAGTGGTCGGCCGACGCAGAACGTCACTTCATGCGCTCCACCCGGACGGTGACAGGACCGAGCCGATCAAAAATCGGACGGCCTTGAATCTCGAGGCCAAGCAACGAGAGATTTGTTGCGCGTTCAGCCCGGTACGCCTGGGCTTCATGGTTGATGATGCCCTTGTAATAGCCAAACAAATTTGCCGTCGCCCGCGCAGTGCTGACGAACTCTCCGGTCCTGAATCGGCGCAAGTGTGCCACAAGCCGATTCAAGTGGACTGAGAAGCACGAAGCGGAACCTTAGCGGGCGCGGGGGAGTTTTTTATCAACGGCATTTCGATCAAGATATGGACCCGTTTTCCATGAAAATCGCGCAGATTGCCCCCTTGATCGAAAGCGTGCCACCGCGTTTCTACGGAGGCACAGAAAGGATTGCCAGCTATCTTACCGAGGCCCTGGTTAAGCAGGGACATGAGGTTACGCTGTTTGCAAGCGGGCAATCGATCACCACTGCACAGCTGGTACCTTGCTGCGCGCAAGCGCTTCGGCTCAATCCATCTGTGCGTGATATCATTCCATATTATATGGTCATGCTCGACAAGGTGCGGAAGAT
>JBKKCB010000110.1:0-8856 GCA_046713545.1 Hyphomicrobiaceae bacterium | reverse complement strand
TCATGCGCCGGCCATTGCGGATCGTGGCCTGGGACATGCTGATGCCCTCCTGCACTGGCCCGTTGTAGTCGGGATTGCGTGCGATCCCGATCTGCTTCGCCGCGTCGAAGAACATGTCGTAAAGTGGTCCGGCTTCATCGATGTCCGACACCTTGAGCGGACCATCGCGTCCCCGGAAATCGCCATCTCCTCCCGCATAGCTTTCCATGCGCCGGAAGATCGGCAGCACGTCCTGATAGCTCCATCCTCTGTTTCCGAGTTGCGCCCAGGTGTCGAAGTCCTGCGCCTGACCGCGCACGAACACCATGCCGTTGATCGAACTGGAGCCGCCGAGCATGCGCCCGCGAGGCACGGGAATTCGCCGCTGCCCGGTGCTGTCCTCGGGCTCGGCGTCGTAGCACCAGTTGGTCGCCGGATTGTTGATGAATTTGGCGAAGCTGATGGGAATGCGCGACAGGGGATGACTGGCTCGTCCCGCCTCCAGCAGCAGGACACGGGCGCGCCCGTCGGCGCTGAGCCGATTGGCCACGACGGCGCCGGCCGAACCGGCACCAACAACAACGTAGTCGAATGTTTGTCGCTTCACGTCCTGCCCCGTTTCGATCGACCTCGCGCCGCGAGGATCGATGCTCCCTATGGTGTCCTCCCAGCGGACCCGTTACTGTCCCGCCAGCATGCAATCAGGAGCCGCCCCATGGAAGATGCTACCCGGAATTTTCCGCTCGAGGACATCGACCGCGAGTGCCTGTTCCACCCCAACACCTCGATCGTCGATCATCTCAAGAAGGGGCCGGTCATATTTTCCGATGGTCGCGGCGTCCGCATCAAGGACCAGAAGGGCAAGGACATCATAGATTGCGGCGCCGGCCTCTGGTGCGTCAACATCGGCTACGGCCGCGTCGAGATGGCTGATGCCGCCAAGAAGGCCATCGAGAATCTCGCCTATCACCACATCTTCGGCGGCGCCTCCAACGAGCCGATCATCCGGCTCGCGGAACGCGTGCTTCAGCTTTTTCACGACAAAGCCGGCGCACCCCACCTGTCGAAAGTGTTTTTCGGCACGGGCGGCTCTGACGCCAACGATACGAATTACAAGCTCGTCCGCTACTACAACAACCTGCGCGGCAAGCCCAAGAAGAAGAAGGTCATCTCGCGGCTCGGCGCCTACCACGGCCTGACGTACGCGGCTGGCAGCCTGACGGGCATCCCCGTGTATCACAAAGCCTTCGATCTGCCGGTGGAAGGCGTCTTGCACACCTCATGCCCGCACTATTTCCGGTACGGGAAACCAGGCGAAAGCGAGGACGCGTATACCGATCGGCTGATCGCCGAGATTGAGGACATGATCCAGCGCGAAGGCCCCGAAACGATTGCTGCCTTCATTGCAGAGCCCATCATGGGCACCGGTGGCGTGCTCATCCCGCCCAAAGGCTATTTCGAGAAGCTGCAGGTGGTGCTCGATCGGCACGATATCCTGTTCATTGCCGATGAAGTCATCACCGGCTTCGGACGCACCGGGCATTGGTTCGCAACCGGCGGCATGCAGCTCAAGCCCGATATCGTCACGCTCGCCAAGGGCATTACCAGCGCGTATTTCCCCGTCTCGGCGTCGGTCATCTCGCAGAAGATCTGGGACGTCCTGGCCGAGGCTTCGCCCGAAATGGGTCCGGTGATGCACGGCTTCACCTACTCCGGACATCCGGTTGGCGGCGCGCTCGGTCTCGTCAACATCGGCATCCTGGAACGCGAAGGGCTCATCGAGCAGTCGCGCGACGTCGGTGAGTATTTCCTCAAGCTGCTGCGGGAGCGTGTCGGCAGCCATCGATTTGTCGGCGAAGTGCGTGGTGTCGGCCAGATGATTGCGGTCGAGTTCGTGGCCGACAAGGCTGCCCGGCGCTTCTTTGATCCCAAGGCCGGCGTGCATCGCATCGTATCGGCCAAGGCTCTTGAGAACGGCGTGCTGTCTCGCGCTCTGCCCTTCATCGAGGTCAACGCCTTTTCGCCGCCGCTCAGCATGAACCAGGCCGAGGCGGAGGAAGCGGCGGACCGCTACGGACGCGCGCTCGACGCTGTAAGCGATGACCTTGCTCGGCTTGCCGGCGCCTAGCGGGGCGGGTATCGGCAAATCGTACGAACGCGGACCCCTTACGGCGGGGCCGCGTGAGCCGCGCTATGCCCTGCCCATCGCCTCGTGCCCGCGCGCATCTATCAGCTCGGTTGCATAAGCCATTGGAACCTCACCCAAATGAGGCGCGCGCGTCCTCATTTCGCGCCGAAAGTTGTGGTGTGATTCGGGCAGAGACTGATTCGGCGAGAAAGCAGACAGGGGCTCGCGATGACAACATTGCTACAACAAATCGAAGAAATGCGCGTTCATGTAAATGACTTGGCCAACGCCGAGCAGGGGTTGGTCAAAGCGCTGGGAGATGCGCTCAACCGTGCCGATCAGAAACTGCTGCACGATGTTCGCAGCGTGGCTGCGGAGCATGAGATACGGCGCAGCGTGATCTTGAAGGAATTGCAGTCTCTGGCATCGAACATCGGCCTGCTGCCAGGCCCGCGAGAGACCGTGGCTGTGTTGGAAAACGCGCCGCACGAGGTTTCGGCATTTGCGGTCCAGCACGACGACCAGCACACCATCCGCCGTGGCGACTGGCGGCAAGCTGCCAACAACATCCTGGATGAATTGGATTTCCATCTGAACGGCCGCGCCCACTGAGGCAGCCTTGGCAGCGCTCGCGTTTTGCGGCTGCAGCCGACAGAGTGGCAAATTCGATGCAGAAAAACTTCGGCCGGGCCTCCCGGCCGGAGTTTTTTGTCTTTGCTGGCGAAACCGGATTGCGGAGCCGCAACCGGAAGCGGTCCGCCATTTCTCAGCGCTGCAATTGAGTAAATTATTCTTCTTCTATCTATCTGCGCAGGCGTTCTCAGCATCTTTTTTCTGCCGACACCTGTCTATCTGGAACGCGCCGCCTTATTCTGTGGGTCCATCTCTGCGCGCCCTTCCACGTAGGGAACGCCAATCACCCGATGTCCCAGAGTGTCAGGCGCCATGACATTTCCAATGCAGCAGACCGGGCCACGCCCGCCAACCGCATCGCACGCTCGCAGTAAGGCACCCGGCCATGCCGTTGTCTGAGGCCGAGGCCCTCTCCGAACCCCAAGTTATCGCTCTGCAGGCCCGTCTGAAGTCCTGCGAAGCCCAAGCGATGATCGAGTTCGCGGTCGAGACCTTTCGCGGGCGCATAGCTTTGACCTCGAGCTTCGGGGCCGAATCGGCAGTTCTTCTGCATCTCGTCTCACGCGTGGCGCCGCAGATGCCGGTGCTGTTCCTCGACACCGGCAAGCTTTTTCCCGAGACCATCGCCTATCGCGACGCACTCATCCGCCGTCTCGGACTGACGGATGTGCGCATCGTCAGCCCCAAGCCATCCAGGCTCCAGGAGGACGACCCGACCGGCTATCTCTGGAGCGTCGATCCGGACCGGTGCTGCGAGATCCGCAAAGTCGAGCCTCTGTCACAGGTGCTGACCGAATTTTCCGCCTGGATCACCGGCCGCAAGCGCTTTCAGGGCGATTCGCGCACGGATTTGCCGGTCTTCGAGCGGGAGGGCAGCCACGTGAAAATCAATCCGCTGGCCACCTGGTCGGAACTTGATATCGAAAACTATCTGGTCGAGCACGACTTGCCGCGCCATCCGTTGGTGGCGCGCGGCTATCGCTCGATCGGCTGCACCCACTGCACCAGCCCGACCGCGCCTGGCGAAAACGCACGCGCTGGACGCTGGCGCCACAAGGGCAAGACGGAATGTGGCATCCACAGGCCGCGCCACGTTGCTGTGGAAGAACCGGCTGCGACGCCAAGCAGGCTTGCATCGTGAGCCGGCGCCGTCGGATAGAGCGGTCCATGGACCGTCTCGATCAATTGGAAGCGCAGAGCATCTACATTCTGCGTGAAGCCTTCGCCAAGCTCGACAAGATCGCGCTGCTGTGGTCGCTCGGCAAAGACTCAAACGTCATGATCTGGTTGGCGCGCAAGGCTTTTTTGGGCCACGTGCCGTTCCCCGTCATGCACGTCGACACGCACAAGAAATTCGCCGAGATGTACGCCTTCCGCGACCGGTACGCGAAGGAGTGGGGGCTGCCCCTCATCCTTGAGCCTTGCCCGCCGATCGATGCTGTCGACCCGACCCTGCCGCCGGCCGCGCGCTCGGCCGCGCGCAAGACCGAAGGCCTCAAACTGGCCCTGGAAAAGCATGGCTTCGACGGGCTGATCGCCGGAATTCGCCGCGACGAGGAAGCCACGCGCGCCAAGGAACGCTTCTTCTCACCCCGCGCGCCCGCCGGAGACTGGAACGTCAAGGACCAGCCGCCGGAATTGTGGGACCATTTCAACACCACCGTGCCGGAAAACGGACATCTGCGCATTCATCCGATCCTGCAGTGGACCGAGGTCGACATCTGGACCTACACGCGGCGCGAGGGCATCCCGGTGATCTCGCTTTACTTCTCGCGCAACGGGCAGCGGTACCGCTCCCTGGGCGATGAGGACATCACGCGCCCCATCGCATCGCCGGCTGCAACGATCGACGACATCATCACCGAGCTCCGTGACACACGGGTTCCCGAACGCTCGGGGCGACTGCTGGATCACGAAACCGAAGACGCCTTCGAGCGCCTGCGCACAGCGGGGTACTTGTGACACCGATGGACGCGGTCACACCATTCAAGGTCGATGCGCCGGGGCAGATGTCACGGGCGACGCTGCGCATCGTCGTCGTCGGCCATGTCGATCATGGCAAGTCGACGCTGATCGGCCGGCTGATTCATGACACGGGCTCGCTGGAGGACGGCAAGCTGGAAGCCATCAAGGCCATGAGCGCGCGCCGCGGCATGCCCTTCGAGTGGGCATTCCTGCTCGACGCCCTGCAGGCCGAGCGCGATCAGGGCATTACCATCGACACGAGCCAGATCCGCTTTCGCACGCCGTCGCGCGACGTGGTGCTGATCGACGCGCCCGGTCACGTTGAATTCCTGAAGAACATGGTCACCGGCGCAGCCCAGGCTGATGCCGCCTTGCTGGTGATCGACGCCGTCGAAGGCGTCCGCGAGCAGAGCCGCCGGCATGGTCTCCTGCTGAAGCTGCTTGGGGTCAGCCAGGTCGCCGTCGTCGTCAACAAAATGGACAAGGTGGACTTCTCCGAAGAGGTCTTCCGCAGCGTGACGACGGAATTTGCCGAATACCTCAAGGATCTGGACGTCACGCCGGACGCGTTCATACCTGTTGCAGCCCGCAGCGGCGACATGATCGCGGATCGAGGGTCGGCTCTCGACTGGTACCGGGGCAGAACGATCGTCGATACCATCGACAGCTTTGAGCCCGCCCGGCAGGATGAAGAGCTCCCCCTGCGGCTTGTGGTTCAAGACATCTACAAGTTCGATGACCGCCGCATCGTGGCCGGCCGTGTGGAAAGCGGACGGCTCGCCATCGGCGACGAACTCGTCTTCACGCCATCCGGCAAGCATGCCCGGGTCCGCACGATAGAACAGTGGCCTGTCCCGGCGGACGGCGACGCACGTCGCAAGCTTCAGGCCGGAGAATCTGCCAGCGTCACGCTGGATCGCGAGATTTTCGTGGAGCGCGGCGAAGTGGCCGCCCTGCGCGAGGCGCGGCCGGCAACAGCTCGCGTATTGACGAGCCGGATTTTCTGGCTGGGCGACGAACCTCTTGTCGTCGGCTCGCGGCTGACGCTCAAGATCGGAACGTCGGAAGCACAAACGACCGTCACGTCCATCGAAGCCGCGGTGGACAGCACCTCTTTGCAGCAAACCGTCGCTCAGCAGATCCATCGCAACCAGGTTGCAGACGTCACCTTTACCCTTGCAAAGCCGGTCGCCGCCGACAAGCAAAGCACCAATCCGCGGCTGGGACGCTTCGTGCTGGAAACCAGCGGCCGCATTCGCGGCGGCGGCGTGATCCTGCGCACGTTCGAGGAGACCCAGCGCCGCGCCAGTCCCAACGTGACCCCCGTGGCATCTGCTGTCAGCATCGCCGAGCGCATGTCATTGACCGGCCATCGCGGCGCGGTGGTCTGGCTGACCGGCCTTCCCAGTTCCGGCAAATCGACGATCGGCCGCGCCCTCGAGCGCATCCTGTTCGACGGCGGCTCGCATGTCGTTCTGCTGGATGGCGACACCTTGCGGACCGGCCTCAACGGCGATCTGGGCTTCTCCGATATAGACCGTGCGGAAAACGTGCGGCGCACCGCGGAGGTTGCGAGCTTTCTGGCGCGCCAGGGCCAGATCGCCATCGTCGCGCTGGTCTCTCCTCTGGCCGCCGACCGCGCCCTGGCCCGCGGCATCGGCGGCGCGTCATTCTTCGAGGTTCACGTTCACGCCAGCGTCGAGATCTGTGCCTTGCGCGATCCCAAAGGGCTGTACGCCAGGGCCAAGGCCGGCGAGATCAAGGGTTTCACGGGCGTCTCGGCACCTTATGAACGGCCCGACCAGCCCGATGTCGTCGTCGAAACGGACCAACTCAGCCTCGCGGAAAGCGTCGATCGGATCGTTCAATGTCTCGAGGAGCGGGACGTCCTAAACGTCGGCGGAGACGCACGTTAGTTTGCGCGCACTACCCGGCAAAATAGGACCGGAGCGAGGCTGCCAGCGTTGCGACCCCGATGACAGCCAGTGTCGTGAGCGCGGCACGCCGAAAATGCCGGTGTCCCCCTCTGGAAAAGTAACGGCTGCCGAATGTTGTCGCCGCGACATAGAGCGGAAACAGCAGCACGCCCGCGATCAGAATCTGGCGCGTAAAAACTCCGAAATACCACAGCGGCAGAAGTGACGCCGACGCAATCGCCGTCATGACAGCGAGGACATTGGCGCGTTGCTGCTTGGGACTGCCGGCGCGCGACAAAGCCACGGCCACGACCGGTGGCCCGCCGATGCCGGCTGCACCTTGTATGAGGCCGCCGACCGCACCAGCCCCGATCAGGGCGGGAAGCCGGATTTCCGTCTTGGATGTCCAGCCGCCCGCGAGCATCGCCACCATGGAGATGACCAGACCCGAGATGACGATCGTCATCAGTTTCGGATCGGCTGAAACCAGAACCCATGAACCGATCGGCGCGGTTAGAAAAGTCGCCGTCGCGACGGGAATGACGATGGGGCGTTCGGAATATCGCACCGCTTCGGGGAGAAGCTGGAACACGGAGGGAATGCCCATCACGCTCGTAATGGCCACGGCCGCCTGCGGACCCCAGACCACGCTCAGCACCGGGACTGTGACAAGCGCTCCGCCGAAACCGACGAAGCCTCGCATAAAACCCCCGATGAGGACCGCCGCCACGACCGCAAGCAATCGAAGATCGAACGGCGTGCCGAACACAGTCTCCACGGGTGACGTTCCTCAGGCTTGGCTGGTTCTTGGGCGAAGACCGCCGCAGGGTTCTTAGTCTAAGCTGGCGCAAGCAGGCAACTGCCATGGTGGGGTTCTGCCCGACGCCAGACACCTCGATAACGGTGGATCACATGACGATGCGCAAGTTGGAATTCGGCTGGTTTCTGCCGACGCGTGGCGACACCGACGACTACGGCGACCCGCTGAAGGTCCCCGCGTCGTTCGAGATGTTCCAAAGGGTCGCCGTCGCGGCCGAGGCCGCAGGCTTCGAGTACATGCTCGTGCCGGTCGGGCACCAATGCTGGGACGCCTGGATGACCAGCGCGCTCATGATCGGGGCCACCAAATCCATGCGCATGCTGGTGGCCGCCCGTCCCAGCTACATCAATCCGGTCCTGCTCGCGAAAATGATCGCAACCTGCGACCAGCTTTCAGGCGGACGGATTTCCGTCAATCTCATCGCCGGTCAGAGCGAACAGGAGAACATCGCCGAAGGCGTGCGGTGGAGCAAGGAGGAGCGCTACGAGATCATGGATGAAGAGGTCTCCATCCTGAAAGCGCTCTGGACCTCGCAAGGCCCCACCGACCATGCCGGAACGTACTACACCTTGAAGCAGGCCGAGCTCACCCCCAAGCCCTTCCAGAAGCCGTATCCCAAATTCTATCTCGGCGGTGGTTCTGGTCAGGCGTGGGAGCTCTCCGCCAAACATTCCGACGTCCACCTCTTCTGGGGCGATACCGTCACGCAAATCGCCGACAACATGAAAACGCTGCGCCAGATGGCTGCAAAGCATGGCCGGGAGCATGATCTGGGTTTCGGCATGCGCCTGCAGATCATATGCCGCGAGAAAGAGAGCGATGCCTGGGAGGCCGCTGATGGCCTCATTCGCAATGTGACCAAGGAACGCCAGGAGTACATCAGGACGTACTATGCCGCATCTATCGCCAATCAGCGTGTCCAGGAATTGGCCCGTCAAGGCGATCTGATTGCGCCTCATTTATGGACTGGACTGACGAAAGCACGCCCGGGCGCCGGCATCGTCATCGTGGGAAATCCCGCGCAATGCGCCGGCACACTGCAGGAGTTCATCGATATCGGCTGCCATTCGTTCTGCCTGTCGGGCTACCTGCACGACGAGGAATGCGAGCGTTTCGATTGCCTCGTGCGGCCGATCCTCGCCGACCGCAATCCGGGGCGCATGAAGACCTGAACAACGAAACACGAGGGAGGCAGAAATGCGCGATCCACAAGCCTTGATCAGCACGGACCGGCTCGACGAGATCCGCAATCAGCCCGACGTGAGGATCTACGACTGCACGACCTATCTAGAGCCTACGCCAGCGGGCAGCGACGACCCCTACATCGCGGTCCCAGGCCGCAAGACCTTCGAAACAGCACATATTCCTGGCGCCGATTTCCTCGATCTCCAGGGCGAATTCTCCGATCAGACGAC
>JBKKCB010000109.1:0-11569 GCA_046713545.1 Hyphomicrobiaceae bacterium | reverse complement strand
GATCCGGGATGGCCACAGAATAAGATCACGGCGAAGAGCGGGGATTACTTTTCTCGTCAGTGACCTGAGTGTCCCGGACACCCCGCCGGACACCACTCGGACACCCCCGATCACCCACCGCTGTTCGGCGCCGTCCACCTGCAACACTTATCCCCGACCACCCGGGGAAAGTTTATTTTTTGCGTCTGCCGCAGCTCGCGCTAAACCAGCCTGCTCTGCTCCACCGCCGCCGCGATGAAGCTGGCGAACAGTGGATGCGGCTCGAAGGGCCTCGATTTCAGCTCGGGGTGATACTGCACGCCGATGAACCAGGGGTGGTTCGGGAATTCGATCGTTTCGGGCAGCAGGCCGTCCGGCGACATGCCGCAGAAGCGCATCCCGGCTTCCTCCAGGCCCGCACGATAGCGTGTGTTCACCTCGTAGCGGTGGCGATGCCGCTCGGAAATCTTCGTGCTGCCGTAGATGCGCGCGATGCGGCTGTCGTCAGATAAAATGGCATCGTAGGCACCGAGGCGCATGGTGCCGCCGAGATCACCGTTGGACTTGCGTTGCTCCAGCTCGTTGCCGCGCATCCACTCCGTCATCAGGCCCACCGCCGGCTGATCCGTCGGGCCGAACTCCGTCGATCCGGCATTCTTGATCCCCACCAGCGAGCGCACGGCCTCGATCACCGCCATCTGCATGCCGAAGCAGATGCCGAAGTACGGCAGCTTGCGCTCACGCGCAAACCGCGCCGCCAGGATCTTGCCTTCCGAGCCGCGTTCGCCGAACCCGCCGGGCACCAGGATGCCATGCACGTTCTCGAGCCAGGGTGCCGGATCCTCGCGCTCGAAGATCTCGCTCTCGATCCATTCGAGCTTGACCTTGACGCGATTGGCGATGCCGCCGTGGAACAACGCCTCGTTCAGCGATTTGTACGCATCCTTCAGCCCCGTGTACTTGCCGACGATGGCTATCGTGACTTCGCCTTCCGGATTGGCGATGGCGCGCGAGATCGTCTCCCAGCGCTCCAGCTTGGGCGCGGGCGCCCCCTCGATGCCGAACGCGGACAATACCTGCGCGTCGAGCCCCTCGCGATGATAGGCCAGCGGCACGTCGTAGATCGACGTCACGTCCAGGGCCTGGATCACCGCCTCCTCGCGCACGTTGCAGAACAGTGCGATCTTCTTCCTCTCCGAGCGCGGCACCTCGCGGTCGCACCGGCACAGCAGGATGTCGGGCTGGATACCGATCGAGCGCAGCTCCTTCACCGAGTGCTGCGTCGGCTTCGTCTTCAGCTCGCCCGCGGAAGGGATGAACGGAATAAGTGTGAGATGGATGTAGACCGAATGCCCGCGCGGCAGCTCGTTGCCGAGCTGGCGGATGGCCTCGAAGAACGGCAGGCCCTCGATATCGCCCACCGTGCCGCCGATCTCGACCAGCACGAAGTCGACATCGTCGTTGCCCGACAGCACGAAGCCCTTGATGGCATCCGTGACGTGCGGGATGACCTGCACGGTGCCGCCGAGGAAGTCGCCGCGGCGCTCCTTGGCCAAGATCTCCTGATAGATGCGCCCGGTCGTGATGTTGTCCGACTTGCGCGCCGGCACACCGGTGAATCGCTCGTAATGCCCGAGGTCGAGGTCGGTTTCCGCCCCGTCATCGGTTACGAACACCTCACCATGCTGATACGGGCTCATCGTGCCCGGATCGACATTGAGGTAGGGGTCGAGCTTTCTCAGCCTGACCGTGTAGCCGCGTGCCTGTAGAAGTGCTCCAAGAGCCGCTGAAGCCAGCCCTTTGCCGAGCGAGGAGACCACGCCGCCGGTAATGAAGATGTACCGCGCCATGGGCTTGCAGAATACACAACCACGCCGATGATTCGAAGCACCAATATGGTTCGGTCCACGGGGACTTGAACGCCGAGGCTCATTCCGCCTCGCAAGACGCCGCAGTTGCTACTGCGACTTGGGCACCTGGGGAAGCTGCTGGCGGCCCTTCTCCAGGCTGTCGAGCACGCCGCCCCGCGGCGCTTCTTTACCGGCCTCGGGCGTCGCGGTCCCGCTGCCCGAAGTGGCCGGCGCCGTCACCGGCGTGCTGCCGCCCGCATCCAGCGGCGACAGATTGCCTCGGCCCTGCAGCGCCAGCAGCGTCAGCCCGATGCTGGTCATGAAGAACAGGCCGGCCAGGACCGCGGTGATCTTGGTCAGCAGGTTGGCCGTTCCCCGCCCCGTCATGAACCCGCCCCCGCCTCCGCCGATGCCCAGAGCGCCGCCTTCGGAGCGCTGCAGCAGCACGACGCCGACCAATCCGGCGGCGATCAGCAAATGGATGACGAGCAGAACGGTAGCCATGAAACCGAAGTCCTCGGAGTTGGGATGCGGCGGTGACGGACCGGCACGCGCAATGATTGACGGGCTTCTACACCAGCAGGCCCCGTGCCGCCAGCCCTCCCGAGAGCAGGATCGCCTCGGTTCGAAGCCACTTTGCCTCACCTGAGGCGTCTCGCCCGAAGCCGTCACTCCTGCTCTATTTTATGAGTTTGGAGTGCGACGCCGCGCCGGCCCCTATTGCTTGGGCGGTGCCGCCTTCTGCGCCGCGAATGGATCGGCATTGGGCGCGCTGCCCGGCGATGGCCGGTACGCGTCGTCGGGTTTCACCCGCGGTTTCGGCGCCGCCTTCGCGGCCGTCGGCTTGGATTGGGCATCGCTGGCAGCTTTGCCCTTCACCTCCGGCGCAACTTTCGCCTTGGGCTTGGCGCCTGCCGAAGCGGCGGCCGCACCGTCCAGACCCTTGGCATCCTTTGCCTTCACAGGCTGTTTGGCCTTGGGCACGGCTTTGGCTGTGGATTTGCTCGCAGGGTCGCCGGCCGGCGCCGCCTTGGGTGGAATGGGGTTGCCCTTCTCATCGAGTTCCTGCTCGCCGCCTTCCTCGGCCACGGGCAGGATCACGCGCAGTTTGGCGAGACCACAGCGGAAGCTCAACTGTTCCTCGATGCCGACGAAGCGTTGCACAAGCTGCAACTTGTCCGGCGGCAGATTGGCCTTGCCCCACTCCGCACCGCGATCGAAGTGCGCGCGCACCCCTGCGGCCGTGAGTTCGGCCTGCTCGGCGTAAAGCTTGTCGCAGTCTTCCTTGCTCAGCGATGCCGCGTGCACCGGCAGAGGTCCCGCGAAAAGCCAGATGGTGCAGGCAGCGAACGCGGCACGGCAACGTCGCACGAGGCTGATCCTCCCTCTCGAGACCGGGTGCAGCATAAGCCGGTCCGCGGCCGCAATGTGGCCTTCACTCCGCGCAGTAGCGCGCATCGCCCGGCGGCTCAAGCATATGCGGCGATGATGCCGAGGAAATCCTCGGCCTTCAGGCTGGCCCCGCCCACCAGCGCGCCGTCCACATTCTCCACGGCCATCAGCTCGCGCGCGTTCGACGGCTTCACCGAGCCGCCATACAGAATGCGCATGCGCTGCCCTCGCTCTGCGTACCGCTTCACGAGCGCGGCGCGCACCGCCGCGTGAACCTCGGCCACATCCGCGGCCGTGGGGGTCAACCCCGTGCCGATGGCCCACACCGGCTCGTAGGCCACGACCGAATTGGCGTCAGTCGCCGCGTCCGGCAGCGACCCGGCCAGCTGTCCCGTGACCACGGCCAGCGTCTTGCCGGCCTTGCGCTCGTCGGCCGTCTCTCCAACGCAGACGATGGCCGTCAGCCCCGCGCGATAGGCCGCCTCGGCCTTCGCGCGCACGGTGGCGTCGCTTTCACCATGGTCGGCGCGCCGTTCCGAATGCCCCACGATCACCGCCGAGGCACCCGCATCCTTGAGCATCTCCGCTGCAATATCGCCCGTGTGGGCGCCTGACGCCTTGGCGTGGCAGTCCTGCCCGCCGACCAGCAACGGCGTGCCCGCGGCCGCCTGCGCCAGGGCCGCCACCAGCGTCGCCGGCGGGCACAGCATCACCTCGCACCGCGGCCTGAAATCTGAATCGGCCAACCGCCGCTTGAGCTTATCGGCCTCGGCCAGCGATTTCCCGACGCCGTTCATTTTCCAATTGCCAGCCACCAGAGGGCGTAAGGCGGAATTTTTCGTCATGGCGATCCCGACATGTTGACCATGCAGCCCTCCCGCCACATTTGTCGCGAGAGCCTTGCTTGCAGCGGCGAGCCGAGATTCCTATGATGCGGCCGCCCCGCTTGCAATCACGGGGAGCGTTTTGCTGCGCTATGACGCGGGGCGCGTCTCAGCGAGCGGTCCCGCGGCCTCCGAACCTGGTGGAAGACTAGCCCAATGATGGAAGCACTGAGACGTGGCGCTTCGGGATGGATCGCCAAGATCTTTCTCTCGCTGCTGATTCTGAGTTTCGCGGTCTGGGGCGTGGCCGACGTCTTCACCGGGTATGGGCAGCGGTCGCTGGCCCGGATCGGCAGCACCGAAATCTCATCCGAGGAGTTCCAGCAGGCCTTCCAGCAGGAAATCAACATGGTCTCCCGCCAGGTGGGCCGCAGGCTGACGCCCGAACAGGCGCGCAGCTTCGGGCTGGACACGCGCGCCCTGTCGCGCCTGCTCGGCTCCGCCGCGATCAGCACGCACGCCCGTGATCTCGGGCTGGCGGTACCCGACGCCGACATCGCCGCCGAAATCCGGTTGGATCCCAACTACAAGGGCATCACCGGCAACTTCGACCGCGCCGCCTTCAACGAGATGCTGCGCCAGAACGGCATGTCCGAGTCCCGTTATTTCCAGGAACGCAAGTCGGCCGAAATCCGCGAGCAGCTCACCGATGCCCTGCTCGAAGGCGCTGTCGTGCCGAAAACGCCGATCGAAATCATGCATCGCTTTCGCGAGGAACTGCGGACAATTGCCTATGTGACGCTGGATCCGGAGAAATCCGCCAAGGCGCCCGAACCCGACGATGCCAAGCTGAAGGCCTACTACGAGCAGAACAAGGCGAGCTTCGTCTCCCCCGAAACCCGCAAGCTCAACATCCTGCTGCTGACGACCAATGAAGCCAAGAAGGTCGTGCCCGTCAGCGACGACGACGTTCGCGCCAGCTACGACCGCAACCCGGAACGGTTCAATGATCCCGAGAAGCGTCGGGTGCAGCAGCTGTCGTTTGCGGATATGGCAGCGGCCGAGAAAGCCGCCGCCGAGCTCGCCAAAGCGTCCAGCTTCGAGGACGGCGCAAAGGCCCTCGGCTTCCAGGAAAACGACTACGATCTGGGACTGCTCACCCGATCGCAGATCATCGACGCGGCCATCGCGGATGCGGCCTTTGCGTTGGAGAAAGGCAAGACCTCGCCCCCGATCGCCGGCCAGTTCACCAACGTGATCCTGCGCGTCATGGACGTTCAGGCGGGCAAGCAGCGCACGTTCGACGAGGTGAAGCCGCAGATCGCCGAGCAGCTCGCGATCGAAGCGTCAGGGCGCGCGATCCAGGAGTTGCACGACAAAGTCGACGACGCGCGCGGTGCCGGCAAGTCGCTGCAGGAGATCGCCGACACGCTGAAGCTCCGCTTCGCCGAGGTGCCGGCCACGGATCGCACCGGCAAGGCGCCCGATGGCAAGCCCGCACTCGATCAGCCCGAGTGGCAGACCATCAACCGCGCCGCGTTCTTCCCCGGCGCCGGCATCGATCGCGAGGCTGTCGAATTGCAGGACGGTTACGCGTGGATCGATCTGGCCGGCACCACGCCTGAGCGCCAGAGGCCCTATGAAGAGGTCCAGGCCGAGGTCAAGACCCAATGGCTCGACGCGGAGACCAAACTGGCGCTCGCGGCGGCGGCCCAGGCTATCGTCGATAAGGTCAACGCGGGCACGGCGCTCGACGCCGTTGCCGGCGAGCAAGGCCTGAAGGCCGAGACCTCGAAACCCTTCAAGCGCAGCGGGCCGACGCCCGTGCTTACGCAAATCGGTGTGCGCCAGGTGTTCGCGCTGGCCAAGGACAAGGCAACCTCCGTCGAAACGCCGGACGGCAAGTCGCGCAGCATCGTCGTCGTCACGGACGTCACGCCCGCACCCGAACCGACCAAGGAACAGATCGACGCACTCTCCGCCGAACTGTCACGCCAGCTGCAGAGCGACGCGCTTGCGGAGTATGTGGGCGCCCTGCAGACGCGCTATGGCGTATCGGTCAACCAGACGGTCTTGAAACGCACGCTCGGCGTCGAGCAATAACCCGGAAAACGGATGGACTCCTCCCGCGCCGCCGATATCGAGGCCCAGCCGTCCCGCGATAGCTTCGCCAAGAGCTTCGACCGCGGCACGCCGCAGCTCGTGTGGACGCGCCTGGTCGCGGATCTGGAGACGCCTGTCTCGGCGATGCTGAAGCTGTCCCGCGACCGGCCCATGAGCTTCCTGCTGGAGTCGGTCGAGGGCGGCGCGGTGCGGGGACGGTATTCCATCATCGGCCTCGAACCCGACATCCTCTGGCGCGCTTTCGGCAATCGCGCCGAGATCAATCGCACCCCGCGCGACACTCCCGACGCGTTTGCCGGCGAGGAGACGGACACGCTCGCATCCCTGCGTGCGCTGCTCGCCGAATCCAAGATCGACGTGCCGGCGGACCTTCCGCCCATGTCGGCCGGCGTCTTCGGCTACATGGGCTACGACACCGTGCGCCTCGTCGAGCATCTGCCCAATGCCCGCCCCGACGTGCTGGGCATCCCCGACGCCATTCTCGTACGCCCGACCGTGATGGTCATCTTCGACGCGGTGAAGGACGAGATGACCGTTGTCACCCCCGTCTATCCGCGCCCGCGCGTGGCCGCGGACGCCGCCTACCGGGATGCACTGGCGCGGCTGGCAACCGTCGTCGCCGCGCTCGACGAACCGCTGCCGCACACAGCGCACGCGACCATGCAGGCGAGCGATGTGGCCGAGCCCGTCTCCAACACGAGCGTCGCCGAATTCACGGACATGGTGCTGCGCGGCAAGGACTACATTGCCGCCGGCGATGTCTTTCAGGTGGTGCTGTCCCAGCGCTTTTCCGTGCCGTTCTCCCTGCCGCCGCTGGCGCTCTATCGTGCGCTCCGCCGCACCAATCCCTCGCCGTTTCTCTTCCATCTCGATTTCGGCACCTTCGCGCTCGTGGGATCAAGCCCTGAGATCCTCGTGCGGGCGCGCGACGGGCAGGTTACCATCCGCCCACTTGCTGGAACGCGGCGCCGCGGCGCCACGCCGGAGGAAGATCAGGCGCTGGAAAAGGAACTGCTGACCGATCCCAAGGAACGTGCGGAACATCTCATGCTGCTCGACCTCGGGCGCAACGACGTCGGCCGCGTGGCCCGTATCGGCAGCGTGCGCGTGCCGCAAAGCTTCGAGATCGAGCGCTACAGCCAGGTCATGCACATCTCGTCGACGGTGCATGGCGAACTGGACCCGAAGCACGACATCATCGACGCGTTGATGGCTGGATTTCCCGCCGGCACGCTGTCGGGCGCGCCGAAAGTGCGTGCTATGGAAATCATCGATGAATTGGAAAAGGACAAGCGCGGTCCGTACGCGGGTTGCGTCGGCTATTTCTCAGCCGACGGCAGCATGGACACCTGCATCGTGTTGCGGACGGCGCTGGTCAAGGACGGTGTCATGCACGTGCAGGCTGGCGCCGGCGTAGTCGCCGACAGCCAGCCTGAAGCCGAGCAGATGGAATGCGTCTATAAAGCCCGCGCCTTGTTCAAGGCGGCGGAAGAGGCCGTGCGCTTCGCCGAAAGGACCAAGCGCGGCAACGCGTGAGCGCTGCGTCAGCCCCAGATATTCTTCCGCAAGGTCTTGAGATGCGGCTCGGCATATGACGAGAACTGGCTCGCCAGACGGTCAGTGGTCGACTGACTGCGCGTCAGCTTCCACAGAGCTCCGGCCATGAAGCCAATGGCGACCGCGCCTGCCAGTGTGGCCAGCGGCTGCTCGCGCGCGGCTTTGCACACCGAGGCATAGACCGTGCTGTCCTGGATGCGCTCGGCCATTTCGCCGGCCTTGTCGCTCACCGTCTGGGCGGCATCCGAAGCCTTCTTCTTCGCCGTCGATGCCAGTTCTTCCGCACTTCCCATCACGCTGTCCATTGTGTCACCCATTTTCTCTTTTGCCTTTTCGCCGGTTCGGCCATTGGCCGCATAATCGCCGGTGTATGATTGCGCCATAACGGCCTCCTCGCTGTCGTTCGAACCCGTAAGCCCACGCATAACCCCACCGGGGCGGCGAAGTTCCGTCACGCTGGCGCTTTGTTGCCTGTCGACAAGCTGATGCAGCGCAGTCACGCCCGTCGTTCCACGAGGTCCGATACCCGTCTGGGCTCTTGTGCGCCGAGACGATCCGTGCTCTGCATAATGGATATTGTGTTTTTTGTATGCGGGTGACCAACGGCGCCTAAGCCGGGATTTCCGGGGATTTTTTCGGCGTCGACCACCTTCCCGCATGGCCGCAACAAGAAACTCGGCTATAGTCGCGATGCGACGCCCGGCGCCGGTTTCGCGATCACTTCGGCGCCCCACCTCATCACTCGCACGGCCACGCCAATCGATGCTGACGCTGTCCTTATTCCGGCATGCCAAGTCGGCCTGGGATGATGCTTCCCTCGAAGACTTCGCCCGGCCGCTTGCGCCGCGCGGCACCCGGGCGGCGCCGGCGATGGCGGCGTTCATTCACGAAGCGGGCTTCAAGCCGGACCTCGTCCTCTGCTCGGCGGCCCGCCGCACCCGCGACACGTGGGCGCTGATGGCCGACCGGCTGGGGCAGCCGCGCACGGTCTATCTGCAGGAGCTCTACGAAGCCGGCGCCGGCACGCTTCTCGCCTCCATTCGCAAAACCAAGCCCGATGTCCGCCGCCTGATGCTCGTCGGGCATAATCCGGGGCTGCAGTCTCTCGCCGTGAACCTGATCGGCTCGGGTGACCCGGCGGACATCGAGGCCATATCGGCAAAGCTGCCGACCGCGGCCTTCGTCCAGATCGACCTGGACGTCAAGACTTGGCGCGGCGTCAAACCCGCGAGCGGCCGCCTCGTCCGCTACATGACCCCCCAGCGCCTGCCTTGACGCTGGCCCGCCCCCTCCCCTAAACCAGTTCCATGCTCCTCCTCATCGATATCTAGCTTGGCCGTCCGGCAGGGTCCGCCAGGGTCCAGCGCGCTTGAAAAAAATGTTTAAAATCAAGGTTGCATGTCCGCGCTCCGCCATCTTCGTCCGTTGCCATCCATTCCAAAGCGGGTACCGAAGCGGGTACCGATACGGGTACATCAAACGCGGTTCCCCCTCTGCAATGGAACTGACCGACGCCAAGATACGCAGTGCGAAGCCAACCGATCACCCCTTCAAATTGGCGGACGGGAAAGGTCTGTTTCTTGAAGTCAGGCCGACTGGCTCAAAATTGTGGCGGTATCGCTACAGAATCGCGGGGAAGGAAAACCTATTCGCCCTCGGTGATTATCCAACCATGGGCTTGGCGGCAGCGCGCTCGCAGCGAGCCGAAGCTCGGGAGCTTGTTAAGCAAGGCATTCACCCTTCGCACATTCGAAAAGCGGGCCGTCGGGCGACGCATGTAAATAACGCAACAACCTTCGAGGCCGTAGCGCGAGAGTGGATCGGAAAAAAGCAAAGTCACTGGTCTCCATCCTATTGTCACAAGGTGTCGCGGTTCCTCGAAGTTAACGCTTTCCCCTACATTGGGGCACTAGCCATACGCGCGGTGACGGCGGCTCATTTGCTTGAAATAATTAAGCGTATTGAAGGACGCGGCGCGGCAACTGTCGCATTGACGGTTCGTCAATGGTCCTCGGCCATTTTTCGTTATGCTGTCGCTACCCTCCGCGCCGACACTGACCCGGCAGCCGCATTAAGAGGGGCTATTCACCGCCCCCCCACCAAACACGCCAAACCACTGACTCGCGCCGAGATCGCCGCCCTCGCAACAGCGCTGGAGAGCTATAACGGTTATCGTACTACCGTCATTGCAATAAAATTGATGCTGCTCACGTTCGTTCGCACCAGGGAACTCCGTATGGCACCCTGGACGGAGATTGACTTCGACCGATCCGAGTGGCGCATCCCGGGACCGCGTATGAAGATGCGGCAATCCCACATAATACCACTCTCCACGCAAGCGCTCGTCCTCCTGCGGGAGTTGCATACTTATACAGGGGGACGCGGCTACCTCTTTACCAACTATCGCAATCCAAACACCTGCATGACAGCCACGACTCTGAATCGGGCGCTTGAACGTATGGGCTTCAACGGAAAAGGCAGCATCGGGTTCTCGGCCCACGGCTTCAGAGCGACGGCCTCGACAATCCTCAACGAACTTGGCCTCCGCCCCGATGTGATTGAACGTCAGCTTGCCCATGGCGACAGGAATAAAGTCCGAGCTAGTTACAATCAGGCAGAGTACCTAGAAGCACGTCTGGCTATGATGCAGCAATGGGCGGACCTGATTGACCAAATAATTGGTCAAAAGCACAACTACAGGAAATGACTATATGGGGACCAGTTCCCTCTACGCCGAATTCAGGTGTTCAGCGACTCTCAGCCCCCATCGCCGTGAGTCAGCCTGCCGGGTGTCCTGCGAGCTGGATCAAATGAGTCTAGATTTGGTCGCTGCTGGCGTTTCCCAGCGCAGCAAGGTTTGTAGCAGCCTGGCGACCAGCATACCGATGACGACGCCGGCCGCGCTGTAGAGAAAGTCGCCGACCTGGGGCGTTCGGCCTGGCGAAAACATTTGCAGAGACTCGAGCAGCCCCCCGTAGACGATCAGCATTAGCAGTAAAGGCAGACGGGTGCCTTGGCCAGCGCCGATGCCAAGCACGAGGGCGGTTCCGAGATAGGCCAGAAGATGCTCGGCGTGACCGCCGAGTTCGGTCCGATGCATGCCGTTCGCCGGGAGTAGCGAAAGGACCACGAGGGCGATCAAGATTCCGATGCAGGCGAGGCGATAGCCAAAAACGAAGACACGCGGCATAGGTTGAATCCCCTGAGTCCCCGGCTCGCGACTGGGCGACTGTAAGTTGCAGTGCCGGACAGCTTTCTGGCCTCAGTGGTCACATAGTTCTAGCCTTTGCCACCGTCAATGTTAACGCCCGGCCGACGGACACTCTCATAAGCAACGCTCGCGTCACCGATTGTTCCAGCACGTCGTGGTCGGCCGAGCCGTGCAGAGCATCGGCCTCGGCCCTGCGGGGTGCGTAGGCGGATGCCAGCGTTCGCCGGCTGAGATGCGCTGACGATCACTTCTCATGATTGTTTTATTCATTTCGTAAGTCATGACTTTTGAGCTAAAACGCAAAGCTGCTCTCTGCCTGTGCCCCGTTCAAATTTACGAACCCGGTGTGGCGCGGGCGTCAGTTCCTTTTGTCGCGACGTTGATCTGTACCGTCGTGGCTAACTAGGGAGGCAACAGTGAGGTCAGTTTGGCGTGTTGCCGTAGGGGTGGCCGCCGCGGCGATGGGCGCAATCATACTCTCGTCAACGTCGTTTGGTCAGGACTGGAATCCTTCCTTCAAGTCAACCGAGCCTGCTGCACGCGTCGAGGTTCAGCGCAGACCTAAACCCGCAAAACGTCCAAAGGCTCACGCAGCAAAGAAGCAACATCAACATGAGAGCTGGCCTCAAGAA
>JBKKCB010000108.1:0-28947 GCA_046713545.1 Hyphomicrobiaceae bacterium | reverse complement strand
GCGCGCGCACGATGGCCACCGGCCCCATCACCGCAACATCGCTCATGGCGAACAGCGATGCGAACCCGGCCTGCTCCATCAGCGGCCCGCCGACACCGGCATAGGAAATGTTGTCCGCACAGCGCCGGTCGAGCGACGCCATCAGCCGGGCACCAAGCGCATCGCCGGAATGCTCGCCCGCCACCAGAAACAGTTTCAATGGTCTTTGTTGGTTTGCCACGGCCGGCTTCATGCCAGCTCGCCCGGAACCATCAGGAACAGCTTCATGGCGTTGGCTTGCGCCGCGACCGGGACTTTCAGGTCGGGCGGTATGGCACCGCCCGTGCAGACGACGCCAGCCAGCCCCGCTTCGGCAATCCAGGCAAAGTCGATGGGTTCGTCGTCAGACGCCTGTCGAGTCGTATCCACGATGAGATCCGGGCTGCGCACCACCAGCACGCCGATGCGCTTGCGAAAGACCCGCCGCCCCCAATGGCTGCCGGCCCCGACGCCACGCAGCATTGCCCTGACCGGCAAAGCGCCGTTCACCGCCAGCACGTGCTCTCCGGCGATGACGACAGCGCTGCCGGCAGCGTGCCGCTCGAGCACCACCATAAGGCGGCGGCCCAGCGCAACATCGACGCGATCGGCCGGCGTCGGAGCCAGCCGGCCAGCCAATGTGTAGGCGACGCCCGAAGCACCCGCCGCATCGGGCGGGCCTGCCGTCTCATGCATACCAGGGACCTCGGATGACACGAGGCCCAACACGAAGAGACCGGCCGCATCGGCGAGGCGAACCGTTTCCTCCCGGTCGAGCACCAGCGACTGACCAGCGCCGATCGCGACACCCGCCAGCCCCGCTCGCGCGGCGGCCTCTATGGTGGCCGGCCCTATGACGGGCAGATCGATGCGCATTTCCTGGCGGGGCTTTGGCTGCTTCACCAGCACGGCATCGCGCACGCCCGCGGCAGACTGCAAATGCCCTGCAACGTCCTCCAGCATCGCATCGGTGCCGCGCGCACCCTCCACCGCGATGACGCCGGTGGCCGTCACCACGGCAGCCTGGCCGACATCGAATGCCCCAAGCGCCCGCACCAGCGCGGCCCCGCGCGCAATGGCCTCACTTTGACTGTGCGTCGGCTGCACTTTTCCGAGCACGCCTGCCTGTGCCAGAAGATCGGGCGCGACGTCGTGCACCCCGCACACCCTGAACCCTTGCAGCTCGAAGAAGCGCACGACGCGCCGCAGCACGCTGTCGTCCCCGCCGCGCGTCAGCTTCAGCACGGTGCCGATGCTGCGAAAGAATCCGCCGTCGACCTTCAGCTTCCAAAGGTTCGGCCGGCGCATGGCGCCCGCAATCACCATGTCCGTGCAACCGGCCTGCTGAAAGCTCCTGATCATGTGCCCGACCTGGCCGAGGTTGACCCGCTCGTGCGGATACCTGGCGATCTCGTCAGCGACAAAGCCATCAATGCCGACAATGTGCACGGGCCGGCCGCTGGCCCGTGCCGCGGCGGCGATCGCCAGCGGCAGCATTCCCGAGCCCGCAAGGATCCCCAGTGGCCGGCGGGGGCTCTCTGCCCCCGGGTTTTCAGGTATCATGGCCGTCGCGCGGCGTGCACAGCGATCGCTTGCCGCCGGCACGGATGAACGCAACGATCTCCTGCACGATGGGGTGCTCGCCGAACTCGGAAGACACGTCCTCGAGCCGCTCCAGCAGCGTGCCCTCGTCAGCAAACAGCAGGCGGTACGCGCGGCGCAGGCTATGGATCTGATCGCGAGCGAAGCCGCGCCGCTGCAGGCCGATGATATTGAGCCCGGACAAGTGCGCGCGATTGCCGAGCGCCATGCCATAAGGGATGAGGTCGTTCTCCAGCCCCGACATGCCGCCCAGAAACGCGTGCGCGCCCACCCGCGCGAACTGAATGATGGCTGCCCCGCCGCCGATGATCGCGAAGTTGCCGACCGTGCAGTGCCCGGCCAGCATCACATTGTTGGAGAAGATGACGCTGTCGCCGACGTGGCAGTCATGCCCGACATGACTGTTGGCGAGGAAGGCGCACTTGTCGCCGATCGTCGTCACCATGCCGCCCCCCTCGGTGCCGGGGTTCAGGGTCACGCCTTCCCGGATCAGGCAGTCGGCACCCACCGTCAGCGTCGACGGTTCGCCCTTGTACTTCAGATCCTGGGGCTGATGGCCGATGGACGCGAACGGGAATATCCGTGTGCGCGGTCCGATGGTCGTGCGGCCGGCGACAACCACGTGGCTGAGCAATCTGCAGCCGTCACCGAGCGCTGCGTCGCGCCCGACGATGCAGTAGGGTCCGATCCAGACATCCTCGCCGAGCTTTGCTCCGTCCTCGACGATAGCGGTCGGATGGATCTCACATTTTGACATTCTCTGGGTCCACGATCATGGCGCTCACCTCAGCCTCGGCCACGATCTGGCCGTTGACCTTCGCCTCACCGTAGAACCGCCATGCCCTGCCCCGGCTTCTGATCTTGCGGACGTGATATTCGAGCTGATCGCCGGGAACGACGGGCTTGCGAAACTTGGCGCGGTCGATTCCCATGAAATACACCAGCTGAGGCTTGTAGTCTTCCTGGAGGTTGTGGACACACAGCGCGCCCGCCGTCTGTGCGAGGCCCTCGACGATGAGCACACCCGGCATCACCGGGAACCCGGGAAAATGTCCCTGAAAGAACTGCTCGTTGAACGTGACGTTCTTGATGCCGATGCAGCTTTCGTCGCGATCCATCTCGATAATTTTGTCGACCATCAAGAACGGATAGCGATGCGGCAGCAGCTTCAGCACCTTGCCGATATCGGCGGATGGGAGTTCTGCTTTCCCTTTCCCTTTCGTCGTCTCCTGCATGCTACGCGCCCTCACGTTGTCTGCGTACGCTATGTCTACAGACCCTTAGTTCTCTTGATCAGTGCCCGGCGGCACACCCGTGCGCGCGAGCCGTCTTATGGCCGCAATCTCACGCGCCCATTCCCGGAACGGACGCGCCGGTGTACCGCCCATGCGTGCGCCGGCCGGCACATCGTCTTTGGGATGTGATCCGCCGGCAATCTGGGCACCCGAGCCGACCTTGATATGCCCGATCAAGCCGGATTGGCCACCCATGACGACGAAGTCACCAAGCTCGGCCGAGCCCGCGATGCCGGTCTGCCCGACAATCACGCACCCTCGGCCCATGATGACGTTGTGCCCGATCTGAACGAGATTATCAATTTTCGTACCCTGTCCGATGACGGTATCCTTAAGGGCCCCGCGGTCCACCGTGGAGTTTGCGCCGATTTCAACCTCGTCATGGATGATGACCCGGCCGATCTGGGGCACTTTCAGATGGCCGTCTGGCCCCATGGCAAAGCCGAAGCCGTCCTGGCCGACGCGCACCCCCGGGTGAATCAGCACCCGATCGCCCACCAAGGCATGCAGGACGCTGGCACAGGGCCCGATATAGCAGCCCTGGCCGATGACCACCCGGTAGCCGATCACGGCCCCTGCCGCGATCGTCGTCCCCGCCCCGATCCGGGCCTCGCGGCCAATGACGGCACCGGGCTCGATGCAGGCACCCTCGCCGATCTGGGCCGTCGGATGGACGTTCCCGCCTCCGTCCTCGCCAGCAGCAAACCTGGCCGCCAGCGGGGTCATGGCGCTGGGGTAGAACAGGTGCAGGGCCAGGGCGAAACCCCGGTAGGGGGTCTTCAACACCAGTGCGGAGGTGCCGGGCGGCAGACGTGACACAAAGGCCGGGGCGATAATGCAAGCGCCGGCCTTGGCCTGTTCGAGTTGCGGCAAATACTTGCGGTTATCGAGGAAGGTGACGTGGGCAGCCGTGGCCTCGCCCAGCGGGCGCACGTCCTCGATTGCCTTCGATCCATCTGACCCTTGCGGGAGCTCGGCGCCGATCTTTTCTGCGATCGCGGCGATCGTAAACGGACCCGCCCGGTCAAAGAAACCCGGATGCTGCATAGAACCCTTCCGCCGAGCCGCAAGCCTGCCGCGGACAATCTTGCGCCGCCGAAGGGGAATGAGCAACCGTCAGGAGAGACGCAAGCGGGCGGCAACACGTGCCGCCCTGGAGCGCTGGAGCAAGATCCCGGTGCCAGATCTCAGAATTTGGTGCTGGCACCGAAGCGGAAGAGCTGCTCCTTGTCGTAGGTCTCTTTCATGATGGCAAAGCCGAAGTCGGCACGCAGCGGACCAAGTGGCGAGTTCCAGAGAAGGCTGGTACCGGCCGATACGCGGATGCTGGCGTCGTCGACGATGCTGATCGGCAGTCCCGTTATTGGGTCCGTTTGCCCGTTCAGCGCCTTCGTCGCCTTGTTCGTGCCAAAGAGCGTTCCCGCATCGACGAAGAACGCACCACTCATGCCCAGATCGTCGGGAACAAGCGGCAGGGGGAACCGCACCTCGGCCGTTACAGCATAGAAGGTTGTGCCGCCGAGCGCGCTGTCCGTCGACGTGTCACGCGGACCAAAGCCAGACCGTTCGAAGCCACGGATCGTCTCGCCACCACGGTAGAACATGTCCAGCAGGCGAACGTCATCGCCTCCCCAGCCCATGATATGGCCACCCATCACCCGCCCGACGAACGTGATCTTTTCGGTGACCGGATAATAGTAGCGCCCCTCACCCATGAAGCGCGCGAACTGCACGTCGCCACCGACGCCCGCCAAGTCACTGCTGGCCTGCAGGTAGTAGCCACGGTTCGGATTGCGCGGATGATTGCGCTGATCATACACAATCGATGTTCCAACCAGCGATGTATAGGCTATGCCTTCCGCCTGTCGGATGGCGAGCGATGCGACCGAGTTATCGCCCGCAGCCGGGTTGTAGCTCGTGTCGACGTTATAAATTTCGTCGCGCGAGATCGTGTAGTAATTGGTCAGCCAGAGCTGCTCCGACAACGGGAAGCCGATGCGCAAAGTGCCACCCGTCTTCATGCTGTTGTAGAGCTGGTACTGGCTGTCCTGGATGTCCTTGTGGAACAGGTCGAAGCCGGCCGACAGGTTGCGGTCCAGAAAACGCGGTTCGGTGAACGACAGGTCGAGCTGCGTGCGCTCGAACGAGCCGCCGACCTTGAGGCGCAGGAACTGGCCATTGCCCATCAGGTTGCGTTCGGTGAACGTGATGTCGCCGATGATACCTTCCGCTGTCGAGTAGCCCACACCGAAGGAGATTTCACCCGTCGGCTGCTCGACCAGCTCCACGTCGAGAACGATACGATCGGGTGCTGATCCGGGGCGGCGCTTGACGTCGACACCCTTGAAGAAGCCCAATCCCTGCAGGCGCTTCTTGGCGCGATCCACGAGCAGCGGATTGAACGCGTCACCCTCAGCCAAGCGGAATTCGCGGCGAATGACGTAGTCCTTGGTGCGCGTATTGCCGATGACATTGATGCGCTCGATGTAGACCCGAGGCCCCTCATCGATCACGTACGCCAGGGCGATGACTCGACCCGCCGGATCGCGATCGGCCTTCGGTCGCACGCGAGCAAATGCAAAGCCGCGCTCCGACACCACCAGGGTCAGACGTTCCACCGTCTTGTCGATATCGGAAGCATTGTAGGTGCTGCCGCGCTTGGTCAGGACCTCGCCCATCAGCTCCTGCGGCGTGATGCCGGCGAGACCGGATTCCACACGGACGTCCCCGAAGGAATAGATCTCGCCCTCCTCCACGACGAACGTGAGGAAGAATCCAGAGCCGTCCCGGTCCAAATCTGCCGAGCCTGAAACGATCCGCGCGTCGGCATAGCCGTTCTTGAGGTAGTACTGGCGCAGCAGTTCACGGTCGAGGTTGACGCGGTCGGGATCGTAGAATGCCGTGCCCTTCAGGAAATCGAATCAGCCCTGCTGCGATGTCGTGATGATGTCGCGCAACTGCGAGTCCGAGAAGGCCCGATTGCCGATGAACTGGATACTCTTGACCTTGGTGGCGCCGCCTTCGTTGATCTCGAAGACAAGGTTCACCCGGCTCTGCTCGAGCTCGATGATCTTGGGTTCGACCGTGGCCGCGAACCGCCCCTGCCGACGATAAACGTCGAGGATGCGCTGCACGTCGGCCTGAACTTTGGCGCGCGTATACACGGCGCGCGGCTTGAGCTGGACTTCGCTTTCGAGCGTCTTCTTCTCGACCTCGTAGTTGCCCTCGAAGGCAATCTGATTGATGACCGGGTTCTCGACCACGGTGACGACCAGAGCCGAACCTTCCCGGTCAATCCGGACGTCGGCAAACAGCCCCGTCTGGAACAGCGCTCGCAGCGATTGATCGACCTTGCCGGCATCGTAAGCGTCGCCAACAGACATGCGCATATAGGAGCGCACCGTTTCCGGCTCGACGCGTCGATTGCCGACGACCCGAATGTCACGGATGCGGGAGTCCTGGGCGGAAGCGGACGTCAAAACTGCGTCCCCTACGGTCAGCACCGGCGCCTGCATCAGCAGAGCCAGCACCACCACCCACCTTAGTCCCCCAGACCTACTCGTCCCAAAGAGAGGCATTCTTTTGGTTTGCCTTCCGGTTCGCCGATCCCCCACCACGAACGTGCCTGTCGGCGTCAGGCCGTCGTTTAGTCGCAACACTCGCAGCAGTCACACCACCCAACCGCCGTCCAAAGCGGTTCAGTGACGTTCAAAAGGTAAACGTTTTTATCGATTCCGACCCCATGTTGGAAGTGGCAATATTGCTTCACTGGCCAAGATTCAGCCAAGACCGATCCACTTGCGTACGATAGGTAAGTCATTGAAAGTCGCGTACATCATTAGCATCAAAACGAGCGTTAGCCCGATGCGGAACCCGATGTCCTGAGCACGCGCACTGAGCGGCCGGCGGCGGATCGCCTCGAGGGCGTAGAACAGCAAATGACCGCCGTCCAATAGCGGGATCGGGAACAGATTGATGAGTCCGATGCTGACCGACAGGATCGCGGTCAGGTTCAGCAGGGGAACAAATCCCGCGCTGGCGACCTGCCCTGACACCTCGGCGATCCGGATCGGACCGCCAAGTTGATCGGCAGCCTCCCGCCCCAGGATGACATCGCGGAGGTAGCCCAGCGTCTTGGCAACGATGAAATGGGTCTCCTTGACCCCCAGCCAAAGAGCCTCCAGCGGTCCATAACGCTTGTATTCCCAGTCCTGAGGCTGGGTCGTGCGCTTCACGCCGATGACACCGATGCGCAGCGTATTGCCGAAACGGTCCGTCATCTCGCGCCGGCCCGGCGTCGCCTTGATCGTCAGCAAGGTACCGCCCCGCTCGACCCCGAAGACCAGCTCCCGGTCGGCATTGGCGCCGACGACGCGCTGCATTTCGTTGAAGCTCTCGATGGCGCCCCCGTCGATGGAGACGATCAGGTCGCCCGCCTTGAAGCCTGCTTTTTCCGCGATGCCGTCGGGGATCAGTTCGTCAACGCGGGGCGCCGTGACGGAAATTCCAACAACGGTGAAGATGATTGCAAAAAGCGCGATTGAAAGAATGAAATTGGCGATCGGCCCTGCGGCAACCACGGCCGCCCGCTGCCCCAGGGACTTGGATTGAAATGCCCCGGCCCGCTCTTCGGGCGACAACCGCGTGAGCGCCTCCCGCGACGGGACGCTGGCGCCGTTCTCGTCGTCGATGAACTTCACGTAGCCGCCGAGTGGTATCCACGCCAAACGCCAGCGTGTTCCGTGGCGGTCGTCAAAGCCCCAGATTTCGCGGCCGAAACCGATCGAGAAGGTCTGCACCTTCACGCCACACCACCGCGCCACCAGAAAATGACCGAGTTCGTGCACGAACACGACGACGGTCAGCACAAAAAGGAACGGAAGAAGAACGGAAAGGAAATTCCAGATCATCGCTCGGACCCGAGCTCCCAATTGCGGCAATTCATGCCGGTGTGCCGCCAACGAGCCGCAATCGGCTCACGGTCGGATCAGAAAGAAACGACTGCCTAACCATAGCGCTTGAGCAATCCGTGTGCCATTGCCCGTGCGGCTTCGTCGGCGGCCAGGACATCGGCCAGGTCGGCCGCTTCGCGGACGAGCCCTGCCCGTTCAGCTTGGTAAAGCACGTCCTCCACAAGCGCGGCAATTTCAAGGAAACCGATCCTGCGGGCCAGAAATCCGTCCACGGCAAGCTCGTTGGCAGCATTCAGTATGGCGCCGGCCGTGCCGCCGAGCACCAAGGCTTCGCGGGCGAGCCGCAAGGCGGGAAAACGTGTCTCGTCGGGTTCCTCGAACGAAAGTGTGCCGATCTTGACCAGATCCAATCGGGCGGTCGGCGCATGCATGCGGCGCGGCCACGCGAGGCTCAGCGCAATCGGCGTGCGCATATCGGGATTTGCGAGTTGTGCCAGCACCGATCCGTCGGAGAATTCAACCAGGCAGTGCACGATCGACTGGGGATGCACGACGACAGCCAGCTGATCGGCCCGCACGGGAAACAGGTGGAAAGCCTCGATCAGCTCCAGGCCCTTGTTCATCAAGGTCGCTGAATCAATGGTGATCTTGGGACCCATGGACCAGTTGGGATGCTTGGAGGCCTGCTCCGGGGTGGCGCTTGCAAGAGCTTCGCGGGACGCTGTGCGAAAGGGTCCGCCGGAGGCCGTCAGGACGATACGCTCGATGGATGCCGGATCGGCGCCGGCGATGGCCTGAAACGCTGCTGAATGCTCGCTGTCGACGGGCACCAAATCGGTGCCCGCGTCATGCACCGTCTGCATGAAGACTTCGCCGGCCGAGACAAGGCATTCCTTGTTGGCAAGAGCCACGCGCCGTCCCTGACGCGCAGCCGCAAATGTGGGCTTCAAACCGGCCGCACCGACGATCGCCGCCATCACGCAGTCGGCAGGACGCACGGCCGCTTCAATGAGCGCTTCGGGGCCTGCCGCGCTCTCGATGCCGCTGCCTGCGAGCCGCTCCTCGAGTTCCGTGCGCAAGCGTTCATCGCCGATCACCGCGACCTTGGCCCGGTGACGCCGAGCCAGCTCGGCGAGTCCTGCAACGTTGGATTGTGCCGTCAGCGCTTCGATGACAAACCCCTCGGCGTGGCGGCCCACGAGGTCAAGCGTGCTGCGGCCGACCGAGCCCGTGGCCCCGAGCACGGTCAGTGAACGGACGTCGACATTCGAGGCAACATGGCCAACAGCCATGCGCCGTTGCCGTCTCGTCAATCCCGCTTCCTTGGTTTCGTCGATGCTCATCGCGCTAATGCCACATCAGAAGTGCGCGCGCAGGATCGTGCACATTCACCAGAAGACCAAACACGGCAGCAAACGTGGCACTGAAGACAAGACCGTCGACCCGGTCCATGAAGCCGCCGTGACCCGGAATGAGCGTACTCGCATCCTTGACGCCGTGTTGTCTCTTTAGGGCGGACTCCGCGATGTCGCCTGCCTGCGCCACGACCGCAAGAACGCCCGCGCCCACAACCATGCGCCCGATGGATCCGGTTTCAGCCACGTATCCGAGCACTGCCGCCAGCAGCATGGCAGATACCACACCACCAACGAGGCCGGTCCAGGTCTTGTTGGGGGACCAGCGCGGAGCCAGTCGCGGCCCCCCGAACGCGCGGCCGGCGGCGTAGGCTCCCGTATCGGTCGCCCATACGGCCAACAACACGAATAGGACCGCCAAGAACCCCCATTGCGGACTGCTTCTGAGCCAAATCAGCGAGATGGCCGGCAAGCCGGCGTAGAGCACACCGAGCGATGACAGATGGCCGCGATCCCCGAAGCCCAGGAGCGCCGCGAGGATGGCCCCGACGGCAAGCGTGATGAGACCGAGCCCAGGCGTGCCCGATGCGGTCAACACGACAGCGGCGCAAACGCCCAAGGCACTGACGACGAAGATCGTATCGACAGAGGCCTCACGCACGATCCCGCCCCACTCCCAGGCGATAATGAGCGCAACGGCCAAAACCAGCAGCGCAAACGGCCAGACGCCGGCCCAGGTCAGCGCGAGCGCCGCCACAGCCAGCACGACGCCCGATGCCAATCGTGGAAAGAGATCCCGCGGAAGGGCCGGCACCGGCGTTGCGTTTTCTGGCTCCAAAGCATGTCCTCTGCGGTCGATCCGATGCCGTCGCGCTCAGGCCATCGAACGCGCGTTGAGCCCACCGAACCGACGGTCGCGTCCCAGGTATTCCTTGATCGCGTGCGCAAGTTGTTCGTGGCCGAAGTCGGGCCAGTACACATCGAGGAACACAAGCTCGGTATACGCACATTGCCACAGCAGAAAGTTCGACAGCCGCAATTCGCCGCTTGTGCGGATCAGCAGATCGGGGTCCGGAAATCCGGCCGTGTCGAGTTCCGCCTCGATATGTTCAGGCGCGATGTGGGCAGCGGCGATTTCACCATTGGCTACCTTGGCGCCCAAGCGGCGCACGGCGCGCGTAATCTCAGATCGGGCGCCATAGTTGAACGCTATGATGAGATTGAGAGCCGTGTTGCCGGCCGTAAGGGTCTTGGCCTCCTCGATCATGGCCAGCAGCTCGAGATCGACCTTGGTGGTCTCGCCGATGACGTGGATGCGCACGCCGTGATGATGCAGGTCGGTCAGATCGCGACGGATGAAGCGCTTGATAAGCCCCATCAGATCATCGATCTCGGCGGCCGGCCGCGACCAGTTCTCCGATGAAAAGCTGAAAATGGTGAGGTAGCCCACGCCAAGCTCGATGGCCGCCTTGACGGTCCGGCGCACAGCCTCGACGCCCGAACGATGCCCTGCCGCCCGTGGCAGACCACGCTGCTTCGCCCACCGGCCGTTACCATCCATGATGATCGCAACGTGCCGTGGGCCTGCTTTGGCCGCGTTCTCGAAGCCCGACTGTTGTTCGATCTCGGTCACGTGAGGTTCTTTGGCACCGCGGAAGGCGTCCTGCTTGCAGGCTGATCTATCGCAAGCCCGGCGAGCGGCCCGCAGCCATCGGGCACCCGCAGCAGAAGCAGGGTCAAACCTGCTTGATTTCGGCCTCTTTCGCCACCAGCATCTGATCGACTTCTTTTATGAGTTTATCGGTAAGTTCTTGGACCTTCGCGGAATTCTTACGGTGCTCGTCCTCGCTCATGTCCCCGTCCTTTTCGAGCTTCTTCAGCAGCTCCATGCCGTCACGCCGCACGTTGCGCACGCCGACGCGGCCATGCTCGGCATATTTGTGCGCGATCTTGGCGAGCTCCTGGCGGCGCTCTGCGTTGAGGGGCGGGATAGGTAGCCGCAGAAGCGTCCCTTCGGCGATGGGGTTGAGGCCGAGATTGGCCTCGCGAATGGCGCGGTCGACGGTTTGCACCTGGCTCTTGTCCCACACCTGGACGGAGATTGTCCGCGCATCGGGGACACTGACGGTGGCCACTTGATTGAGCGGCATCTTGGCGCCGTAGACCGTGACGATCACGGGGTCGAGCAGACTGGCCGATGCACGACCGGTCCGAAGGCCGGCGAACTCCCGCTTCAGGGTGTCCTGAACACCGCGCATGCGCCGATCGAGATCCTTAATGTCAAATTTTGCGGCCGCCATCGAATTCACTCCTGGATCGCCGTGTGCAGACCCCGTCTGACGCCGCCCGAAGCCCCGCGATCCCAGCACGGATCGCCGAAGTCACGGACATCCTGCGTGGCGGCTTCAGCTCGCTCCTTCTATCAGACTCATGCGTGCCTGGCCTCGCGAAACCTTCAGGACATTGCCGGCTTCCTCGATCGAGAACACAACTACCGGAAGATTGTTGTCCCGGGCAAGGGCGATGGCCGCGCCGTCCATGACTTTGAGATTGCGGGAGAGGACTTCGCTATAGGTCAGCCGGTCATACCGCACCGCGGCAGGATCCTGCTTGGGGTCTGCCGAATAGACCCCGTCGACCTGCGTCGCCTTCGCCAGGACATCGCACCCCATCTCGATGGCGCGCAACGCTGCCGTTGTATCGGTCGTGAAATAGGGATTGCCGGTTCCAGCAGCAAAAATCACCACCCGGCCCTGATCCATGTAGTGCAGCGCTTTGGGCCGCACGTAGGCTTCACATACGGTCGGCATCGAGATGGCCGACAGCACGCGTGCATCCACGTCCGCCTGGGCGAGCGCATTCTGGAACGCGAGCGCGTTCATCACGGTTCCGAGCATGCCCATATAGTCGGCCGTGGCGCGGTCCATGCCCTTGGCGGCCGCGGCAAGGCCGCGAAAGATATTGCCGCCACCGATGACGAGCGCGATCTGCGCACCCGCATCAATGACCTCCTTGACGTCGAGGGCGAGCCGGTTGCAAACGCCCATGTCGATGCCATAGGCGTTCTTGCCCATCAGCGCCTCGCCGGACAGCTTCAGGAGAAGACGCTTGTAGCGCAATCCCGTCGTGGCTCCGCTCATCTGGCTGCTCCCTGACGGACGTCGCAATCCCGGCCGGCCATCAGCCTCTAGGGTTTGGCCGGATCAGACTTTGTAAGGGCAGCCACCTCGGCGGCAAAGTCCGTTTCTTTCTTCTCGATGCCCTCACCCAGGGCATAGCGAATGAAATTCGCGACCTTGATCGGCGCGCCGACATTTTTCTCTTCGGCCTTGAGATACTGCTCGACGGTCATCTTGCCATCTCCGGCGGGCCCCATGAAGACCTGCTGCAGCAGCACGACCTGGCCGAAGAATTCCTTGCGCAACCGCCCTTCCACCATCTTTTCGATGATGTCCTGCGCCTTGCCGGAGGCCTTGGCCTGCTCCAGGTAGACGCTGCGCTCGCGATCGATCAGAGCCTTGTCGAGCTGATCGGCGCTGACGGACTGGGGCTGTGCCGCTGCCACATGCAGGGCAATCTGACGCCCGATATCGGCCAGCGTGTCGGCCTTGCCTTTGGATTCCAGCGCGACCAGAACGCCGATCTTGCCGACACCATCGGCCACACGGTTGTGCATGTAGCTCGCCACGGCGCCCTCTTTGACGCCCAGGCTCGCGGTGCGGCGCACGCTCATATTCTCGCCGATGGTGGCGATCATCTCCTGCACATGCTCTGCGACGGTTCCCTGCTTGCCCGGAACCGGCGTTGCCATAAGCTTCGACAGGTCACCCGACGCATCGGATGCCAGCGCCGTGATCTGGCGCACCATGTCCTGGAACTTGTCGTTGCGGGCGACGAAATCCGTCTCGGCGTTGATCTCGACCAACGCGCCGCTGCGCTCGGATGCCGTAATGCCGATCAAGCCATCGGCCGCGATCCGGTCGGCCTTCTTGGCAGCCTTCGACAGGCCCTTCTTGCGCAGCCAATCGACGGCGTCCTCGACATTGCCCTTGGTTTCGATCAGCGCGGCCTTGCAATCCATCATGCCGGCGCCGGTCTTGTCGCGCAGCTCCTTCACCATGGATGCCGTGACGGTGGTCATGCTGTGCCTTCACGTTGACTATAGACAATAGGTGTTGCGGCGACTGAAGCCGCAACGGTGCATCGTAGGAGGGCTGCCCTAGGCAGCAGCCTCTTCCGCCAGCTTCTTGGCTTGGCCAACCCAGTTGTCGCGCGCGACGCGGCCGCGCGTTCCAAGCAGCTTGTCCAGCACGGCGACGGCCGCCTCGTCGGCATCCGCCAGCTGCCAGAAATGGTACACGCCCAGGTCGTTGAGGTTCTGCTCGATCTTGCCGGAAATGCCGGAGATGCGCTTGAGATCGTCGGCTTCGCCGCGCGGGGCATCGATACCCTTGAAGGCCGGAACTTCTTCGGGGAGCGGTTCCTCGGGTGGGGCTTCGGAGGCGCCCACATCGACGCCGGACGCGGTCTGGCCTCGGCCGATGCCATCGATCGCGGCACGCGCGATGAGATCGCAGTAAAGCGTAATGGCGCGGCCGGCATCGTCGTTGCCGGGGACCGGATAGTCGATGCCGTCCGGGTCACTGTTCGTGTCGATGATCGCCACGATCGGAATCTTCAGCTTCTGGGCTTCCTTGATGGCGATGTCTTCCTTGTTCGTGTCGATCACGAACAGAAGATTGGGCAGGCCGCCCATGTCCTTGATGCCACCCAGCGCTTGATTGAGCTTGTCGCGCTCGCGCTGGATGTTCAGCAGCTCTTTCTTGGTACGGCCCTGGCTTTCACCAGCCAGGATCTCGTCGAGCTGCCGCAACCGCCGGATGGACTGTGAAATCGTCTTCCAGTTGGTCAGCGTTCCACCGAGCCAGCGATGATTGATGTAATACTGAGCCGAACGCTTGGCGGCTTCCGCTATCCCGTCGGCCGCCTGGCGCTTGGTGCCGACGAACAGCACGCGGCCACCCTTGGCGACGACCTCCGACACCTGGACCAGCGCCTGGTGCAGCAGCGGCACCGTCTGCGCGAGATCCACGATATGGATGTTGTTGCGGGCGCCATAGATGAAGGGCGCCATCTTGGGATTCCAGCGGTGGGCCTGATGGCCGAAGTGCACGCCAGCTTCCAGAAGCTGGCGCATGTTGAATTGTGGCAGCATACGTGCGTTGTCCTTTACCGGTTAGGCCGCCGCGAACGATCGGGATGATCTTGCATCAGATCAACCCACCGGTGCGATGCCTTGGCCTTTGGGGCCGGCAGCAGCGCATGGTCCGCGTGTGAGATGGGCGGCTTCTAGCGGTTTGGCGCCCTTTTGACAAGCCAAAGCGCGATCCCCAGCACATTAGCCTTGCTTGACCTTCCGGCTTCGCATGCTAGCGTTCACCAAAACGACAACAACGGTGACGACCCCTGGGAGGAACTGGCATGAAGCGCGGCTGGCAGGCTGCATCCGCCTGCTTTATCTCGATTTTCGCTTATGCCTGCTATCGCAGCCTCTCCCTACCGCTCGGTGATGCCCTTGGCCCTGGCCCAGGCTTCTTTCCGCTGTGCCTCGCAATCCTCGGAATGGTGCTCGGCGCAACCTTGATCGTGCAGGTCACCGTCTCTGGCGGCTCAGAGTTCGCCGGAGCCATCCTTATCCCGCGTGGCTTGGCCCTGACCCGCATTCTGGCGGTGGTCGCAGGTCTGGGCGCTGCTGCCGCCCTCCTAGAAATAGCCGGCTTTCGGCTGGTCGCACTCGTCTTCTGTGCGCTCCTCCTGCCTGCGCTCGGCGCCCGCAATCCTATTGTCATTGCGATCTTCGCCGTCCTCGGCAGCTTCGGCGTTTTTCACGTTTTCTACCATTGGCTCAAGGTGCCCCTGCCCCTTGGCACATTCGGCATCTGAGCGAGCGCAAACATGGACACTCTGCAATTTCTCCTCGCCGGCTTTGCTGCCGCGCTCACGCCGGCAAACCTCACCTTCGCCTTCGTGGGGTGTGTGCTCGGCACGCTCATCGGCGTTCTGCCGGGCCTGGGTCCCGCTGCCGGCACAGCCATCCTGATCCCGCTGACGTTCAATCTGGATCCGACCGGCGCCATCATCATGCTCAGTGCCATCTACTACGGCGCGATGTATGGCGGCACCATCACGTCGGTGCTCATCAATGTGCCCGGTGAAGCTGCCTCGGTCATCACCTGCATCGACGGCTACGAGATGGCCAAGCAGGGTCGCGCCGGCACCGCGCTCGGCATCGCCGGCATCGGCTCGTTCATCGGCGGTACCGTCGCCGCATCCTTGCTGGTCCTCGTTGCAACACCTTTGTCGCGGCTCGCGCTGAGCTTCGGGCCTCCTGAATTCTTCGCGCTGCTTCTCGTCGGACTCTGCCTGGTCACCAGCCTTGCCGGCCGCTCGCTGGTTGCCGGCATCCTCATGACGGTGTTCGGTCTCTTGCTGGCGATGATCGGCATCGACCCGGTGCGTGGCGCACCGCGATTTACATTCGGCGTTCCCGATCTCTACGATGGCGTGGGTTTCATTCCGGTCGTGATGGGCCTGTTCGGCATCAGCGAGATTCTCGCCAACGTCGAGCAGCCGGCCCGAGAAGTCTTGAAGACCAAGCTCAGCGGCCTGTGGCCAACGCGCGAGGAGTGGCGCCGGTCAATGGGCGCCATCACCCGCGGAACAGGCATCGGATTCTTTCTCGGCCTCATCCCTGGCGTCGGCGCCATCATCCCGACGTTCATGGCTTACGTCGTGGAAAAGCGCATCTCGAAAACACCCGAGCGCTTCGGCAAAGGCGCCATCGAAGGCGTTGCGGGTCCCGAAACCGCCAACAATGCCTATGCCAACGCGGCCATGGTGCCGCTGCTGACGCTTGGCATTCCGAGTTCGCCAACGATCGCCGTGCTGATGGGTGCCTTCATCATCAACGGCCTGACGCCGGGGCCGTTCCTGTTTCAGGAACGCCCCGATCTCGTGTGGGCCGTCATCGCCAGTTTCTTCATCGGCAATGTCATCCTTGTGGTGCTGAATCTGCCGCTGGTCGGCCTTTGGGCCAAGCTGTTGGAAGTGCCGTTCCACTACATCGCCGTCGGCACTCTCCTGTTCTGTATTCTGGGCGCCTACAGCATCAACCAGAGCCTGTTCGACGTCTGGGTCATGCTGGGCTTCGGCATCGTCGGCTATTTTCTGCGCAAGCTTGATTTCCCTCTGGCGCCGGCCGTTCTCGGGCTGATTCTCGGACCCATGCTCGAAAAGTCGCTGCGAACCTCGCTGGAGATGTCGGCCGGCGACTTCAGCATTTTTCTCACGCGGCCGATCTCGGCCTTTCTGCTCGGACTCGCTGTTGTGGTTCTCACGATCTCCGCGCTCAGGCTGACACCGGCCGCGGTGCGGGATGCAAAGGACGATTGAAAAGCAAAAACCAAAGGGAGGAAGACAATGCGTATCTTGCTAGCGACGGCTGCTCTGACTGGCGCCCTTGCGCTGACCGTCTCGCCATCAGCCGCACAGACCTATCCGGACAAACCGATCCAGCTGATGGTGGCCTACCCGGCGGGCGGCAGCACCGACGTTGCGGCGCGCATCGTGGCGGCGATCGCGGAAAAAGCCATTGGCCAGCCCATTGTCGTCGTCAACAAGAGCGGCGCAGGCGGCCAGGTCGGCTGGACCGAAATGGTCCGCCAGAAGCCCGACGGCTACTACCTCGGCTTCATCAATCTCCCGGGCATGAACACCATCGTCGCCGATCCGGAGCGCCAGGCGATCTTCAACATCGACAGCTTTGTTCCGATCATCAATCAGGTGCTCGATCCGGGTGTGATCTGGGTCCGCGCCGAAAGCCCCTTCAAGACCTACCAGGACTTTGCCGACGCGGCCAAGAAGGCCCCCGGCACTCTGCGCGTGTCGACCACCGGCATCCTGTCCGACGATCACCTGGCGATTCTGATGTTCGAGGAAGCAACAGGCGCTTCCGTCCGCATCGTCCACCTCGAAGGTGGCGCCGCTCAGATGAAGGAAACGCTCGCCGGCAACATCGACGTCTCCTTCGACAACGTTGGCTCCATCGTCAAGCAGGTGAAGGGCGGGCAGGTGCGCGCTCTCGCGGTCATGGATTCGGAGCGGTCGAAGTATCTGCCCGACGTCCCGACAACGAAGGAAGTCGGTGCAGCCAATATTCTCTCGAACTCGTCGCGCGGCATCGCTGCCCCGAAGGGAACACCGGCGCCTGTGGTCAAGAAGCTCGAAGAAGTTTTCAAGGCGGCGATGGACGATCCCGATCACATCAAGAGACTCGAGGAAGCGGGCCTCGGCATCAAGGTCATGATCGGCGACGAGTACGCGAAGTACTACAAGGAGCTGCACGCGAAGGCGATCAAGTACACCGAATGGTCCAAGAAGCGGCAGCAAAACTAGGTGAAATGCCGGGCGTCCGCCAGATCGCGGGCCCCGGCGCTCACATCTCGATAACCTCGAGAACGCCGGGCAGCGTCGACAATTCGCCCATCTGCATGGGGCTCACCTCGTAGCGGCCGGGCAGCGTGATCTCGATATCGCGCTCGCCCAGCGGCACGATGAATTGCACCTCGCCCTTGCCGCCGGGCTTCAAGGTTTTCTTGATCTCGCGCAGCTGTTCCTCGCCAGCCTCGATCATGCGGCGATCGAGAACCAGCTTCAGTCCGCGCTGCACGCTGGCCGCCGCCGCTTCCAGCGCCTCGATCGACTGGACGCGCAGCTTCACGGTCTCCCCATCGCGTTCGGCCTCGACGGAGAGCACGACGGGCGTCCCCACTTCCAGCAGGTCGCGGGAGCGCGCCAGCGTATCGGAGAAGATCACGGCTTCGAATTGCCCGGACGCGTCCGAGAAGGCCGTAAAGGCGAACTTGTTGCCCTTCTGAGAGCGCCGCTCGCGCGAGGACACGACGATGGCCGCCAGCCGGCCTGCCGTTGCGGTTACGCCGGCGCGGGTCTCGAACTCGGCATAGCGCTGCACACCGAGCTTGGGCAGGATCGTCTCATAGGCATCGAGCGGATGGCCGGACAGATAGAACCCGATGGCCGCGAACTCCTGCTGCAGCCGCTCCATCGGTGTCCACGCCTTCACAGGGCGCAGGTCCAGGCCTTGCGGCTCGGCCCCAAGGCCAAAGAGATCGGATGTGCCGGCCGAGGCATCAGCTTCCAGACGCTGCGACAGGGCCATGACGTGCTCGACATTGCCATGCACATAAGCGCGGTTAGATTCGAACGCGTCGAAGCTTCCCGACATCGCCAGCGTTTCAAGCCCGCGCTTGTTGAACGCCTTGGGATTGAGCCTGCGCGCGAAGTCCGCCAGGTCCTTGTAGACGCCATTGGCGCCGCGCTCGCTGACGATCGTGACGACGGCCGCCTCGCCGATGTTCTTGAGCGCGGCCAGCGCATAGCGGATCGCGCCGTGCTCGGCGCCCGCGGCCGGAGCCTCGGCCAGGAATTCGACGTCGGAAGCGTTGACGCACGGCGGCCGGACGGTGATGCCGCTCTTGCGCGCTTCCGCGGCAAACATTGCCAGCTTGTCGGTGTTGGCGATGTCCAGCGTCATGGACGCGGCCAGGAATTCCTCGCGGAAATTCGCCTTCAGGTAAGCCGTGTGGTAGCTGACGACGGCGTAGGCGGCCGCGTGGGATTTGTTGAACCCGTAGCCCGCAAACTTGTCGACCAACTCGAAGATGTAGACCGCGTCGGCCTTTTTCACGCCGTTCTGCATCGCTCCTTCGACGAAGCGCGCCTGCTGCTTGGCCATCTCGGCCTTGTCTTTCTTGCCCATCGCGCGCCGCAGCAGGTCGGCTTCGCCGAGCGAGTATCCGGCCAGGACTTGGGCGATCTGCATCACCTGTTCCTGGTAGATGATGACGCCGTAGGTCTCCTTGAGGATCGGCTCGAGCATCGGGTTGGGATAGTCGATCGGCTCTTCGCCGTGCTTGCGGTTGATGTAGGTTGGGATGTTGTCCATCGGACCCGGGCGGTACAGCGCCACCATGGCGATGATGTCTTCGAAGCGGTCCGGCTTCAGGCGCTTGAGACTTTCGCGCATGCCCGTGCCTTCGAGCTGGAACACGCCCGCCGTATCGGCCTTGGCCAGCAGCTCGTAGCTCTTGGAATCATCGAGCGGAAGACTGGGAAGATCGACCTTCACGCCGCGGCCGCGCTCGATCAGCTCCACCGCCTTCTGCAGCACGGTCAGCGTCTTCAGGCCGAGGAAGTCGAACTTCACGAGGCCCGCGGTCTCGACCAGCTTGAAGTTGTATTGCGTAATCGGAAAACTGGATTTCGGATCGCGATAGAGAGGAACCAGCTCGTCGAGCGGCCGGTCGCCGATCACCATGCCTGCGGCGTGGGTGGACGCGTGGCGATAGAGGCCTTCCAGCTTCTCGCCGATCTCGAGCAGCCGCGCCACCATGGGGTCGGCATCGCGCTCTTCCTGCAGCTTGGGCTCGCCGTCGATCGCCTGCCGCAACGTCACCGGATCGGCTGGATTGTTGGGCACCATCTTGCAGAGCTTGTCGACCTGCCCATAGGGCATCTGCAGGACACGGCCGACGTCGCGCAGCACCGCGCGCGCCTGCAGCTTGCCGTGCGTGATGATCTGCGCCACGCGGTCTTCGCCGTACTTCTTCTGCACGTAGCGAATGACTTCGTCGCGCCTGTCCTGGCAGAAATCGATGTCGAAGTCCGGCATCGAGACGCGGTCAGGGTTGAGGAACCGCTCGAACAGCAGCCCGAACCGCAGCGGATCGAGATCGGTGATCGTCAGCGACCAGGCGACCAGCGATCCGGCACCCGAGCCGCGGCCGGGGCCAACCGGAATGCCGTTGCTCTTGGCCCACTTGATGAAGTCCGCCACGATCAGGAAGTAGCCGGGGAACTTCATCTTGGCGATGACGTCCACTTCGTAAGCGAGACGCTTGTCGTAGTCTTGGCGCGTGAATCCCGGCGCAAAATTCCCGCTCGCGAGGCGCAGGTCGAGCCCCGCTTCGGCCTGCCGTCTCAGCTCGTCTGCCTCGGCCGCGAGCTGATCGACCTCGCTGGCGCCGTCGCCCACCGACACGAAGCGCGGCAGGATAGGCTTGCGCCCTTGAGGCCGGAAGGCACAGCGCTTGGCGATCTCGATGGAATTTGCGAGCGCCTCGGGAAGGTCCGCAAACAGCGCAGCCATCTGCTCGGCGCTCTTGAAGTAGTGTTCGCGCGTCAGCCGCCGCCGGTCGTCCTCGACGACATAGTTGCCGCCCGCGATGCACAGCAGTGCATCGTGCGCGTCATAGTCGTCAGGCTTGGCAAAATAGACCTCGTTGGTCGCGACGATGGGAATGGCGTGCGCGTAGGCGAGATCGAGCAGCTGCGGCTCAGTCTCGATCTCGTGTGGCAAGCCATGCCGCTGCAATTCCACATACAGCCGGTCCCCGAATATTGCCTTGAGCTTCAAGAGCCGCGCCTGGGCCAGATCCTGCTGATCCTCACGCAGCGCCTTGTCGATAGGACCATCCGGCCCGCCCGTCAGCACAATGAGACCGGCGCCCAGCGCTTCGAGTCGTTCCACCTTGAGATGCGGCGGCGCAGTCTCCTCAGGATCGAAGAACGCCCGCGACGCCAGCTTCATCAGGTTCTGATAGCCGGCCTCGGACGCCGCAAAAAACGCAACCGCACCGGCCGGGGCGGCCAGTGGCTCGTTCGCGCGCCGCAGCATCGGCATGCTGGCCTGCCGGTCGCCGAAATCGATCTGCAGCGTGCAGCCGACGATGGGTTGCACACCCGCGCCCGCGAGCTTGTCGGAAAACTCCAGGGCGCCGAACAGGTTGTTGGTATCCGTCAGGCCGACGGCAGGCAGGCTCTCGGCGTCGGCGAGCTTGGCGATGCGGCCGATCGGCAGCGCGCCTTCCAGCAAGGAATAGGACGAATGCACCTTGAGGTGCACGAATTGCGGCCTCACCACCGGTGTTGCATCGGCGACGGTATCGGGCGTTCGAATCGGAGCGTTCATGGCGCTAGATTAGCCCGAACTCGCGCCGAAGTGCCCGCTCATATCCGCGACGTGGACAAGCTGTTGATGGTCCGAAGGCGGCCCTACCGTACCGAGGCCGGATCCAGCTCCACCAACTGGCCGCCTTCCATGCGCACCACGCGATGCATGCTGCGCGCGAGTTCGAGATTGTGCGTGGCAATCAAGGCCGCAACGCGGGTCTGCTCGATGAGCGCGATGAGCTCGCGAAACACGTGGCCCGAGGTATTCGGGTCGAGATTGCCGGTTGGCTCGTCGGCCAGCAGCAGCCGCGGCGCGTTGGCGAGCGCCCGCGCGATGGCGGTACGCTGTTGCTCGCCCCCCGACAGTTCGGCGGGGCGGTGATTGACGCGCTCGCCGAGCCCCATGGCGACCAGCAGCTCGCGCGCCCGCTCCTGCGCCTGACCCTTCCGCCGTCCTAAGATGAGCTGGGGAATGGCGACGTTTTCCAGCGCGGAAAATTCCGGCAGCAACTGGTGGAACTGATACACGAAGCCCATTTCCACGCGCCGCACGCGCGTGCGGTCATCGTCGCTCATGCGCGAGCAGTCGCGTCCGTTGACGACCACGCGGCCGGTGTCGGGTGTTTCGAGAAGGCCCGCGATGTGCAGCAGTGTCGACTTGCCCGCGCCGGACGGACCGACCAGGGCCACCGCCTGCCCCGGATACAGCGTGACCGACGCACCGGCCAGCACCGGGATCTCCCGCGTGCCCTGGCGATAGGTGCGCGACAAGTTCTCGAGCAGCAGCACCGGCGTGTTGATCGAGGATGTGTCCTGCACGGCGCTCCTCACTCGTACCGCAGCGCTTCGACGGGATCGAGCCGCGAGGCGCGCCACGACGGATACAGCGTCGCCAGGACGGAGAGGACCAGCGCCATCAGCACAATCGATGCGGTCTCGCGCACGTTGATGTCGGCCGGCAGCCGCGTCAGGTAGTACACGGTCGGATCCATCAGGGTGGTGCCGGTCACGCGCTGCAGGAGCTGGCGGATTTCATCGATGCGCGAGCAGAACAGGATGCCGAGCACCAGTCCCGCAAGCGTTCCGACCACGCCGATGGACGCCCCGGTAATAAGGAACACGCGCATGATGGCACCCTTGGTGGCGCCCATGGTGCGCAGGATGGCGATATCGCGCCCCTTGTCCTTCACCAGCATCATCAATCCGGAGATGATGTTGAGTGCGGCCACCAGCACGATCAGCGACAGGATGATGAACATCACGTTGCGTTCGACTTCCAGCACCGTGAAGAAGGTCTCGTTGCGCTTGCGCCAGTCCGTGAGGTGAAGGGTCTCACCACCGGCCGCTTTCATGGGACCCAGCAGCTCGCCCACTCTTTCAGGCCGGTCCACCACGACCTCGAGCACGTCCACCTGGTCGGGGCGCGAAAAATATCGCTGGGCTTCGAGGAGGGGCATGAAAATCATGCTCTTGTCGTACTCCGACATGCCGAGCTCGAAAATCGCAGCCACATTGTAGCGCTTGATGCGCGGTGCGGTGCCGAATGGCGTCGATGCGCCACGCGGCGACACCAGCGTGACGCTGTCTCCGACCTGAATACGCAGCGCATTGGCCAGCCGCATTCCCAACGCAATGCCTTCCTGCGTGTCGAACCCATCGAGAGACCCGAAGCGGATATTGTCGGCGACGAGATTGAGCGACTTGATACCCTCCTCGCTGAGGCCCCGCACCAGGCCGCCGAGCGTCTGGGCGCCCGAGGAAATCATGGCCTGTCCTTCGATCAGCGGCAGCGCGGATTTGACGCCCGGCACTGCCGCGATGCGTCGGGACGCTTCGGCATAATCGTTGAAGGGTTCGCCGATCTTGTGCACGACGACATGGCCGTTGAGCCCCAGGATCTTCTCGAACAGCTCGTTGCGAAAGCCGTTCATGACGGCCATGACAATGATGAGCGTCGCGACGCCGAGCATGATGCCGGCAAACGAGAACCCGGCGATGACCGAAATGAAGCCCTCCTTGCGCCTGGCGCGCAGATAGCGCCGCGCCAGCATCCATTCAAATGGCGCAAAGGCTCGCGTGTTCACGGCTGCAGGCATTCCCGCTCCAGACTAGTGTCCCGATCCCGAAGTTCGCCTGATCTGGATGCTAGGTCCGGCAGCGAACTTCGGAATCCAAAGGGACACTAGCATCATAGACTTTCCGGTGTGATTCAGATCGAGAAATTCGCTCCAGGATGTGCGGCAAATGCCAGCGAATTTCTCGATCATCACACCGGCGCATCGTGACGGATCAGGCGAGTTGACGCGCGCTCGTGATCGCACTGACGAGCTGTTTTACGGCAGCATCCAGCGGCAGCGTCTGGCGGGCGCCGGTCCTCCGCTCCTTGATCTCAATGTCACCACTCTTCAGGCTCTTTGGTCCCACGATCACCTGCCACGGCAGGCCGATCAGGTCCATGCTCGCGAACTTGGCGCCGGCCCGCTCGTCGGTATCGTCGTAGAGATAGTCGATCCCGGCATTCGCGAACTGCTCGCACAGCGTCTCGCAGGCGTTGTCCGTGTCGTTGTCTCCCGCCTTCAGATTGATCAGGCCGACCTCGAACGGCGCCACTGGGACGGGCCAGATGCAGCCGTCCTTGTCGTGGCTCGCTTCGATAATCGCCCCCGCCAGACGCGAGACGCCGATCCCGTAGGACCCCATTTGCACCGCCACCATCTTGCCGTCAGGCCCCTGCACCCGGCAGTTCAAGGGATCGGAATACTTGGTCCCGAAGAAGAAAATGTGGCCGACTTCGATTCCGCGCGCCGAGATGCGCTTCTCCGCCGGCACCTCGCGCTCGAAACGGGCCGCGTCGTGCTTGTCGTCGGTCGCTGCATACTCGGACGTGAATTTTGCAATCAGCGGTGACAGGTCCGCGTCAAAGTCCGTGTCGCGGCCCGGCGCCGTCGTCTCGACCAAACCGGCATGGCAGTAGACCTGGCTTTCGCCGGTCTCGGCCAGAATGATGAACTCATGCGACAGGTCGCCACCGATCGGCCCGGTATCGGCCGCCATGGGAATGGACTTGAGACCCATGCGGGCGAATGTCCGGAGGTAGGCAACGAACATCTTGTTGTAGGAATGCCGCGCCGCCTCGGGCGTCAGGTCGAAGGTGTAGGCATCCTTCATCAGGAACTCGCGCCCGCGCATGACGCCGAAGCGGGGGCGGACCTCGTCACGGAATTTCCACTGGATGTGATAGAGATTGCGCGGCAGATCCTTGTAGCTCTTGACCCCGTCCCGGAAGATCTCGGTGATCAGCTCCTCGTTGGTGGGTCCGAAGAGCATGTCGCGCTCGTGCCGGTCCTTGATGCGCAGCATCTCCTTGCCGTAGTGGTCGTAACGTCCCGATTGCCGCCACAGATCGGCCGACTGGATCGTCGGCATCAGCACCTCGATCGCGCCCGATCGGTTCTGCTCCTCGCGCACCACCTGCTCGATTTTCTTCAGCACACGGAAACCGAGCGGCAGCCACGAATAAATGCCGGCGCTCGCCTGCTTGACCATGCCCGTTCTGAGCATGAGCTGGTGGGAAACGATTTCGGCTTCTTTCGGCGTTTCACGCAGCACGGGAAGGAAATAGCGGGAAAGGCGCATAAGACTGTTTCCAAACTTGCCAAATTCTTCTGGCGGCTGGCGCGACAATGGCTGGCACGGCCAAGGCGGAGTTCAACGGCTAATAGCCAGTTACCTCTCCCCTGGCAATGGCGGGCCCCATCGGGCCGGTGCATTGCAGATTTCTTCATGTCTTTTGCCGAATTGTCGCATTCGCTGCTGACAGATCGTTTTCTGCTGGCTATTATTCGATTGTCAAAAGGGGCCTCGGTGAGAAACCGTGGTAGTCCAGGTCTGGGGAGACAATCAGCCGTTACTCTTGTTTTTGAACGTCGAGAGAGCGGCGCCGCCGGGAAGCACACAATAGGCAAGAGCATAAATCTTGCAGCGATCGGCACAATTCCAACTGTTTCCGAGCAAGGCGCGCGCCTTGCTCTTTTATTTTGTGCAGCGGGCCGCGCGTCACACAGGCGCGAACGGAAAGACCCGGTCCCAGTCGATGATTCGCCAAACGACCACGGCGTAAATCACCGCAAACACCACCGCGGATATGAGTGACGTCAGCGCGATAATGAAAAGGAACCTAGGCCGCGCCGGCGCGCTCTCGGGTGTGCCCGGAACGACGTGCCCCTCCTCTTCCTGCGTGCGCAGCCCGATCGGCAGAACGGCAAAGAGCACGGTCCACCACACAATGAAGTAGATCGCCGCTGCGAGACCGGCGCTCATGCCTGCTCGAGCTCGACGAGCGTGCCGCAGAAATCCTTCGGATGCAGGAAAAGCACCGGTTTTCCGTGTGCGCCGATCTTCGGCTCTCCGTCGCCCAGCACGCGCGCGCCCTGCGCCGCCAGGCGATCGCGCGCCGCGATGATGTCCTCCACCTCATAGCAGATGTGGTGAATGCCGCCGTCCGGATTGCGCTCGAGGAACTTGGCGATCGGCGAGTTGTCGCCAAGGGGCTCGAGCAGCTCGATCTTGGTATTCGGAAGCGTCACGAAAACCGTGGAAACGCCGTGCGCCGGCTGAGCCACCTTCTCGGACGTGGTGCCACCCAGCGTCGTGCGATAGACCTCAACGGCGCTATCCATGTTGCGCACGGCAATCGCCACGTGATTCAAACGACCAAGCATGGGGCCTCCATGGCAGGCCACCCTCCACTCTGGTGGTCAGGCGGTGGGCGATCCTAGCGTACATCCACCACCGACACGTGCACCTTGGCAATGGGCTTCTTGCCCCAGTGCTCATCGACCGCCGACCGCACGGCCCTGCGAACGGCCTCGCGAACCACCTCGGGATCGCGCCGGCGCTGCGGCGGAATGCTGTCGATGGTGCCCTCCACGACATCGAGCACAATGTCGTCCATCGAACGCCGGCGGGCGGTTTCGGCGGGCACGCCGTCCAGCGTCACGATGGGATCGGCCATCAATTCCCCGCGCCGCGACAGCACGAGCGACACCATGACGATGCCGACGAACGACAATTTGCGCCGGTCGCGCACCGGACCGTCCTCGGCGGACACCAGCAGGCGCCCGTCACGAAACAGGCGCCCAACGGGCGCTTCATCGATGATCGCCGCGGGCCCGGGCGCCAATTCCACCACCTCGCCGTTGATGGGGGTCAGCACGCGCGGCACACCGGCGTCGCGGGCGAGTTGGGCGTGTTCCTTCAAATGCCGCATCTCGCCGTGCATGGGAATGGCGATCTGCGGCTTGACCCACGCATACATCTGCTTGAGCTCTTCGCGACGCGGATGGCCCGTCACGTGAACGAGCGCCTTGTCATCGGTGACCACGTCGCACCCCATGCGCGCCAGCGCATTCTGGATGCGGCCGACGCTCTTCTCGTTGCCCGGGATGGTGCGCGAGGAAAAAATGACGAGATCGCCTTTGCCCAGCGAAATGCTCGGATGCTCGTTCTCGGCGATCCGCGCCAGCGCCGCACGGGGCTCGCCCTGGCTGCCGGTCAGCAGGACCAGCACTCTGTCGGCCGCGATATGGGAATATTCCTGCTGATCGAAGTAGCGGAAATTCTGCGGCAGGTAGCCCGTGTCCTTGGCGACCTGGATGATCCGGTGCATGGCCCGCCCCGCCACGACCAGATCCCGATCCGTAGCGCGCGCCGCGTCCGCCACTGCCTTGATGCGGCCGACGTTGGACGCGAACGTCGTGACGGCGACCGCCCGCTTCCCACCCTTGATGATATCGGTGTGCGAGGCCGCGACCTGGCTCTCGGACGGTGAGCGGCCATCCCGGAAGGCATTCGTCGAGTCACACACCAGCGCCAGGACAGGATCGCGGCCAAGGGCTTCGATCTTGGCTTCGTCGGCGCGCGGTCCGAGCACGGGCCGCTCTTCGAGCTTCCAGTCGCCCGTATGAAACACGTTGCCGTGGCTGGTGCGGATAATCAGCCCATTGGGCTCGGGGATCGAATGCGCCATCGTCACCAGCTCGAGATCGAACGGGCCGACCTGGAACCGTGCCCCCATCTGGATCTCGCGAATGGGAAGATCTTTCTTGCCTCCGAATTCCGACATCTTTGCCCTGAGCAGGGCTGCCGTGAACGGCGTGGCGTAGATGGGGACTTTCAACCTAGGCCACAGCTCGACGACAGCGCCGAAGTGATCCTCGTGCGCATGCGTCAGCACCAGCCCCGCGAGGTCGCCGGCTCTTTCCTCGATGAATCGCAGATCGGGCAGGATGACATCAACGCCGGGGTCGAACTCGCCCTCGGGAAACGTAATCCCCAGATCCACCATCAGCCACTTCCGGCTGTCCTCGGCACCCAGGGCATACAGATAGCAATTCATGCCGATTTCACCCAGCCCGCCCAGGGCAAGGAAAATCAGAGAATCGCGGTCTTTTCGTCTGCTTGTGCCGGAGTCGGCCATCTGATGTCTCACGTGCGGGCCGCACCCGCCATCACGGAAACGTCCCCGAATTGAAAACGACGCTCATGTCCTGCAGCATCTCTCAATAACAACGAACCGTCGGCGTCGATCCCCGCGAAACGGCCCTCGACCCGTCCGTCGGCGGCGTTGATCGCCAACATCTCACCCAGTGACCCGGCCCGTTCCAGCCACGCAGCACGGATCTCGGCAAAGCCGTGACCGCGATCCCAAATACCAAGCCAGCGCCACATGGCATTGTTAAGTTGGTCAAGAGCCACCGCGGGATCACTGCTGACCCCGTGTTCCGCCAGATGCGTCGTGATGCGATCAGCGTCAGCAGGCGCGTTCGCGAGATTGATGCCGACACCCACCATTGCCAGCAGTTCGCCACCCTGTCCAACAATACTTTCGGCCAGTATTCCAGCGACTTTCGCGGAACCTATGAGCACATCGTTGGGCCATTTGAGGCGCAGGCCCGCAACACCACCGGCGGCCGAGACGTGGATGGCATCGTGCACGGCAACGCCGGCCAGAAGCGAAAGCTGATGCGCCTCGGACGGCAGACATCCCGGCACAAACAGCAAGGTTGCGTAAAGGTTGCCCGGCTGCGAGGTCCAACTCCGGCCCGAACGGCCGCGTCCCCGGCTTTGCGCCTCGGCGCGAATCCAGAGCGGTCCGGTCTCGCCCGCGCAGGCGCGGCGCATCGCTTCGCTATTCGTCGAATCGATTTCGCCGAACACGACAACCGCCGCAGCGCCGGTCGCGTTTGATGGAGCGTTGGCCATCCAGCCTCAGTACAACGATTTCGCCGCCGCTGCTGCCGCATCCACCAGCGGACCCGGCCACACGACGTAGAGCAGGACGAGCAGCGCCGTCAGCGCCATCACCACACCTTCCGTCATGCGCGGAGGCAGCAGCTTTTCGTCGGGCGCGTCGAAGAACATGATCTTGACGATGCGCAGATAGTAGTACGCACCGACCACGCTCGCGACGACACCGATGACGGCCAGCGTATAGAACTCGGCCTGAATGGCCGGCAGGAAGACGTAGAACTTGGCCCAGAAGCCTGCGAGCGGCGGAATGCCGGCCAGCGAGAACATGAACACGGCCAGCGCAAAGGCCATCGGCAGGTTCGTCTGGGCAAGGCCCGACAGGGCCGATATGTCCTCGATGGCGCCGTCGTTGCGGCGCATCGACAGGATGCAGGCGAAGGCCCCGACCGTCATGACGACATAGATCGCCATGTAGATCAGGAC
>JBKKCB010000107.1:0-3485 GCA_046713545.1 Hyphomicrobiaceae bacterium | reverse complement strand
TCGCTAACCCAATCACGCCCCCGCGCACGCTCCCGGACGACAAAAGTTTAAGCAATTTCGCCCGACAATTGATGCGTCGGGCGATGGCTTCGATTGAGCAAATTTGCATCGCTCGCAGATCGGCGTTTTGAACCGGGATCGCCCTAGCGGCGTCAGACATGTACCGGGATGGCTTGGAGTATGCGTTATGGCCCGTTATGAGTTGCCTCACGAGATGACCATGGATGCCGCCGGCCCCAGCGGCGGACCCGACGCGCTGTTCGAGCTCGGGCTGATGTACGGCACAGGCCGCGATGTGGCGCTCGACCTGGTCGAAGCGCACAAGTGGTTCAACCTGGCAGCCCTCAAGGGCAATCAGGAAGCCCGTCACTATCGCACCGAGATCGCACGCGAATTGACGCGCGTCGAGATTGGCCGTGCGCAACGGGCGGCACGCGAGTGGTTGTCCTGCCACTGAATTGACGTCTGCGCGCTTGACGTCAGCACGATTTGAAGAGCGACGTCACGCACTTCCACATGCTCTTGGCGGTGCCGCCGGCCGCCTCGCCGGTCTTCTCGATTTGCTTGCCTGAGGCGCGCGAAAGATCGCGCACGGTATCGGCGACGTTCTCCTTCGGCTTCTCTGGTTCCACCGCCTTCTGCGACGGCTGCTGAGCACTCTTGTCGGCGCCGGGCGCCGCCCCGCCGATGCGTTTGATGGGGCCGTCGCAATCAAAAACCGTTCCTTTGCGAATGCCACACTCTGCATGCGCGCCCTCTCTTGCCAGGGTCGTCGTGCAGAACTGCTGCAGCGGCTGCCCTTGTGCCTGCCGCGCATCGCCGATCACACACCGATAGACGGCAGGGGGGCCGTTGCAGGCGACGCAAAACTCCTGGGCCGATGCCGCTCTGCCCGCGAGCAGGAATCCCGAGAGGATGATCGCCAGAGGTATCACGCGCATGCTGTTGCTCCTGGCGTAGATCTCAACCAGACCTTGCAAGTGCAACGCGACAACACCGTGGCGGTTCCCAACTCGTCCCGGAGGCCGCCCAACTAGGGGGATCCGTTGCGACCGTGCTTGAGATACGCAGGGCGCTCGGACAGGGCTTCGTAGTAGGCGGAGACGGCCTTGAGCTCCGGCTTCTCAAATGGGATGCCGAACCACCGATTGACGCAGAGGCCGGCCGGAATGTCGCCGATCGTGAACGTCTTGCCCGTAATGAATGGACCGGTCGAGGACAGGTGCGCGTCGAGCAGGCGCATCTGGCGCGTCCACTCGGCGACGCCGGTCTCGATCACCTTTGCATCGCTGAACGCCGGCATTTTGACATGCAGGCCCAGGAAGACGGGCCGCACGCCCGCATAAAGATCCGTTGCGGCCCAATCCATCCAGGACTCGACTGTCGCGCGCGGAGCGGGGTCTCGCGGATAGAGATCCTCGCGACCGTGCTTGGTGGCGAGATAGCGTGTGATCGTATTTGATTCCCGCAACACGAAGCCGTCGTCGTCGATGACGGGCACGACCCCGAACGGATTGACACGGCGGAAGGCCGGATCGTCGGTCGTGCGATAGCCGCGGCCCCAGTCCTCGCGCTCGAAGGGGAGGCCGATCTCGTCGCACATCCAAAGGACCTTGCGCACGTTGATGGAGTTGGCGCGTCCATAGATCCTGAGCATCAGGCATCCTCCCTGGCGGTTTTGGCCGGATGACGCGCTTCCTTCGTCCGGCAGGCCTGCTTGCAGTGTTGCGCGACGAAGACTAGAGCAGGTGGTGACACCACTCCATCTCAATCGTGCCTCTGGGCAAGGTCACCTCGCCATATGCGTATCGAGTATCACCGCACACTGATTGCCGACCGGGTTCGCATCGCTGCCTTTCACGATGCGCTGGCGAGCGTCATCGAGAAAGGGCGATCGATCGTCGTCGATGTCGGCACCGGCACCGGCATCCTGGCCATGCTGGCGGCGCGCCTTGGTGCAAAAAAAGTGTATGCCTACGAAAAGTCCGAGATCGGCGCGGTCGCGGAGCGTTTGATCAAGGCGAACAAGCTGCGCAACATCGAGGTGATTGCGGCGCGGTCGACCGAGATCATCGATCCGCCGCGCGCCGACATCGTGGTGTCGGAGACGCTGGGTAACTACGCGCTCGAGGAATTCCTGGTCGAGACCATGAATGATGCACGGGCTCGGCATCTCAAGCCCGGCGGAGTCTTGATCCCCGGGGCGCTGGATCAGTTCGTGTGCCCGGTCATCGCGCCACGGGTGTTCGATGACTTGACGGTGTGGAACGAGATCGGTCACGGATTGGACTTCGGCCTCGCGCGCGTCATGAGCCTCAACAACGCGTACGTGCGCAAATTCACCCCGCGCGAACTGTGGGACGAAGGACGTTCGGCAGTGCTGTGGGATCAGCTGGATTTCTCGGTGCGCAACCGGATGGCGCGCAAGGGCGTCGCCACGTGGCGGGCGGCGCGCAAGACCACGGTTTATGGATTGGCGCTTTGGTGGACGGCGCATCTGGCGCCGCGCGTGCCCTTGTCGACCAGTCCACTCCAGCAGGCGACTCACTGGGAACAGCTCTATTTTCCGGTGCTCGAGCCGATGTCCGTTCAAGCGGGAGAGCAGTTGTCTGCAAATCTGCGCTCGCACTCTTCGGAGGAAGGGGGCACCGATCTGGCTTGGACGTTGACGGTATCGAGTGCGAACGGCAAGCAGCGCAGCATTCAGTCTCTGAGTCTCGAAAAGGGTTTCCTCCCTTGAATGCGAAGGCCATTGTGCTCGTGCTCAGCACTGCCGTGTGCGGTGCGATAGCCAATCACATTTGATTTCCTTGCGTCAGATCAGGCCATTGCAACAGGAACCAGGGTGAAGCCCCCGCGTTATTCGGGCTCTCCTGCGCGCAACCAGGAAAGCAGGGAACTCTGCCGGCGCAGGGCAGCTATTTATGGAGGCTTAATATGACACCGAAAACAGCAGCTAGTCTAAGTGTCCTCGCGTTGATGTTGAGCATGTCGCCTGCGATGGCGCAGACGTCGAGCGAGACGCCGTCGGCCACTGAGAAGCGGGCGTCACCTGCGGCGCAACAGCCGCCCGAAAAGATGCCCGCGGAAAAAGTGGCTCCGGCCGCAAAGTCGGCAACCCCGGCAGACGGTCATATTACGACGCAGCCGACCAATACCGTGCTCGGGACCGATTTGATCGGCAAAACGGCATACGGCTCGGATCAGAAGAAGATCGGCACTATCAATGATGTCATCATGAAGCAGGATGGCAGCGGCATTGAAGGCGTGATCATTGGCATCGGCGGCTTCCTCGGACTGGGCGAGCACAACGTCGCGCTGAAGATGGACAAGTTTTCGTTCCGTCCATCCGAGAGCGGACGCGTCATGGTCATTCTGACCGCGTCGAAGGAAGAGTTGCAGGCGACCCCGGCCTTCAAGTCCAAGGCCGATCAGGAGGCAGAGGCTGCGCGCAACGCTCCTCGGCCGACGACGCCTAGCGGCTC